>CAZRQA010000001.1:0-12166 GCA_964602335.1 uncultured Bdellovibrionales bacterium
GGCGGCGGTCAAACACCGGATGTTCTCTTATTTGAGCAACATCCGGTTTTTTTATATAGATAAAATAATAAGTTGACAATTTTTGGGTAAAGATTAAGAATAAAATAAAAAAGGAGGTGGGGAAAATGGAAGGTTTCGGAGAAATTCCCATGCTAGTTAAAACCATCGGTTTTTTGGTTTTTCTGGCAGTATTTTCCTGTTTAATTCTTTTCATTAAAAAGAAAGAAAGATATGAAAAGCCGGCGGGAAAAACAGAAAATCCAGACAAATTTTAGGAAGAAGGAAAAAAGAAGAAATGAAAAGATTAAATTAAACGGCTTGGCAGAAAGATCGCTAAGCCGTTTCTAATCTCTTTTGAATGTTTGTCCGTTAATCAAAAATATTACTTTAGACGAGGTTTGGCACCGTTTGGGGCCAGGTTCGGCACCTCGGAGCAGAAAAACCTTTTATCAATCCTCGTTTTGATTTCAATGCAAAGCAGATTTTTGTAAAAAAGAGAGATAAAAGGCTTGAGTTTTTTAAATTTATTTGGTAAGATTTGTTTATTGAAATTGTTATATTGTTGCATTGTTGAATTGCTAAATTATAACAAGAATTATGCCAGCCAGAGGCTGGTCCGCTCTTGGCGGGAATCATGAAGCATGGGTTATGGAATATAGAATATAAATTGTAAATTATAAAAACTGAATAAAAAATCATTTTAATAAGGAAAATAATATAATCTTTTGCGGGATTAGTATAGTGGTTATTACATCAGCCTTCCAAGCTGAATACGCCGGTTCGATTCCGGTATCCCGCTCGAATTAGCATTAATTAGCATTGCAGGCTTTCAAGCTGAGGATGGCCTCTTACTCTAAAGATATTTTATATTTCTTATTGCCATAAAGAATGAGAAATATCTTGGACATTTTTTTATTAAAAATAAATGTTTAAAAATAAGAGCCAAGTAAAAACAGAAGCGTTTTGTTAAGAATTATCACAGGAAAATTATCCAAGCCTTATTGATGCCAAGGCTTATAATTAAAAAAAGAAAAAAGAGAGGCAAATTTTTAAAAAATCCTGATAAATTTAGATATAATTTTTCAGTGCTAGAAATTATTGAAAAAGAGTTTAAAGTTAGAACATAATAAGCCAATAATAATGTACCAGATTAAAATAAAGATTGACCACCCGAACATAAGAATGATTTTACTGAAAGAAAATAAAAAATTAGACGAGTCTGAATGGGAAGACGAGAATAATTTGTCTGTTACTTTATTGAAAAAAATTGACGAGTTGCTGCAAAAAAATAATATTAAAAAAAATCAATTGGAGGAAGTAGCCATTGAAAGTGGCCAATCCAGTTATTCTTCTTCTCGAATTTCTGCCGCGGTTTCCAGGATTTCCAATTATTACTTGACAAATTATAGAAAATAATTAGAATAAAGAATACATTTACATTATGAATTGCTTTCTCCGTAATTCGGGGATACTTAGCAAAATTTAATGATGATAAAAATTTGCAATTAGTCATAATAAAAGCTTAAAAAAATCAGCGAAGCTGAGAGTTTTGCTGTTGTTTAATTACTTTTTAAAATAGAAAATACCGCAAATTCAAATGCGGAATTCCGCCAGTTTATATTTTTTTGCTTGGAATAAAATTGTTCATTCCCTATAAAATTAAGGCGGAGAAAATCCTTTAAATTTTTAAATAAATAATTCAAAGCCTATGCCTTCAGAGAAAAAGTTAACAGTGAAATCAAATTTTAGTTCCCATTCCAGCCTTTCAAAAAGAAAATTTTTTGACAATCAGACAATGGTTTCTCTCCCGAATTTAATCGAACTGCAAAAAAATTCTTATAAATGGCTGCTGGAAGAAGGATTGCGAGAAATTTTAGACGAGATAAATCCAGTTACTGATTTTACTGGCAAGGAAATGGAGCTGACTTTTAAAGATTACTATCTAGATGAACCAAAATTCGATGCTAACGTAGCCAAAAGCAAAAATATATCTTACGAATCACCCTTGCGAGTGAAGGCTTCTCTTTTGATTAAAAAAACCGGCGAGGTTCGCGAGCAGGAAATATTCTTAGCTGATTTTCCCTTAATGTTAGATAGGGGAATTTTTATTGTAAATGGTGTAGAGCGAGTAGTGGTTTCCCAGCTGATTCGAAGTCCCGGGGTCTTTTTTACCATGGATTACCAGAAAGGTAGAAAGCTTTTTGGCGCAAAAATAATTCCTAATCGAGGCGCTTGGCTAGAAATGGAAACTGATATGGACGGGGCGATTTGGGCCAAAATTGACCGCCGAAGAAAAATAGCAGTTACCTCATTGCTGAGAATTTTTGGAATGGGAAAAGATGAAGAAATTTTAAAAGAATTTAAAGAGGCGGACAACGGCGAGATTTCAATGATAAAACAGACACTGGAGAAGGATACCACCAAGACAGCCGGTGAAGCCTATAAAGAAATTTATAAAAGATTAAGGCCTGGCGATTTGGCGACTGAAGAAAATGCCAAGCAAATGATAGACAGCACTTTTTTTAATTTTTCCCGTTATGATTTTGGGGAAGTCGGGCGTTATCGCTTAAATATGCGGCTCAATATCGATAAAGATGAAAAAAAAGAGGAAAATCGAATACTTAATAAAGAAGAGCTAGTAGCAGTAATAAAAGAAATTATAAATCTCAACAATGATCCAATGGCGCAACCGGATGATATCGACCATTTGGGATGCCGAAGGCTGAGAAGCATGGGCGAGTTAGTCCAAAATCGAATCAGGGTAGGCTTGGTGCGCATGACTCGAAATATAAAAGACAGGATGAGCACTTCTGAGATTGAGACGGTTATGCCTGGCCAGTTGATTAATCCTCGGCCGGTAGTAGCATCTATTAAAGAATTTTTTTCTTCTTCTCAGCTCTCTCAGTTCATGGATCAAGTGAATCCCCTGGCTGAATTAGAACACAAGCGAAGATTAAGCGCTATGGGCCCGGGAGGCTTGACTCGTGAAAGGGCCGGTTTTGAAGTGCGCGATGTGCATTCTTCCCATTACGGGCGGATTTGTCCGGTGCAAACCCCGGAAGGTCCGAATATCGGCTTAGTGGGCCATCTGTCTTGCTATGCCAGAGTAAATAAATACGGGTTTATTGAAACTCCTTACCGAGTGATTAAAAATAAAATGCCTGTTAATTCATCTGAATTAAAAAACAGGATAGCAGCGGAAAACGTAAAAGCCAAGAGCGGAAAAATAGTAATTAAAAAAGGAGAAAAGATAGATAGTGAAGAAAAATTGAAAGAGGCTAGAAAATCTATTAAAAAGGAAATTAAAATTTATCCCTACGCTTCCAAAGAAATTAAATATTTAAATGCTTTCACGGAAGAACAGCATAAAATAGCGCATGCCAGCGTAGAAAGGGACGAGCATGACAATTTAATAGAAGATTCTATTGATGCCCGCTACAAGGGAGAACCGCAAACTTTTGATCCGCCTGAAATTGAATATATTGATGTTTCCGCCAAGCAATGCATTTCAGTGGCTACTGCCCTTATTCCTTTCTTGGAGCACGACGACGCCAATCGAGCTTTAATGGGTTCCAATATGCAGCGCCAGGCTGTTTCCTGCATTAAGCCCCAGGCTCCCGTGGTCGGGACTGGCTTGGAGGATAAAGCGGCCGCAGATTCCGGCCAGGTAGTTTTAGCTAGAGCTGAAGGAGAAGTGATTGAAGTAGATGCCAGCCACATTTTAATAAAAGAAAAAAAGAAAGATTCAAAAGGAAAATACAAGAAAAGGCTTTATCAATTGCAAAATTTTCTTAAATCCAATGCTTTTACTTGCATGAACCAGGAGCCGCGAGTGGAAAAAGGGCAAAAAGTAAAAGCCGGTGATCTTTTGGCAGACGGAGCTTCTACTGACAATGGAGAGTTGGCCTTAGGCCAAAATGTTTTAGTAGCCTTTATGCCTTGGGAGGGTTATAATTTTGAAGACGCAATTATTATTTCAGAAAGGCTTTTATTTGACGATCGTTATAGTTCAATTCATATTGAAGATTTTACTATAGATGTGCGGGATACTAAGATAGGACCGGAAGTTGTAACTCGGGACATTCCCAATGTCGGAGAGGAGCGGCTTAAAAATTTGGATGAAACCGGTATAATCCGGATTGGAGCGGAAGTAACCTCCGGAGATATCTTAGTGGGAAAAATTACTTTAAAAGGGGAAAGCGATTTAACAGCCGAAGAAAAACTTCTAAGGGCCATTTTTGGAGAAAAAGCTCGCGATGTCAAGGACACTTCTTTATACCTGCCGCATGGCGAGAGCGGAAAAGTAGTAGATATTAAAATATTTTCCCGCGAACAAGGCGATAAATTGCCAGCTGGAGTTATTCAGCAAATTCAAGTTTCCGTAGCTCAGCTTAGAAAAATTTCCGTTGGCGATAAATTAGCTGGACGGCATGGTAATAAAGGAGTAATTTCAAAAATTTCTGCTACTGAAGATCTGCCGTTTTTGCCGGATGGCACCCCGGTGGACGTAATTTTAACGCCATTAGGCGTACCTTCCCGTATGAATTTAGGGCAAATGCTGGAAACCCATATTGGCTGGGCAGCGGCTGCCCAGGGGATTAATGTGGCTTCGCCTTCCTTAAGCGGCATTAGCGAAGGAATTATCAAAGAACAATTAAGAAAAGCCGGCTTGCCGGGAGATGGCAAGATAAATTTGGTTAACGGCAAAACCGGAGAATTTTTTAAAGAAAAAACCACGGTGGGCTATATGTACATAATGAAGTTGAACCATCTGGTAGAAGATAAAATCCACATGCGCTCTATCGGCCCTTATTCCTTAATTACCCAGCAGCCATTGGGAGGAAAAGCCCAATTCGGAGGACAGCGATTCGGAGAGATGGAAGTCTGGGCATTGGAAGGGCATGGAGCAGCTTATACTTTGCAGGAAATGTTGACGATTAAGTCTGATGACGTGTTAGGCAGATCCAAGTCGTATGAATCAATTATAAAGGGAGAACCGATAAGCTCTCCCAATATCCCGGCTTCTTTTCATGTGTTAGTGAATGAATTAAAAGCTTTGGGATTAAAGGTGGACTTGCTTGGCGAAAAAAAATTGTAGAATTTATAAAAAAGCAGACCAGAAGAAAAATAGTTTATTAGCAATTTAATATTAAATTTCAAATATGGAAGAAGGAACCATCAAAAAAATATCAGACTTTGATACTATGAAAATAGGCTTAGCGTCTCCGGATGATATCCGGAGCTGGTCTCATGGCGAAGTGACTCGGCCGGAAACTATCAATTATCGGACTCAAAAATTTGAAAAAGAAGGGCTTTTCTGTGAAAAAATTTTTGGCCCCTCTAAAGACTGGGAATGCTATTGCGGGAAATACAAAAGAATCCGATACAAGGGAATTGTTTGCGATAAATGCGGAGTAGAAGTTACCCGTTCTATCGTGCGGAGAGAAAGAATGGGCCATATAGAATTAGCGGTTCCGGTTTCTCATATTTGGTTTTTGCGGGGCGTGCCTTCCCGCATTGGCTTAGCTTTGGATTTATCTTTGAATGATTTAGAAAGAGTGGTTTACTTTGCCAGTTATATCGTAGTAGATGTGGATGAAGAAGCTCGCCGAGAGTCATTAAAGAATATGGAAAATGAATATAAAAGCCAATCTAAAAAAGCTGAAAGCAAAAAAGAAAAGGCCAGTATTACAGAGGTTTTTCGAAAAAATAAAAGCCAGCTTCAGGATTTAACAAAAAAACAAATTTTATCTGAAGTGGAATACTATGACTATGCCAGAAAATTTGGCCAAGTCTTTGAAGCTTCTATCGGGGCAGAGGCGATTGAAAGGCTCTTGAAAGAAATAGATCTAAAAAAAGAAATTAAGAAAATAAATAACGTCCTGGCAGGCAAAAAAATAACTAACAAAAAAAGATATTTAAAAAGGTTGCGTCTTCTAGACGGATTTCTTAAAAATGGCATTCGGCCGGAATGGATGATGATGAAAGTTATACCGGTCATCCCCCCTGATCTTCGCCCTATGGTCCAATTAGACGGCGGGAGGTTTGCCACTTCAGATTTAAATGACCTATATCGCAGAATTATTAACCGCAATAATCGCTTAAGGAAATTAATTGAATTGGGAGCGCCGGAAGTTATCCAAAGAAATGAAAAGAGAATGCTCCAGGAAGCGGTGGATGCTTTAATGGATAACAGTGCTCGGAAAAGCCAAACTCAGGTAGCGGCCTCTACCGGCCAAAGAAGGCCGCTGAAATCGGTAGCGGATATGTTGAAGGGGAAACAGGGAAGATTCCGGCAAAACTTATTAGGGAAAAGAGTGGATTATTCCGGACGAAGCGTGATTGTGGTGGGCCCGGAATTAAAATTAGACCAATGCGGAATTCCCAAGAAAATGGCGCTTGAGCTTTTTAAGCCTTTTATTATCAATAAATTAATCGAAGGCGAGTATGCTCATAATGTAAGAATTGCCGGGCGAATGGTAGATGCGGAAACAGAGGAAGCCTATGAAATGCTGGATGACATTATTGATAAACAGTATGTATTATTAAATCGAGCGCCGACTCTTCATCGGCTTTCTATTCAAGCTTTTAAGCCGGTTCTGATTGAAGGAAAGGCTATTCGAATTCATCCTTTGGTTTGTGCCGCCTTTAACGCTGATTTTGACGGAGATCAGATGGCAGTTCATGTTCCCTTAACTAAAAAATCCAGAAAAGAGAGCAATGAGATAATGCTTTCTTCTAAAAATTTGTTAAAACCTTCCAGCGGAGACCCAATAACCATCCCTTCCCAAGATATTGTTTTAGGCGTTTATTATATGACTAAGATAGATGAGAAATTAAGGAAAGACGAAAAAGAGATGAAATATTTTGCTTCCATTGGAGATATTATTCGGGCTTTTCAAGTGGGATCCATAGCTTTAAGAGAGGAAATAGTTCTTTATTACCAAGAAGAGAAAGTTATTACTACTGCCGGCCGGGCATTTTTAAATGATATTTTGCCGAAAAAAATGCGTTATTACAACGAATGCTTAAACAAAGGGATATTGAAAAAACTAATAAGCCAATTTCTCTATCAAGAAGGAAATGAAAAAACAGTGGAGTTCTTAGATAAATTAAAAAAGCTTGGCTTTGACCACGTAACTCAATCCGGCATAAGCTTGGGAGTTGATGACTTGGTAGTGCCTAAAAGCAAAAATAACTTGCTAGAAAAAGGGGATGAGCAGATAGACGAAATTAACAGCCAATACGAAGCTGGCCTCTTGACTCCGGAAGAAAGGAAAGCCAATATTGTAGAAATTTGGAATGATATTAAAAATGAAATAGCAGAAGAAGTGCAAAAGAACATTGATCCCAAAAGTTCTATTTTCTATATGGTAGATTCTAAAGCCAGGGGATCCGGTGCAGTAGTGGTTCAGATGGCGGGAATGAAAGGCTTGGTAGCCGGCCCCACGGGAGAAACGATTGAGTTGCCGATTAAAAGTTCATTTAAAGAAGGATTTAACGTTCTGGAATATTTTATTTCTACTCATGGCGCCAGAAAAGGCATGGCGGATACCGCCTTGAGGACGGCTACCGCCGGTTATTTAACCAGAAGATTAGTTGATGTGGCCCAGGATGTAGTAGTAAGAGAGGAGGACTGCAAAGACAAGGAAGGAGTTTATATATTTGCTGAAGATTCAAAACAAATCGGCCAAAGTTTTGCTGCTAGGATTGAGGGAAGGTTTGTCTTGGAAGATGTGGTAAACAAGAAAACCAAGGAAAAGATAGCCAATAAAGGAGAAATGGTTAGCAAGGCCCAGGCAGAAAAAATTGAAGAAGCAGAAATTGAAAAAATAAAAATTAGGAATTTGGTAACCTGTAAAACTTCCCGGGGAGTTTGCCGGAAATGTTATGGAAAAGACTTGGGAAGAAATAAATTGGTGGATCTAGGCGAAGCAGTTGGCGTGGTAGCGGCTCAAGCCATTGGAGAACCGGGTACCCAGCTGACTATGAGGACTTTCCACATTGGCGGCGTGGCTGGAACTGATATTACCCAAGGTTTGCCGAGGGTAGATGAGATATTTGAAGCCCGCAGCCCGAAAGGAGAAGCTATTATGGCCGATTTCGACGGCAAGGTGCTGGAAATAAAAGAAAATAAAAAACAAAAGATTCTCAAAATAGAATCGGCTAAAGATGGAAACAAGCAGCAAAATTTCAAAGAATATTCCATTCCCGCAGTTATGAATTTGAAGGTCAAAAAGGGTGATTTAGTTACCCAGGGGCAAGTTCTTTCCGAGGGCCATTTAGATTTGAAAAAATTATTTAAAATTAGCGGGCGGGATGAATTTTTCCGTTACATAGTAAAAGATGTTCAAGAAATATACCAAACCCAGGGCGAGGGAATAAATGATAAGCACTTGGAGATTATTGTTCGTCAAATGCTGTCACGCTTAGGGGTGACTGATTCCGGGGATACTAACTTAATGGTAGGAGACGTAGTTGAAAAAGAGGCCTTTAAAGAGGCAAATAGAAAAGCTAAAGAAGCAAATAAGCAGGAAGCTAAAGGGAAGGGAATGGTTCTGGGCATTTCCAAGGTTTCTTTATCAACAGAAAGTTTCTTATCTGCTGCTTCGTTTCAAGAAACTGCTAAAGTTTTAATTAATGCGGCCATTCAAGGAAAAGCAGATCATCTCAGGGGATTAAAAGAAAATGTTATTATTGGCAAACTTATCCCGGCTGGCACAGGATACCGGGATAGGGAAGACATGGCTGAGTAAATTTTAGAATCTTTCTATTAAAAACATAGCCAGCTTATTTTTTAGAATAAAAAGCTTAGAATAAAAACAAAAAATTTATGTATTGATTTGCCTACTTCTAATCTTAAGCTTAATTGAATAAAAGCATTGCCTAGGGCAATGCTTTTTGTGTAAAAATTTTCTATTTTACAAGGAAGCTGAAATATTTAAGTTTTTGGATTTTTTTACATATTTTTTATCCTTTTAGCTAGGCGGGATTTATTGCGGGCAGCATTATTTTTTTTGATAATGCCGGATTTAGCAGCTTTGTCTAGGGCTTTTTGGGTGATTTTCAGGGATTTTTCCGCTTCATTTTTTTTCCCGTCATTGATAAAACTTAAAGTTTTTTTAACAGCTTTTTTAAATTCATTTTTCTTTTTTCGATTTAAAGCAGCCTTTTTTTGGCTGGACTTCATATACTTCTTGGCGGATTTTTTAATTGGCATATCAGATTAAATAAAAATTAATAATTTAAGCTTGTTTAAGCCTACATTTCTTTATAACATAATAAAAAAATTTGTAAAGAAAAAGAGCGAGTGGTAAAATAATAAATAATAGACTAGTAACTAGTAATCAGAAAGATATTTATAGATCCAAGATCTTTAATTTTTAATTTATCCGCCTTTCGCAAAAGACCCTGGGCGCCCGCCTACAACGCTATGCGTTAGCATTTCGGGCAGGCCCGTCTGCCGACGAGGCAGGTAAGCCCGCGGAGATTCATTTAAAATAATTTAATTTTAAGCAACTGATACAACTATCAATTAATTTTAAAAATATGATTAGGAAAATTTACGGGGAAGTGGACTATATCGGTAAAAATTACGCAGTAGTCAAAACAGGTAAGATCGGCTACCAAGTTTTTTTAAACGAAGTTTCCTTAGGCAAGCTAGCGGCAGAAAAAAGTGGAGAACTTGAAGTTTTTACTTATACCTACGTGCGAGAAGACCAGCTTAGCCTTTTTGGCTTCTTAAGCGAAGGAGAATTGGATATGTTTGAAATGCTGCTTTCCATAAACGGCATAGGGCCTCGCGCCGCTTTAGGGATTTTAAACATTGCCGATCCTAAAATGATAAGGTCTGCCATTAGCAAGGGAGACTCTTCTATCTTAACCAAAGTTTCAGGCGTGGGGAAAAAAACAGCAGAAAGAGTGGTTATGGAATTGCAAAATAAAATAGAAGAAATGCCTGAGGCGGAGAGCCAGGAGGCCCAATCAGATCAGGACGTAGTGGATGCCTTGCTAAGCATGGGTTACTCCATCAGTGAAGCCCGCCAAGCTGCCGGAAGCGTGCCGAAAAAAATTGAAGATGTTTCCGAGAGGATTAGAGAAGCTTTAAAGGCGATGAAAAAATAGCCAAGGCCGGTAAATTAGTAATCGGTAATTAATAATCAAATGGATAGTTTAGAAAAATTTTTAAAAGAAAATTCGCGAGACGGGGGTTTTCTTCAGTCAGAAATCTGGGAAAATTTTCAAAAAAGCTTAAACAAGAAAACCTTTTCATTTTTTGAAGAAGAGAAGATTAAATGTTTAGCAGTTAAACATGAGTTGCCGCTAGCGGGAGGGTATTTTTTTATACCTCGAGGACCGGTTATGAAAATTTTAAATTTTAAATTTGAAATTTTAAATGAATGTATAAACGAGTTAATTAAAAATGCAGAAAAAGATAAAATTGGCTGGATTCGTTTGGAGCTGCAGAGGTTTGAAGATTTAGAATTAATCAAAAAAAAATTATCTGGAAAGTTTTTAGTAAAAAAATCTAGAAAGGACCATCAGCCGCCCCAGACATTGATGCTTAATTTGGATAAAAGCGAAGAAGAATTGTTAAGCCAAATGAAGCCCAAAACCCGTTACAATATCCGGGTTTGCCAGAAAAATCAAGTTGAGATTATTAAAAATCGATCTAAAAAATATTTAAATAATTTTTTTAAACTTATTCAAGAAACAGCAGAAAGAAATAAGGTGCAGTTTTATAGTGGGGAATACTATGAAAAAATGATGACAGCCGCCAGCGAGGACAAGCTTAAGCTATATTCGGCTGTTTTTAACGGCCAAATAATCGGTTCTATTTTAGTGAGTTTTTACGGCGGCGTGGCCACTTATTTGCATGGCGCCTCTTCAAACGTTCATCGAAATAAAATGGCAGTTTACGGCTTGCAGTGGCAGGCCATAAAAGATGCCAAGCAGAATAGATACGGAAAATATGATTTCGGCGGAATAAGCGAATCAACTGAAAATTATCCGCAAATTAGAAAAAATTGGCAGGGGATCACCAGATTCAAGAGAGGATTTTGTCCGAATAATAAAGTGATTGAGTTTCCTGGCTGCTGGGATATTATTTTGGATAAAAATAAATATTATTGCTATCGTTTTTTCCAAAAAATAAAATCATTAAAAAGATAAAACTTGATTAAGGTAAGTATTTGACAGAATTTAAAGAAAAAATTATAATATAAACAAATTTCCCTGGGCATTATACTTAAAAGGTCGGTGTCTTACGGGGGGAATTCAAGAAATGACAGTTTAGTATTAAGCTAGAAAAATGGCGAAAGAAATGGATCAAGAATTTCTAGAGCACATCGTAAAAGCTATCGTTGATAACCCAGACGATGTCAAGATTGAAAGGAACATTGATGAAAAAGGTGTTCTAATGACCTTGACTGTTAACCCAAAAGACATGGGAATGATCATCGGTAGGCAAGGAAGCACTGCTAAGGCAATTCGAACTTTACTTAGAGTTGTTGGTGCAAAAAACGATGCTCGTGTAAATTTGAAAATTAATGAACCAGAAGGTTCAGAAAGAAGTGCTCAACCTGAGACCGAAGCTTCCGAAGAAAAAAAGGAAGATTCAGAACAGAGCATTGACGATATCGTGAACGATATTAAATAAAGTTTTAAAAACTTTTAAATATCCTGGAAACCGTGCTATACTTTTAAGCGCGGTTTTTGGTTGATACACATATAAACATGCTAACATTTTAACATGCTAACGATTTTTATATCTTATGACTTTTCACATTATCACAATTTTTCCAGAAATTTTTAATTCATATTTCCATGAAAGCATCGTTGGGCGGGCGATAAAAGACAAAAAAATTTCGGTTAAAATTTACAACTTGAGAGATTATACTGAAGATAAACACAAAAAAGTGGACGACACCCCCTTTGGCGGGGGGCCGGGCATGGTAATGCAAGTGGAGCCGGTTTATAATTGCGTAGAGGAAATAAAAAAAAGCCTTAAAAATAAACAAATAAAAACGGTTTTATTTTCTGCCAAGGGAGAGAAATACAGTCAAGAAAAAGCTTTTGAGTACTCGGAATTAGACGAGATAATTTTAATTTGCGGGCGCTATGAAGGAGTAGACGAAAGAGTGGCAGAACATATTGCGGATGAAGA
>CAZRQA010000001.1:12266-15230 GCA_964602335.1 uncultured Bdellovibrionales bacterium
ATGATCGCTTCCGCCGGAGTTTTTTTTGGAAAATCCCGTTTTGGCGATGAAT
This sequence comes from uncultured Bdellovibrionales bacterium, assembly GCA_964602335.1. Lineage (GTDB taxonomy): Bacteria > Patescibacteriota > Minisyncoccia > Moranbacterales > DUUL01 > CAYMRZ01. The sequence continues at coordinate 12,319 of CAZRQA010000001.1, forward strand.
ATTTTTTCCTGAAACACCAGGTAATTTTTGGAATTTTGCCTGGCTTTGTTTTGCTTTTTTTAGTACAAAAAATCAATTATCACTGGTGGAAAAAAGTTGCTGTCCCGCTTTTTTTCCTGGCAATAATAAGCTTAATTTTAGTTTTTATCCCCGGCCTGGGAACTTCTTTGCATGGCGCGAGCCGTTGGCTTAATTTAGGGCCAGTTTCTTTTCAGCCGACAGAATTCATGAAACTTACGATTGTTCTGTATTTGGCTCTCTGGCTGGAAAGCCGGTCCAAGAGGTTGGAGAATTACAAAGAGGGCCTAGTTCCTTTCATGGGCATTATTGTTTTAATAGGGTTTTTAATAATGAAGCAGCCCGATATGGGAAGTTTGGGCTTGATTGTTCTGGTTTCAATGATAATGTTTTTTGCCTCTGGCGTGCCGTTGCGTTTTATGTTTTATTTGTTTATTGGAGGAGGATTATTGACTTTCATTTTAATAAAACTGGAGCCTTATCGAATGAATCGCCTTACCTCTTTTTTAAACCCCAGCTTAGATCCGCAAGGCATCGGTTATCAAATAAATCAAGCCTTGATTGCTGTGGGAACGGGCGGACTTTTTGGTTTAGGATTGGGGCATAGCCGGCAAAAATTTAATTACCTTCCAGAGCCGGTAGGGGATAGCGTTTTTGCTATTATTGGGGAAGAAATTGGATTGATTGGCGCTGGGGTAGTGGTGGTAATTTTTGTGCTTTTTGCCTTAAGAGGATTAAAAATTGCCAAAAATGCGCCGGATATGTTTGCCAGGCTGGTGGCCGTTGGCATTACATTTTGGGTAGTTTTCCAAGCTTTTATCAATATCATGGCTATTATTGGCTTAATACCTCTTACCGGCATTCCGCTTCCTTTTATTAGCTATGGGGCTACTTCTTTAATTTTTATCTTGACAGGAGTGGGAATTTTACTTAATATATCTAAGCATTCAAAAGTTTAAGAACATTTCAAAAATTTTAAAAGATTGGAGGTGAAAGCAATGTCTTTCTGCGATATTAGAAAAGATGAGAGTCTTAAGAAAGTGACAATAGGTTTTATGGGAGAAATGCTGGAATGGAAAGCAAGAGTGATTGCGGTTTCCGGACGTGTTATAACGTGTTTGGTTTACTCCCAAGAAAAACGTGCAACAGAGCAATTTGACCGCCTAACCGGCGTAAACATCAAGGGAGTAGACCTTGGTTGGCTAGAAAAATCTTTTTAAAGGGAGTTACTATGTTTTTAAGAATGCAAACCCGATATCTGCATTGCCGGATACCGGGTTTTAATTTTCAGAAATTTCATAAAAAAATTAATTCAAATAGTTTACAAAGTTATTATTTTTAATATAAAAACGGAGTAGCTTATTTTTCCAGGCACCGGCATAATCAACACCAATGCGCTTGGCCTTTTGGATTTGCCGGGGAGAAATTTTAAGGTTGCGGTCTTCTATATATAATTCAGGATTTGGCTTGACGGCTGAAGCGTAATTGAACTTTTTGTCGATTCTCAAAGCTTGACACAATTTTCCTGGTCCGCTGGTTAGATTGGCAAAGTCATCTATTTGGCGGTTTTTTTTCATTTTTTCAATTCCTTCCAGCGGTTCCAATGCCCGGATGAGCACTGCGGAAGGATAATTCTTGGCCTCAGTCACGATGTTTAGGCAATAGTAGAAGCCATAAATCATATAAACATACCAAATTCCGGAATTTTCAAACATAATGCGGGTGCGTTCGGTCTTTCCCTTGGAAGCATGACAGGCCAGGTCGTGCGGTCCGACATAGGCTTCTGTTTCCACAATTACCCCGGAGATTTTTTGCTTGCCAATTTTTCTCACCAAAACCTTGCCCAGCAATGCCTGGGCCACTTTTTCTGTTTTTTGATGAAAATCTCTATAGCGTTTAGGCATTTTTTAAGATAAAAAATTAACCATACAGTATACCAGTATACTGTATCACAATGCTTGAAATAAAAAAGTGTTAAATTGTTTCAATGGCCTGTTTGCCGGCTTGCAATAAGGAAAAACAAATAGAGGCCTCTATAGAGGTCTCTATTTATACTCCAGTATACCAGTATACTGGAGTATTTAAAATTTTTATATGAATAAAAAAGTCCGAGTTGCAGTTTGCAACTCGGATCAAGTTGAAGAGTTTCATTTTTTCCTTTCCCAAGGAGCCGATTTTCCGATAGCATTGCAAAGTGCCTTCAATAGCTGCTTGTGTTTTTCCGGATTTTCAATTTTTGGCGGAGGCCTATTTTTAGCTTTAGATATTATTACTTCAATTGTTCTCATTTTGTCTTCCTTGTTATTCTTTATTCATAATTTTTCGGGCATTTTCCATTGCCTTTACTGAATTTGGATCCATCTCATCCAATATTTTTTTAAGGAGCTTCATACTTGGGGGCGGGGAATTTCCAGTTTTGCGTTGAAGAGATCTAAGCATTGACTTGCTGACGGGCGGAGTTTTACCAGAATTTTTTCCTTGCATTACTATCACCTCCTTTTAAATTTTTTGCTAGATATATGCCAGAGATGTATCCAAAGAGAGGAATTAAAGAATAGAGAATAATTTTAATCTCAATAATCCCGGAAATAATTATAACAAAAAAGAAAAGCATTATTGGAACGATAATACCAATAGTATACAAGGAACTAATTTCAGATATTTTTGCAAATAATTTTTCAATGAAAAAGCCTAACAGAAAATAAATAACCAGTCCAAATATTATCATAGAAAATTCAGAATGACTTGTTTCAGCTAAAAATCTCATTATAAAAAAATTTAAAAACACTCCAATAGCGAAGGAGGCGGTAAAAGTTATTGGTTTTGATTTAATTTTCATTTATTTTGTTCTAAAAATTTTATTCTTCCAAATTTTTTGTGTATTTACACTCCTT
>CAZRQA010000001.1:15330-22182 GCA_964602335.1 uncultured Bdellovibrionales bacterium
GCATTTGGGGCATTTTTCGCCGGTCGGCTTGGACCAAAGGGCAAATTTGCATTTAGGATAACCGGTGCAGCCATAGAAAGTTCGGCCCTTTTTGCTGCGGCGCTCTGCAATATCCTTGCCGCATTCCGGGCATTTTACACCAGTTTTGTTTTCAATTTTTTTAATATTTTTACACTTGGGATAATTGGAGCAGCCCAAAAACATGCCATAGGGGCCGTTTTTCACTTCCATTTTAGCGCCGCATTTTTCACAGATGATGTCTCCCTCGGCGTTGCCTTCTGATTTTTTAACTTCTTTTTCAATTTTTTTGTCTTCCGCGCTTTTTTCCGTATATTTGCAATCCGGATAATTAGTGCAGGCAATAAATTTCCCAAAGCGCCCGAATTTTTCTACCAGTTCGCTGCCGCACTCCGGGCATTTGCGGTCTAGTTTTTTTTGAAAATCTTCTTTTTTCACTTGCTTTCCTTTTTTCACTAAATTTTCTTTAAAAGGTTTATAAAATTCTTCCAAAACTTTTTGCCATTTTTTTTCGCCTTCGGCAATTTTATCCAAATCATTTTCCATATCAGCGGTAAACTTATAATCAACAATTTGTTTAAAATGTTTTACTAATAAATCATTGACCAAAAAAGCGATTTCAGCGGGGAAGAGTTTTCGGTTTTCATCCTTCTCAACATAGCCGCGGTCCTGGATAGTAGAAATAGTCGGGGCATAAGTAGACGGCCGGCCAATCCCGTTTTCTTCCAAGGCTTTTACCAGGGCAGCTTCACTGTAGCGGGCTGGCGGCTGAGTAAATTTTTGTTCGCTTTTTATTTCCGCTAAATTCAAATTCTCTTTTTCTTTTAACTCTGGCAGCAGATTGTCTTCTGCATTTTTTCCGATTAATTTTAAGTAGCCGTCGAATTTAATAACTGAACCGCTGGCTTTTAAAGTATAATCAGCAGTTTTACTTTTAGCGGAAATTTCCGCGATGGTGGAATCAAAAATAGCGCTGGCCATTTGGCTAGCCACCGTCCTTTTCCAAATTATACTGTACAGTTTATATTGTTGGGGGTCTAGAAATTTTTTAATCGATTCTGGGTTTTTTTCTAAAAAAGTCGGGCGAATGGCTTCATGGGCCTCTTGGGCGCCCTTGGATTTATTTTTATAAAATCTGGGTTTTTCCAGGGCATATTTTTGGCCGAATTCTTTCTTGATTTCTTTTTTGGCGGAACTTAGAGCTTGGGCGGAAAGATTAAGCGAGTCGGTTCGCATATAAGTGATTAAACCGACGGGCTTTCCGCTGCCCAGAGTAATTCCCTCATAAAGCTGCTGGGCAAGCCGCATAGTTTGCTTGGCGGAATAGCCAAAGAAACTGTTAGCTGCCTGTTGGAGGGTAGAGGTAGTGAAAGGAGGGGGCGGGTTTTTAGCTTTTTCTTTTTTGATAATTTTTTCTACTTGATACCCGGAATTTTCCAGATCTTTTTTAATTTTATCAGCTTGTTTTTTGTTTTTGACATCCATCTTTTTCAGGATTTTGTCTTCTTGCTTCCAAAGTTTAGCAAAAAATTTTTTCTTGGTTTTATTTTCCAAATCAGCTCCAATTTCCCAAAATTCTTCCGGCTTGAATTTCTTAATTTCCCTTTCTCTCTCTACAATTAATCTTACTGCCACTGATTGGACCCGGCCGGCGCTAAGCCCTTTGCGAATTTTTCTCCAAAGGAAAGGGGAGAGTTTATAGCCAACTAATCTATCTAAGGCCCGGCGGGCCTGTTGGGCATCTACTAAATTCATATTAATTTCCCTGGGATTTTTCAAGGCTCTTTCGATGGCCGACTTGGTGATTTCGTGGAAAGCGATCCGATCTATTTTTTTATTTTTTAATTTAAGCGCCTCGATTAAATGCCAAGAAATAGCTTCTCCCTCCCGGTCTTCATCAGTAGCCAGAACGATTAAATTTGATTTTCTGGCATATTTTTTTAATTCGCTTAAGTTTTTTTTGGCTTTATCCGGAATAACATAAGTAACCTTAAAATTATTAGAAGTTTCCACTCCCAATTCTTTCTGGGGCAGGTCCCGAACGTGGCCGTAAGAAGAAAGCACTTTAAATTTTTTGTTATCCAGCATCCTGGATATAGTTTTAGCTTTAGTGGGGGATTCGACGATGACTAAGTTCATGGGATAAATAGTTAAAATGTTAAAAAATTAAAAGATTAAAATATTTACTTTTATTTTAACCCCAATTCAATTCCTGACAAATTTATTTCCCGGGACGCTTTTAATATAACCTTTCAATTCCATCATGGAAAGCCGCTGGGAAATTTCAGACGGGGTAAGCTTGCATTTTTTAGAAATCATATCAATGTGGGTTGGCTCATAACTGACAGCATTATATATCTTTTCTTCCGTTTTGTCATCAAAACTCTTTTTTTGTTCAGTTTGGCCATTGTAAATAAAATTTAATTCTTCAAAAATATCTTCCGCTCGGGAAACTAATTTAGCGCCTTTTTTGATCAGGCTGTTGGTGCCAATTGACTGGGGAGAAAAAATATTTCCCGGAACGGCAAAGATTTCCCGGTTTTGCTCCAAAGCGTAATTGGCAGTTATTAAGCTGCCGCTCTTTTCTCCGGCTTCCACAATGAGCGTTCCCAAGGAAAGTCCGCTGATAATCCGGTTTCGAGCCGGAAAAGTGAATCTATTGGCGGAAAAGTTAGGGGGATATTCAGAAATAATCAGACTCTCTTTGTCTAGGATTTCATTAAAAAGCTGGAAGGATTGGTTTTTTATATTTTTTTCTCCCAGGCCGCTACCTAAGACGGCGATAGTCTGGCCGTTATTTTTTAGAGTTTCTTTATGGGCAAGCGAATCTATGCCTAAAGCCAGGCCGCTGGTGATAACTAGCTCCGTTTGTACTAAAGGCGGAATAATTTTTTCTATCACTTGTTTTCCGTAAAAAGTGGGAAGCCGCGAGCCGATTATTGCCAGCTGTTTTTTGCTTAATAAATCCTTATTTCCTTTATAAAAAATTAAATAAGGCGGGGAGGGGATATTTTTAAGCTGTTCCGGATAGTCCGTGCTATTAAAAGCAATCATTTTGATATTTTCCCTGGCCATTGCCTCCCATTCTTTTTCCGGATTTATTTCTTTCTTTTTTTGCATAATAAAATGGGCAGTTTTTTCAGTTATTCCGCTTTTAATAAAAAGATTGGCTTGCTGGCAATTCCATGCCTTTTCAAACGAAGAAAAGGCCTTAGCTATTTTTTTAAAGCTGGCCGGCCCTACTTTTTCGATTAAACTAAAGGCAAAGATATATTTTTCTTCTTCTTGAAAATCCAATTTTTTGTTTTAAGCTTTTTATTTTACTTTCATATTTGCAAATATGAAAGTATTACTTTTTTCTTTCTTTTATTTTATCTATTAAATTAAAAATCATAAAATGGGCGGGGTATTTCTTTTTTATTTTTTGCCATTCAGTAATAGAAATATTTTTTTTAACGTAGCCTGGATCTTTGTTTTTTAGTTCATTTAAATATCCTCCAAAACCAGTGAAAAGCCATCGATTAACATTATTAATTGTATTTGCTCCAACTTTTAATTTTTTAGTAATTTCATCAAAAGTAAATCCTTTCAATAACATTTTTGCTATGGCGATTCTCCTAGTCAACATCAAAGATTCACTGGGAGTTAATAAGTCTTTAAAAAATTTTTCTGCTTCTTTCGGAGTTTTTAACTTAGACACCATAGTAAAAAAGTCTTTCAGCATTGCCTATCTTTCTTTTTGATTTACTTCATAAATTTTCCTTTTTGCCATTTTTATTATTTAGACGTCGAAATTATTTTACTTTCATATTTGCAAATATGAAAGTAAGTCAATATTATTTTTTTAAGGGGATTTATTTTTTCCAATCGGAAATGATAATCCGATTTTTTCCATAAAGTTTAACCACCACTTTTTGACGTTCTTTCCAGCCAAGTTTACGCATAATATCAATAGGGATAGTGATATAATAGCTTTTTTCGTTTCCTGCTTGCTGGATGTTTCTTATTTTTTCATTTTTTATTTTTCTTCTGGACATAATTATTCTATAAAAATTATTAACTAAAAAATACCAAGCAAAGAATACTAGAATAAATACTAGTATTTATTCTAGTATTTTTTTATCTTCCTATTCCGCGGTATTCTATTTTTAATTTTTTAATTTTATTTTTATTTAAGCAGTTTTTTCCATCGACAATAGCCACAATGCCGTTTTTCTTGAACTCTTCCGCCGGCAATTCCAGGAATTCTTTATGGTTTACGGTGACAATAAGCGCTTTTGATTTTTTTAGAAATTGCTTCCAAGTTTTTTCAGTTGATAAGCTTGGCAGATAAGGATCAAATGTCCGCACTCTAGCATGGTGCTTTTTAAGTTCTTCAATAATTTTAAGAGCTGGCGATTCCCGAACATCATCCACGTTGGCCTTATAAGAAAGTCCCATTACGCCAACGGGAAAATCTTTTAAAGGGATTTTTAATTTATTAAGCAGGTCTTGGAGAAGGTTTACGCTATAGATGGGCATATAATTATTTATGGCCCGGGCTACCCTTAGAAACTTATGGTCAAAGCCGTTTTTCTTTGCTCTTTCAATCAAATAATATGGATCTACCGGGATGCAATGTCCGCCGACGCCGCAGCTGGGAAAATGGGGCATAAAAGCGAATGGCTTGGTAGCCGCTCCCTCAATAACATCTTTAATATCGATATCCATCTGTTCAAAACTTTGGGCTAGCTCATTAACAAAAGCGATGTTAATGTCCCGGAAAGAATTTTCTACGATTTTCACCGCTTCCGCTTCACGAATGGAATTCATGGTTTTTATTTCCCCATCCAGGATAGATTCATAGAATTTTTTGGCTTTTTTTAGGCCCTGAGAAGTCAAAGCTCCCAAAACTCGAGGAATGTTGGATACGTCCCAACGCTTATCTCCGGGATTAATTCTTTCCGGGCAGTGGGCTAGAAAGAAATCTTTTCCAGGCTTTAGTTTTTTTTCTTGAAAAATCGGCAATACCACTTCTTCGCATACCCCGGGATTGATAGTGGATTCGATTATTATTAATTGGCCCTTTTTTCTATTTTTAATTATGTTCTCAATGGCTTGTTTAATGGGATCAAGGATTGGATAAAAATTTTTATCTACCGGCGTAGGTACGCAAATAATTATAATATCCGCTTCTTTTATTTTTTTAAAATGGGAATAGACAGAAATTTTTTTAAGCAGTTTTTTTCTTTCTTCTATAAAGTTTTCCAAAAAAGGGCTGCGTCCCGCCCTAATTTTTTTTATTTTTTTTTCATCTAGGTCGATACCGATTATCGAGTAGCCCTTTTCAGCGCACCTAAGTGCTACCGGCAAACCCACATAACCCAAGCCAATAACGGCTATTTTATTTTTTTGCATTTTTTAAATTCGTTTATTTTTTATGGCGTATGGTGTTCCTGATTTTTACAGGGATGTTTTTAATTTTATTCCAAGCCCTTTTTTTATCAGGCAATATTTTTTCAACTTTTTTATACGGAATTAATTTAGCGGAAGTTTTCAAAGCTGTCCAGCCTCTGCTTTTAGAAATTTTTTCCTTAAAGCTTTTTTTGAAACTGAGAGTCTTTTTTTTAATTTTTTTAACTTGCTTATTTTTTCTAGATGGCATTGCCAAGGTTTTTATTTTTTCTCTTATTTCAAGAAAAAACTTTTTTGCAGGACTTTTCCGCCTTTCTTGATACTTTTTAAAATCTTCATTTATGCCGGAATCTTTTTCGCTCATATATATTTCATCAGCCAAAGCGGAAAATTTCTTTTTCCTTTTTTTGAAAATTTTCTTTTTTGGGAATTTATCGATTTTTGAGGCAAGCTTATTTTTACCAGTTTTCTCTTTTATTTTTTTTGCCTTTGTCTTTCTCTTCTTTTTTAATTTTTCACTTACGCTGTTATCTCCAAAAAAATTTATTTCTTCATTTTCTTCTTCCGGGGGTCCTTTTTGAACAGGAGAGGCTGTTTTTTCCCGGGATAAGGCATTGATTATTATCAAGCCCAGATTGTCACTTTCCGATTTTAATGTGGAACAGATTAAATTTTCAAATTCAGCATCAGTCAAAGATTGAGCGTGGCGTTCTAAATTTTCGGGAGGGAATTTTTTCAAGAAAGCCTCGGTGGTTATTATAATTTTATCTCCCGGATTTATTTTTCCGCTGGATAATTCAGAAAAAGTTTTAATTGGATGGCTTTGGCGGCCGGCCTCCGTCTCGGCATCCTGAATAAAGACAATTTTCTTGTCACGGATTAAAAAAACTACGCCTTTACTAGCGCAAGAAAAGATAAGCTGGTTTTTTTTGACTACCCCCACAACCGCGTTTAACTTTCCCATCCATTCGATGATTTCGTAACGGGAAAGGTCGGCTAACGCTAAATTGCTTCTATGCAAGGCTTCTTCAAGATTTTTTTCAGTATTCGCCTTAGCGGGCTTTTTGTAGAATTCTTTTTTAAAAACTTGAGTGATAATGTTAGCAATATAAGCAGAGTTCTCACTGTAGTCGTTTATTTTAATAACGCCAAAAATTTCACCTAGTTTTTTTTGATCGAAATTTTCTCCTTGGAAATGAAAAACATTTAGATAGGGCTGGCAATTATGGTCTTTGCAGATTGATAATGTAAAAAATTTAGTTTTGATTTCCTCCGTATTATTGGTTGTTTTTTCTTTTTTCATTTTTTATAAATAAAGAATAGCCGCTTGAATTTAATTAAAATGGCGCGATTATTGCAAGTGTTTTTATTATAGCAGAATATTTTTAAATTGGACATTTTTTTAATTTGCCATTATTATAATAATTGTTTAAAATATAG
>CAZRQA010000001.1:22282-40982 GCA_964602335.1 uncultured Bdellovibrionales bacterium
TTTTATATTTTTCAAAAAATTATTATTTGCCGTATAAGGAAGGCTGCTAAGGATACTGCCACTGATGTAGATGATTTTATTATTAATTTAATCCAAAACATCAAACCGCCCTTTTATTTTTTTGTGGCTTTGTATATTGCAGTTAAGAGCTTAGAATTTAAGCCGATCGTAGGCAAGATTATTTATGGAGCGTTTATTATAGTAGTTATAATACAAGTTATCTTGACTATTCAGCGTACGATTGATTTTGTCTTGAAAAAGAAGTTTGTAAAAGAAGACGACGAGGAGGGCAAAAACCAGATGATTAAATTAATCAGCAAGATTGCCAAGTGGTCTTTATGGCTAATCGGCGGACTGATGGTGCTTTCTAATTTAGGCGTCAACGTGACTTCGCTTATTGCCGGCATGGGTATCGGCGGGATAGCGATAGCTTTGGCGGTCCAAAGCGTTTTAGGCGATATTTTCGCCTCCTTTTCCATTTATTTTGACAAGCCTTTCAAAATCGGCGATTTTATCAAGGTAGGCAAGCAAATGGGGACAGTGGAAAAAATTGGAATAAAGACCACCCGCTTAAAATCTTTTACCGGAGAGCAGCTTGTTATGCCCAATAAAAAGTTAACGGATGCCGATATATTGAATTATACGGAGATGGAAGGCAGAAGGATTGTTTTTTCTGTCGGGGTGGCTTATGAGACAGAAACGGAAAAACTGGAGAATTTGAAGCAAATGATAAAAAAGATTTTTTCTGAATATAAAGAAGAGGCGAAACTGGAAAGAGTGCATTTTAAAGAATTCGGAGATTCCAGCTTGAATTTTGAAATTTGCTATTGGGTAAACAATCCCGCCTATAAAGAATATCTTGATTTGCAGGAAAACTTGAATCAGGTCATATTCAAAAAATTCCGAGAAGAAGGCATAAGCATTGCCTATCCGACCCGGACAATTTTTATGGGGAAGGAGTAGAAAAATTTTTAATTTACAGTTTACAATTTTCATTCAATTTACAATTCTAAAATTTTTATTGTGAATTCGGTATTAAAAATTTATTGAAAAATTAAAATTAATTAAATTAAATTTTTTTAAATAATAAATAAAAAATAATTAAAATTAAGATGAAAAAACCGTTTATTACAATGAGCATGGTGCTGATTTTTGTCTTATTCATTCTGGGGGTTGCAAAAGCGGACGAGAATTATGACATTTATGTCGATGCAGACAATGCAACAGGCATTGAAGATGGCACCGAGGCTAATCCTTACAATACGATTACCGAGGCGCTGGCAGCGGCGGAAGCTAATGATGAAGACGACAGGAAGATTTATATAAACAATGGCACTTACCGGGAACAGCTAAAGTTGCCGGATAGCACGGAATTATACGGACAAGACGATGATGATACTATTATTTACGGAGAAGACGCTGACGGAGATGATTTTAGCTATGTTATTAAAATGTATGATCATTGTAAAATAAAAGATTTGAGAATTGAGCAGGGAGATATCGGTGTTTTGGTAAACAACGACTCTGAAGCCAAAATTGAAGATTGCAAAATAAAAGACCAGAAAGAAATCGGAGTTGAAGTGCAAAAAGCGGCTCGCAACGATAACGAAATTTTTGAAATGGAAGGCACGGAAATTTATGACAGCGAAGGCAAGGCAATGTATATTCACAAAAGAAAGATTTATATAGAAAAGAATGAAATTTACGATAATGAGGAGGAGGGGATTGATCTTCGTTCAAGCGTAAAAGGGAAAATAAAAAGAAATGATATTTATGATAACGGTGAAAGCGGAATAGAATTTGAATTAAGAAGAGCGAAGCTAAAGATAACCAGCAATGATTTGGATAATAACAGCGCCAGTGGCATCGCCGCCCAATTCAGGGGCAAGCACCAGCCGGGAGAAGTGCGAATTAAAAGAAATGAGATTGAGGATAACAGCGATTATGGCATTAAATGCGGCGCGCCCATGGGCGGAGGTCCTCCTTGGGCTTATTTTAACGGCTCGATGACGCTTATTAATAATGAAATAAAAGAAAACACCCTGGGTTTTTTCGCCCCCTTGTGCCATTTCTAGAAAAATTTTTTTAAATTAAAGCAAATTGTGCTTATTTTGCGCAGTTTGTTTTATTTAGCAAATATGCTATTCTGGTATTAATAGTTAGTTAGAAGTTAGCTAATTGGCTCGTTAGGGAAAAAAGGATTGAGCTAAAAGTTATAAATTAAAAAATATTTAGCTATGCCAGATCTGGCAAAGCTATGTAATTTATAAGTTTTTATTTAATATGACGTTTAAAAAATCACTGTTAATATTTTTGCTGATTGCCGCTTTGGGCTTATTTTTGCGATGTTATAAATTAGGCAATCAGTCTTTGATAGCAGATGAAAACATTGGTATGCATATTGCTTATGGCTATAATCAGTCGGGAGAATGGAAATTTTGGGATTTTAATAGCGACAAGTTAACAGATGAGAAATATACCCGGTCAAAGATTTATTATTGGCAAGTAGCTAAATTGTTTGATTTTGTTAAAGTAAATGAAGCCAACTCTCGTTTGGTTAGTGTGATGTGGGGAATGATCGGGCTGGGTTTAATTTTCTTTGCCACTTATTATTATACCAGAAAGGCCGGCTTGGCCTTAATAGCCGCTCTTTTGTTATCAATCAGCCTTTCCGCGCTGTTATTTGACCGAAAATTGCGGATGTACGCCATGTTTTCGCCGGTGTACTTTGCTTTTGCCCTCTCTATTTATCAATTATTGGAAGGAAAATGCAAATCGAAGATTGAATGGCTGAAGAAATTAAACCGGCAGACAGGAATTAACTGGATCTATTTTCCAGTGGTGGCCCTATTGGGTTTTATTTCCATAAGAACGCACCTATTAACTGTCAATATGGCACCGACAATCCTTATTTTCCTGCTTGTTATGGGTGGCTGGGTTTTTTATAAAAAAAGGAAATGGTTTAATAAATATTTTATTTTGTTAGCTTGTATTTTAGCGGCCGCTCCTTTTGTAATCAGCAATCACTACTTTCAAGACGCCTTGAAATTTTTTTCTCCCCAAGACAATTGGGGTTACATAGAGGATGTATTTCTTGACTACGGCAGTTTTGTTCTTCCGTTAATTTTATTAATCTTAGGTACCATTTATCTTATTTATAAATTCAAGAAGTGGGGCGCTTGGGTAAGCTGTTGTTTTTGGGTGCCTCTTTTACTGGCAATTTTTAGCTGGGACAGAAATACTGGGGAGCAATATATTTATTTTATTCAAATATTTAAGGATATAATAGTCGCTAGCGCAATTTATCTGATAGCTAAGGAAGTGAGCAACAAAATTTTTCACGGGAATAGGAAATTTTTTGCAGCGTTAGCAATTGGATTGATTTTGATTTTATTTAACTTTGAATTTCTTTTTTCCAAAGACAGCTATTATATGGATATAAAAGATTGGAATCACTCCAACCATCGGGAGTCTTATTTCTACCTCAAAAATAATTTTGGGAAAAATGAAATTTTAATTACCAGGAGCGCCACTAACTTTTATTTATGGAGATGGCATATCCCGACAATTGACTACGGGGTTAGCCGTGAATTGGTAGTACAGGACATTAAAAAAGCCCAGAAAAATTATGACGGTATCTGGGTAATTTATTCCAGGACCACTGATATTGACGGCGATGCGGAGGATTATATTGAAGAAAATTTTAAGTTGGAAGAAGATGAATATACCAATGACAAAGTTTTAATTTGGCATTGGGAAAAGGATAAAGATAAGAATTAATCATTTGCCTTATGCTCGAAAAAAGAAAATATCAAATTTTTATCATAATTTTAATTTTAATAGCGGTGTTGTTTTTGGGCCGGCAAGTTTTTAATAACAAAAATACGGCAGAACAATTAAATTTAAAAAATAAATCCGAAGAAATAATTAAAATCGGATTTTTTACGGATGCCCATTGTTATAGCAAGCAATATGAAAAAAAGACAGGCGATAAATGGATATTGAATTGGCGCTGTGCCCAGCCCTTGAAGGCTTTTGTGAATGAGATGAATAATAATTACCATCCCGATGTAGTTATTGACGGAGGAGACTTGGTAGACGGCCGGGATGATCGGGGAATAGACACTTTTTTAGATTCCTTGGAATATTTTAAAAAATTAAAGGCTCCTTATTTTATGGTGCTTGGCAACCATGAAGTAAGGGAATTCACTAAAGAAGAATGGCTGCGGATTTTGGATTATGAAAAAGCTTATTATTTCCTAGACGTAAAAGATTTGAGAATTTTTATTTTGGACGGCAACTATTATTTGGAAGGAAATCAGGAGTTAGCGGCTGATCCGGACAACGAATATAATCCAGGCCGAATAAACCGAGAACAGTTGGATTGGCTGAAAGATAATTTGGAAAAATCTAAAGATAAAAGAAAAATCATTTTTATTCATCAGCCGTCCATTGATAGTACCACTATAAGGGAAGATGATGAGTTATTGGACAATGCTAGAGAATTAAGAATGACCATAGCTCAACATGAAAATGTTTTAGCGGTAGTTTCTGGGCACATTGAAGAATTTTGCACGCTTGAATACGACGGTATTCCTTATTACACGCTGCAGGGAGTCTGGAAAGAAAATAAAAGGCTGCCCAAAGAACATCAATTTGAGGAGGAGGGGATGTTTTATGAAATAGAGGTCAGGGAAGATGAAGTAGAAATTACCGCCTTATCTCATTTAAGAGATGCGAAAGAATTAAAAACTTTTAAAATTAATAAAGAAACCTCCATTTGCAATAATGATTCGGTATTAAAAAATGAATAGTTTTTTCAAGAGGAGAGGGGAGTTGGCAGTTTTAATTTTATTGGTATTGGCTGCTTTTTTTGTCCGGTTTCATCAATTCCATGACTACCTGTTGTTCCGCAGCGACCAAGAAAGGGATGCCCGGATTGCGCGGGTGGCTTTTGAAAATGGGCCAGAATACTTGCGGCTGCTTGGGCCGAAAATTGCCAGAGTAGAACTGCCGGAAGATGAAGGAAACGGGGATACTTCCAATCTGGGGCCTTATTATTATTATGTTCAATATTTTTCTGCAAAAATTTTTAATAGTGTCGACCCTTGGGTTTTTGCCGTTCCTGATTTTGTTTTAAGCCTTTTCTCCATCGCTTTATTTTATTTTCTTTTGAGGGAGTTTTTTTCCAAGACCATAAGTGTTGCTACTGCTTCAATTTCCTCCTTTTCTTTTATTTTATTGCAGTATTCCCGGTTCGCCTGGAATCCCAATCAAATAGTTTTTTGGTCTTTGCTTTTTTTACTGTCGATTTATAAATCAGTACTTGAGCCAAATCAGAAAAGAAAAACTATTTGGTTTCTGTTAAGTTTTTTAAGCGTTTTAGTTTTAAGCCAGCTCCATGTAATGGCGTTATTTGGGTTTCCGACTATTATGCTGGTTTTTTGGATTATTAAACGTCCAAAAATAAGTTGGAAATCCTGGCTGGTTGCTTTAGGGATCATCTTATTTTTTTATAGTCCGGTAATTGTCAGTGATTATGCCAATAATGGAGATAACCTGAAACGCTTTGTTGCTCTTTTCACCCAGGAGGGATCCGAAGAGAGTTTGGGAGAAAATTTTATTGAAGCGGCAGAACATCATAGCATGTTTTATTCTCTAGCCCTAACAAGTTTTGACAAGCATCAAGTTGATTTTATTGAGATAGCATCGATAATTTTTATTTTAGCTTCATTAGTGTTGCTGGCAATTTATTTTTTTAAAAATAAAAATCAGAAAAACGAAAAGAAAAAAATTTTTATTTTGTTAATTTTGATATATTTTTTTGTTTTTTTCTTAATTTATGTTAAAACTGCCCAGCGCATTCACCGGCCGCGCTATTGGATGCCAGTAGCTGTTTTGCCTTATATTTTCCTGGCTTTTTGGTTTTATTTAATAGAAAAATCAAAAAGAGGATCAAAATTTTTAATAATTGCCATAACTTTAATTCTAATAAGTCTAAATTTCTACGCCATTTACTGGTTTTACGGATCCATTAAAAATGGAGAAGACTTGGAATGGGCATATCGGGAGAAGACCAAGTCTCGTCCTTATCGTGAAATGATAAATTTTAAGCAAATGAAGACTACGGTTGATATTATGGCCTCGGAGGCGGAGAAAAAGAATAATCAGCTATGTTATTTTTATGATTCACATCAATTCAAAAACGGCATTAAGTATTTTTTAGAAAATTATTATCCTGAAATTAAATTTTTACATAGCAATGAGCCAAAAGAAATTAAGCAATATAATTGCGCTATTTTTACTATCACTGATTATGATGATGACAAGGAAGAAATGGAGGAAGATTTTAACAGCGCATTTAGATTAGAAAAAACTTACACCATAAAACCTTTGAAAATTTGGCAATTTAGTAATAAAATGGATAGCAGCGGGAAAAAACCGTTAATTTACTTTCGAAGAAATGATCGGGAAGAAAAGATAGAAGAAGACAAGATATTTTATTGGAAGGAAATTTTTAATTAAAGTAAAAAATATGAAAATTAAGAAAAAATATTTAATAGTAATAATGGGCTTAGTGATAATTTTGGCAGCCTGGTTTCGGATGCATAATTACCATGATTGGCTGTTTTTTAAATTTGATCAAGCCAGGGACGCGACTTTGATTTCCGTAGCCATAGAAAAAGGATCGGAAGAGCTGCCTTTACTTGGCCCGCGAGCCACTAAGGTAGGGGAGGATTATTTGCGCTTAGGGCCGATTTATTATTACATGCAATATTTTTCCGGTTTTTTATTTAATTCTACTGCTCCGGACGTTTTCGCTTATCCGGATTTATTTTTTGCTATGTTGGCTATTCCTTTATTCTATATTTTTCTTAGGCTATATTTTAGCCGTTTTCATTCCCTGTTGTTAACAATATTGTATGCTTTTTGTTTTTTAGTAATTCAGTATTCGCGGTTTTCCTGGAATCCCAATAGTGTGCCGTTTTTTGCCCTATTAAGCTTTTACGGCTTATTGAGAATGGGAAATGAGCGGAATAGGAAGAAGCAGTTATTGTGGGTTTTGCTATGGTCAGTTGGCTTAATTATTGCTTCCCAGTTACACTATTTTGCCCTTTTCAGTTTAGTTGGAATCTCCGCTGCTTTTTTGTTTTTCCGCTACAAACTATGGAGAATCAAAGCAAATTATCAGAATATACGTACCAAAAATTTTGCTAAAATTGCCGGTGTTTTTTTGGCAGTATTTATTGTTTTTTACTCTCCCGTAATTGTCAGCGATCTTAAAACAGACTGGAGCAACACTAAAAATTTTTTCGGGGCGTTCCTGGAAAAGCCGGAAGACAAAACTTTGTCGGAAAAAATAATTCGCAATTTTCGCGAACAAGCCAAGGGTTATTTTCTGGTAGCTACTTCTTTTGACCATCGAGAAGGGCATAAAGCTGATCCTTACGCTGTTGTCCCCGGGCTGGCCCTGGTATTTTCCGGAATTTTTTTGGCCTGGATGAATTATCGCAAGCAGGAAAGGATAAAAAAAGATTTCAATTTATTAGTGATGTTTTGGATAATTGTATTCTTTATTGTTTCCATTCCAATGTCTTATCAATTAAGGCCCAGGTTTTTTGTAATAGTTTTCCCGTTAGTTTTTATCTTAATCGGCTTGTGGTTTTCTTTATTCAGGAAAAAATTTGGGAAATTTTATTTGCTTTTTACCTTAGGCGGTTTCTTTTTGTTTCTGCTGCTCAATATGTATGGCAATTGGAAGTGGTTTGATGAATTAAGGAGGTCTCAATTTAGCAGTATTAAGCCTTACCATATTCATATTTTAAAAAGAAATGACGGCGTGACTTTGGGACAACTGGAAAGAGTAGCAAATTATATGTTAAAAGAAGAGAAGGGTCCCATATATTATTATTCCAAGCCGGAATATGAATTGCCGATTGAATATTTATTACTTCAAGAAAAGCCGGATTTAAAATTTGATTTTATGAAAAATACGGAGGACTTATCGAATAAGGAATATATTTTTGCGGTTACTTCTGTGCGGGGAGGAGAGGAGTCTATTACTAAACGTTTAGCGAAATATGGAGAAGCGGAAAAATCAAAACAATTTGGCCAGCTGTTGGTCCATACTTTTGCGGTAGATGTCCAGAAAGTTAATGATTATTTAACAGAAAAGAGAAAAGAAGAAAGAGAAGAAAAAGAACTAGGAGAAGACGGAGAGGAAATAGAAAGGGAAGAGAACGGAAAAACCCCGCGGTTGTTTTGGAAAGACGTTTTTCAAGACGAAATTAATAATAAGCCGATATTAAAAAAAGAATAAATTAGATTAATGAGCAATCAAGATTATCAATTAACCATCCTGCTTCCCACTTTTAATGAAAAAGATAATATTTTTCCTTTGGTTAAGAGTTTGGAAAAAAATTTAAAAAATCAAGAGAAGAAAATAGAAGTTCTTTTTATTGATGACAGCGATGATGAGACCCCAAAAGTTATAGAAAGAGCTAAAAAAGAAAGTTTTCTAGAGATTAATATGATTCATCGGCCGAAAGAGGATCGCACTGGGCTGGCGACTGCTTTTGTTCTGGGTTTTAGAAAAGCTAAAGGAAAATATATTTGCTGCATGGATAGCGATCTCCAGCATCCTCCGGAAATAATAAAAAAATTATACAAAAAAGCCCTGGCAGATAAGGCGGATATCGTGGTAGCGTCTCGTTATATAAAAGGAGGAGGCGCCAGCGGCCTGGGAGGCCTTTATCGCCGCCTAGTTTCCGTCGGCTTAAAATATTTTGTAAATGTTTTATTCATTCCTACCAGGCAAACCACTGATCCCGGGAGCGGATTTTTTCTTTTTAAAGCTAATATTTTAAAGGAGGCAAGCTTAGATCCCCGGGGTTTCAAAATCCTTATTGAAATATTAATGCGGGCAAATTATCAAAAAGTTTCCGAGGTTCCCTATAAATTTTTAGCCCGGGAGAATGAGGATAGCAAGGCTAATTTCAAACAAGGGGCAGCCCTTTTCAGCCAAATTTGGCTAATACTGAAAAGCGTTCCGGAAGCCAGGACTTTTTTAAAATTTTGCTTGGTTGGATTTTTAGGAGTCCTAGTAAATTTAAGCCTGCTTTTTTATTTTGTGGCTTACGGTAATTTTTCTACTCGGTTAGCTTGGCTGGCAGCGGTTAGCTTTACTTTAATTTTTAATTTTTTGTTAAACATTTTCTTTACCTACAAAGACAAAAAAATGGCCAAAGCTCAGAAAAGCATTCAAAGGGTCCAATACTATTATTTATCTTATATTCCCAGCTTGGCTGTTAATTATATTTTTTTCGCATTAAGCTTGAAAATTGGATTGCATTTTCTATTGGCCGGCTTTGCGGGAATTTTATGTGCAGTATTATTTAATTTCTTGATTACGGTAAAATTTATTTGGCGAAAAGTATGATTTCCAATCAACAAAAAAATTTTTTAAAAAAATATTGGCCGGCTTTTGCAATAGGCCTGCTTATGCTTTTGGGTTTTCTAATCCGAAGCCATAATTTTCACGACTGGCTCTATTTTGATTTAGACCAATCGCGCGATGTTAGGTTAACGCGGGCAGCCATGGAAAACGGGCTAGAAGAGTTGCCTTTGCTGGGACCGCGGGCGGCTGGAAGCTATTTGCGCCTAGGGCCGATATTCTATTATTTTCAATTTATTTCCGCTAAAGTGTTTAACAGCGTAGAACCTCATGCGGTTGCTTTTCCGGACCTGTTTTTTTCAATTCTTACCATACCTCTTCTCTATTATTTTTTGAGAAATTTTTTTGCAAGACTTAACGCTGTTTGCCTCACTGCAATTTACGCTTTTTCTTTTATCGCCATCCAATATTCCCGTTTTGCTTGGAATCCCAACAGTTTGCCTTTTTGGGGAATTTTATTTTTAACCGCTTTATATAAAGCGGTTTCGAGCAAAAAAAGAAAAAGGGCCGGGCAGTGGCTGTTGCTGGCTGCCTTGGCTTTTTCTATTGCCAGCCAGCTTCACTTTATGTCTCTTATGATTTTTAGTTTGGCGGCTGTTATTTACCTTTTGATTTATCGTCCGAAGATAAAAATAGGATATTGGCTGGGAGCAGTAGCCGTTGTCATGGTTTTTTATTTGCCCATGTTTTTCAGTGAATTTCAAACCAAGGGAGATAATTGGAAGCAATTCAGCTATGCCATGCTGGCTAAATCATCTCAAGAAGAATTGCCAGCGCGCATATATTATGTCCAGCAAACAGAGAAAATGGCGGACAATCTTTCTTTATTTTTATTGTCTTGGCAAAGCCAGCATTCCAAGCTGTCAGTTTATTTTGGCATATTCTTAGCGGTGTCTGGAACGATTTTGTTGGCTTATTATTGGAAGAAAAAAGAAAATAAGCGCCCTTTTATGAACTTAATATTTTTAGTTTTTATCATTACCATTCTGGCGTGCTATAAAGCTGATGCTAGCCTGAAACCGCGTTTTTTCTTTCCCGTATTTTTTATGCCGATTTTCTTTTTAGGATTATATTTCTTGTTAGCAGAAAAAATTTTTAAAGGCAGATTAGCCAAGATTTTAATTGTTTTGGTTAGCGGTGTTGCTATACTTCTCAATCTTCAGGCAGTGGGTATGTGGTACAGCTATTTAGAAAATCAGGACATTAAGGCCATTAAAAGAGGCTTTTATCTAAAGCAGTCCAATGGCGTTACTTTGGAAAAAATGAAAACAGCTGCTTATTATGCAGCGGAAAAGGCCAAGGAAAATAAAAAATTGCTTTGTTTTTACACTAATCCAAAATACCGGCGTTCCGTGGAATATGTTTTATCATTGAGATATTCGGAAGATTTTTATGATCGCATCAGCCATTCCATGAAGACGAGTAAAAAAGAGAAGTGCCAGTTTTTTTCCATAAATCCGACCTTGGAAAAGGATGTTTTAAGCAAAAGATATGAGATTAGTTTTTTAGTAAAGGACAGAAAAGGATTTGGTTTGATGTCTGTTTGGAATTTGGAACCAAAACCAATTTATTTTGATTATGAAAAAATTAAAGAGTTAAGAGAAAAAGAGGAAGATGAAGAAGGCAAAGATGAAGATAAGGAAGAGGCGAAGAAAGAAGAGGAGGAGGAAGATGATGATGAACTGGAAAAGCCCCGACGCAAAGAAAGAGTTTTTTGGGGCGATGTGGTGGATTAGTTTATCGGGAATTAGCTAGCTGGTTTATTAGCAGAGAACGGCTTTAATGACTTGAGATTTCCGATAATATAAACTATTAATGGTTTATGTAATAATAAAAATATGGGAAAGTTTGGCATAAGCGAAGAAAAAATAAAGAAATGGCAAGACAAGCCAATTTTTATGGAAGGAAACAACGGCACTTGTTTTATTTTAATTTATGGCTGGTCGGCTATGCCGAGGCAGATGAAAGATTTTGCTAAAATTCTTAATCAACAAGGCTATTGGATATACGTGCCAAAATTAAAAGGCCACGGCACTCGGCCGGAGGATTTGGAAAACGCCAAAGCTGAAGATTGGATCCGCGATGTGGAAAGAGCTTATGATAAAATGAAAAACAATCCAAGAATCAAAAAAATATGCGCCTTAGGTAATTCAATGGGGGGAAGCCTCTCTGTTATTCTAAGCTTAAGAAGAAAAACAGAGGGGATAGTTTTACTGGGTACGCCGGTGCATCTTAAATACCAGTTTATTATTTATTTTATTTCTCGAGTAGCTTCTTGGTTTAATTTATATTGCAGAAAAACTTATCCTAAAAATATAAAAAAGGATTATCCCGGCTCCACCTCTTACCAGTATTTTCCCTTAAAGAGTGTTGCGGAATGCCTGAAGGTTATTAAAAAAGCTGCCTATGGCATGGATAAAGTAACTGCTCCGGTATTGATATTGCAAACCAATCAAGATTATTTGGTTCCCAAATACGCTCCTTGGATAATTTACAATCGAATTAGATCTAAGATTAAAGAAATTCATTTTATTGAGTCTAAATATGAAAGCCATACTATGACAGATGAGGAAATAGAAGGGGCAACGATGAGAATAAATAATTTTTTAAGAAAAATTTTTAAAGCGAAAAAATGAAAATCGGTTATTTTACCAATACTTATCTTCCCAACGAATACGGATCTACCAATTCCATCTGCTATTTTCGTAAAGGCTTGGAAAAGCTTGGCCATGAAATTTATATTTTTGCTCCTAAGTTCAGAGGCTACGAGGAGCAAGATGACCATGTGATCCGTTACCCTTCTTTCCACTGGCAATATAAAATAACCTACCCAATTGCCTTTTGTTTTTATCCGCCGATGAATTTAATTTTTAAGAAACTAAATTTAGATTTAATTCATTCCCAGCAGCCTTTTAATGTGGGCGTGGCTGGAAAAAAGTTTGCTAAAAAATTTAATTTGCCGCTAATTTTTACTTATCATTGCCGTTATGAAGATTATATCCATTATATTCCGCTGCCTTTTAAGGAGTTAGTTAGAAGATATGTCATTTCTCATGCAAAAAAATTTGCCAATCAGTGCGATCAAGTGATTGCTCCCAGTTCTCAAATTAAAAGTATTTTACAACAGCGGGGAGTCTCTGTGCCAATAGAAGTTTTATCTACCGGCATAAATTGGAAAAAATTTCAACAAGGAAACAGGGAAGCAATAAGAGAGAAATATGGAATTAAAAAAGAAGAGGTATTGCTGTTGAATATAGGACGAATTGAAAAGGAGAAGAATATCAGCTTTCTCTTTAATAGTGCTGTGGAATTATTAAAATTTAATAATAAGATTAAATTAATGATGGTGGGCGACGGTTCGGAAAAAGAGCAGCTAAAAAGGAAAGCCCAAAGAGAAAAATTGGATGAGAGAATTATTTTTTCTAATCTGGTAGCTCAAAAAGATATTGCGGATTATTATGCAGCTGGAGACGTATTTATTCACGCCTCTCTCTCGGAAACCCAGGGAATTACCATTAATGAAGCGATGGCAGCCGGCTTGCCCATAGTAGCGGTTAGAGCTAGCGGGGTGGAAGATTCCGTTGAAAGCGGCTATTCCGGCATACTTACTGAAAATAACCAAAAAGTTTTTATTGAGGAAATAAAAAAAATAATAAAAGATGAGAGTCAAAGGAAAATTTTATCCCGAAATGCTCGAAAGACAGCTAGGAATTTTGACTATATAACAAAGGCCCAAAAAATGGAAAAAGTTTACCAAAATTTGATAAATAGTGCTAAAATTAAAAATTGATAATCAATATTTTTTAAAATGAAAGTCGGTTTTCTTGCCATTATTGGATTGTTAGTTAACGCTGTTTTAACTTTGCTGAAATTGGCAGCCGGATTTTTATCCGGTTCAGTAGCTATTTTAGCGGAAGGCATCCATTCTGCAGCTGATGTTTTTTCTTCCTCGGTGGCGGTATGGGGAATCAGGAAAGCGGGTAAACCGGCAGATGAAAAGCATCCCTATGGCTATGCCCGGTATGAGTCATTGGCCAGTTTGGCAGTAGTTTTATTGCTGGTTATTGGCGCTGCCTGGATTATTTACGAGGCAGTAAAATCGATAACCAGCGGCGAAGAAATAGCAGAATTTAGCTTGCTGGGAATAATTATTATGGCGATATCCATTGTTTTAAATGAAATAATGGCGCGCTTAAAATTTCATTTTGGTTCTAGGCAAGGTTCCCAGGTCCTGGTGGCTGACGGACAGCATGACCGGGCGGATGTGGTGGCCTCTGCTGCTATCTTAGTAGGTTTAATTCTAGTTAAATGGATTCCTGTGGCAGACGCCATTTTAGCTATTTTAGTCGGTCTTTATATTCTTTATGAATCAATTGATCTAACCAGGGAAAGTGTGGAGTCTCTGGTGGATACTGCTAATCCGGATTTGGAAGAAAAAATCAAAAAATATTTGAAAGAGAATAATTTTGAGTTTGACCAGATTAAAACCAGAAAAATCGGCAATTCAAATTTTGCAGAAATTTTTTTGGTTTTTGGTTCCAAGGTTCAAATGGACAAAGTGGATGCTATTTTAAGAAAATTGCAAAATGATTTGATTAAAAAAATTAACGAATTAACCAGTGTGACTTTGTCAGTAAAATCCCATTCTGTTAAATCTGGCGTGCTTCGGCCGGCTATTTGGGGCAAATTACGCTATCGCAGAAAAATAGAAAAAGAAAGAGAAAAGCTGAATGTTCCCAAAGCAGAAGGGGACTACCGGGTGGCTATTCCGCTCTTAAAAGACAAAAATAAAATTCCTCCTAATCAGCTAGGAGCTAAATTTTATTTATTAATTGATTTAAAAAATAATAAAATTATAAAAAAAGAAACGATAAAAAACGATTTTTATACACCCGAAGCGGGTCGGGGAGTAAAGTTTTTAAATAATTTTCGGGTGAATAAAGTTTTATCTAAACACATAGGCAAAGGAGCTAAGGAAAATCTAAAGGGGAAAAATATTGAATGGGAAGTTTTGGAAGATAAAACTACATTAAAAAATATTTTAGATAGGTATAGATAAAATTTTTAATTACAACTCATAACCTCTTCAATTTTCATTGTCGCATCAATAGTGTGCTGCATATTATCAACTCGAATCCTATCATCTCCTTTTTTATATCTAATTCCACCAAAGACTTTTGCTTTCTTATATTTTTTATTATCTATTTCTTTTTCTTTAAATTGTAAGCCTTCTAAATTTTTAATAGCTAGCTTTAAAGATTCAAGATATTTGTTTTTGCGTTCTTGGTCTCTAGCGCTAACTGCTATTTCATAAGCATAAGCTAAACCTTCGGTATAAACTGCATCTGAGGAAACATGCGGACTTCCATACTCCGGGTATTTAGGATTATAAAATCTTCCAAGATATTCTTTTTTATCTTGTATTTTTACAAGTTCATCATTCATTGTAAAAATAGCTTCAATATAATTATTATTTTTAGTAATTTTATATAATTTATTGAGCGACTGGGTGTGCCAAGGCACGTAAGCAGGATAATAGTTTTCTTTAATATTTTTTACATACTTTTTCAAATAAAAATTTTGGGCTAGAATTGCTTTTTCTAAATAATACTTATTTCCAGTTTTGTTATAGTAATCCACCAAGGAGAGTATAGCTTCGCCAGAATAGAAAGTGAGCAAATAATCTTTATCATATTTATAATCAGGTTCAATAAAAAAAGGTTTAAATTCCCCCTTTTTATTCATCAAGTTTATTATGCTTGTGGCAATTTTTTCTGCTTCACTTTTATATTGTTCAAACCAGGGACTATAAGTTAATGTTCTGAGAAACATGGCGTTAGCTCCCAATTTTGACTTATTGTTATAGAAAATGTAACCTTCATCGTCCCTCTCTTTGTACCAATATTTAAAAATAAATTCCAAGTTTTTTTTATGGTAATTTAAAAATACTTCATCATTACGCTTGGCTAACTTGGCTGCTAGGACAGAAGCCATAAGTTGACGGATGGCGTTGTTTTTATTTGGAAATTCATCTTCCTGGGGAACATAAATATAATACCATAAGCCTTTATTTCTAAAATTATTTTTCAACCATTCAATGGCAGCAATTCTTATTTCTTTGTTTTTTAAGCAAAGGTCTTTTTGACTTTTTATCTCTGATAAATCTTTGTTAATTCCTTGTTTTTTAAATTGTAAAAAGATAAAAAAAGAAAAGAAAGCAAGCAGAAAGATAAAAATAATAAAAATTGTTTTTTTTGAATTCATTTTAAGTATTTATTTTTATTCCCAATGAGCGTTAATCTCCAGCTTTTCCAGCTGGTTTTTTAATAAGGGGAATTTTTTTAATTTAGCATCATATTTCAAAATCCTTTGGGCTTCCAGCCGAGCAGCCTGGATACTTTTCACGTCAGAAAGTGATTCCATGGCCACATCCGGCAAGCCGGATTGCATAGTTCCCAAAAATTGTCCCGGACCGCGCAGGCGCAAATCTTCCTTAGCGATTTTGAAACCATCATTGGTTTTTTCCATTGCTTTTAGCCGCCGAGTGGAATCGCCTACATTCTCTGAAGTAAACAAAAAGCAATAAGACTGGTACCCTCTTCGTCCTACTCGGCCGCGGAATTGATGGAGCTGTGAAAGCCCGAAACGCTCTGCTCCTTCAATCAACATAATAGTAGCGTTGGGAATGTCTACACCCACTTCTACTACCGAAGTAGAAACCAAAATGTCAATTTTTTTGTTTTTAAATTTTTTCATAACCTGGTTTTTTTCCGCTGGCTTAACGCGGCCGTGCAGTAATCCTAATTTGAAATCTGGAAATATATTTTTTTGCAGCCGCTTAAGCTCCTCAGTAGCAGCTTTTACTTCGGAAATTTTGGAAGACTCTTCCACCAAAGGACAGATAATAAAAGCTTGGCGTCCGGATTGAATTTGCTGTTTAATAAAAGCATAAACTTGGTCCCGCCCTTTCTTGCTGATTACCCGGGTAATGATTTTTTTTCTTCCTTTTGGCATTTCGTCGATGATGGATAAGTCTAAATTGCCAAAAATTGCCAGTGAAAGGGAACGGGGAATAGGCGTGGCCGTCATAGTTAAAAGATGGGGAATGGTTTCTTGGCTGTCATCTTCAATTACGGAAGTTTTTTGTTGCAAATAAGCGCGCTGATTTACTCCGAAGCGGTGCTGTTCATCAATAATAACTAGTGCCAGCTTTTTAAAATTAACCTTATCTTGTAAAATAGCGTGGGTGCCGATAACTAGGTCAATTTCGCCGTTGGCTATTTTTTCCAATAAAGTTTTTTTGGCCGTTTTTTTTCCGTTTATTCTTTTTTCGGAAGCAGTAAGCAGGGCGATTTTAAAGGAATAGTTTTCAAGAAATTTCTGTACGCCTCGGGCATGCTGGACAGCCAGCACTTCAGTAGGGGCCAGCATAGCTGCTTGAAAATTTTTATTAACTGTAGAAAAAATTGCCATAGCTGCCACTACTGTTTTGCCGCTGCCTACATCGCCTTCCAGGAGCCGGTTCATAGGAACGTTTTTCTCCAAGTCCTGGATAATCTGCCACGCGGCTTTTTTCTGGGCGTTAGTCAGATTAAAGGGAAGATTTTCTACGAATTTTTTTATTATTTCTCCATTGAATTTTATTTTCAAGGCTTGCTTTTTTTGCCAATTTTTTTTGGTTTGCAGCGCTTTTAACTGAATTAAAAACATTTTTTCAAAAGCAAAACGTTTTTTGGCCCCAGAAGAATCTTTTAAATTGGCAGGAAAGTGAATTTTTTGCAGAGCGGATTTTAAATTGATTAATTTCTGGGACATTAGAATATCTTGGGGGATAAATTCTTCTATCTTCACTTGGCTGAGAAGTTTTTTTATAATCCTCCTCAGCCAATAGGAGGTAATCCCGACTGTTTCCGGATAAATGGGAATCAATGAACCAGTAGCAGTATTATTTTTTTCTTCTGCAACGTTATGCTTGCCAGACATGCTGACGGTAGCATTGGAGATATGGCCAAGCTGCGCTTTGGAAAGCATTTCAAAGTTGGGATGCTGGAAATAAGGCTCATTTTTCTTGGTCAATTTTACTGTTCCGCTAAGCTGGACGTATTTCCCCTTGGATAGAAATTTTACCGGTAAAGGATAATTGAACCAAACGGCCTTGATAATGCCAGTTTCGTCTTCAATATAAGCTTCGGTAATAGTCATTCTTTTTTTCCAAGTGCGGACGGTTTTAATGCTTTTCACTCTTCCCTTGATAGTGATAGTTTCTGACAAATTAATTTCGCCGATTTTTTTTGTCACGGAAAAATCATCATATCGATGGGGGAAGTGATATAATAAATCGCCGGCAGTGGAAATATTCAAGCTTGCCAATTTTTTAGCTTGGTTTTTATTAATGCCGATAATTTTTTTTACTGGCGTATCAAAAGTATACATAAAATATTAAGAATAAATTTTATTTTTAAAGTAGAAGAGGATTATTAGGTTTAACTAAGTTGAACTACAAAAAAACTGAATTAATTTTAACAAAAAAGTGCCAGAAAAGAAAATTTTATTTATATAAAGTGATAATCATTTTAAGTTTATGATGCTGCTGCTTCTTTGGGTAAAATAAAAACCGCTTTTAATATTTATTAAGGTTTGGAATTTGCGGCAACGACAATGATAACAATATATTACTAAAAATTATGTTAAAGTTTGTTTTTTCAGGAAATATCAAACATTCCAATAGCTATTGGAATGTTTGCGGATTTTCAGTTTTTTTGTGGAAATTTCCAGGGTTGTAGTTTCGGAAATAATAACAGGGAGGTGAAGCAGTCTTTGGAATTAATTTTAATAAATTAAATAGTTTTAACACCAATATTGTTATAACAGTAATCAGCAGGCATTAAAATAAGAGATTAGTGAAAAAAAGAAAGCGGCGCCGGGTAATTATGCTTTTGACTTTTCTTTTAAATAAGCTATAATTTAATTAAGTAATTAGTGGGAGTATGGCAAAAAGGCTTGGCAATATATAATCTTTATTTAAAATTTATTTTCCAAAATTATATATTTCCAGGCTTTTATAAATATTTTAAAAATAAAAACTACATTGTTATGCCCCTATAGCTCAGCTGGTAGATCCGCCAGCCGGCGGACTCTTAAGCCAACAGTTTTAAACTTAATATAAATATACGCCCCTATAGCTCAGCTGGTAGAGCAGCGGCCTCTTAAGCCGACGGTCCCAGGTTCGAGTCCTGGTGGGGGTAC
>CAZRQA010000002.1:0-12806 GCA_964602335.1 uncultured Bdellovibrionales bacterium
TAAATAAACTAAAAACTACCTGCCCGCATTGCTACGCCAATCCGCATGACTTGCGTCAGCATGTCTGGCGGGCGAAGCACAGCAGGCGGGAAAACCAACAACTAAAAACTAAACCCATGAAAATCGGTGGTCATGTTTCTATTGCCGGAGGGATTGAAAATGCTCCCCTTAACGCTAAAAATCTGAATTGCGAATGCTTTCAGGTGTTTTCTCGTTCTCCGCGGGGCGGACCGGCTAAAAAGATAGACAAAGAAACCAGGAAAAAATTTTTAGAAAATTGCCACGCTAACGGCTTTCAATCCGGAAAAGATTATATCATCCATACCCCTTATTTTATCAACCTGGCCAGTGAGAATAATCGTATTTATTACGGCTCCATTAAAGCCATTCGGGAAGAGCTGGAAACGGCCGGTTTAATTAAAGCGCCTTTTGTTATTACTCACATTGGAAGCGCCAGAGATATTAATGGTAAAAATAAAAAAAGGGAAATTAACAAAAAAGTGCTTAAAGCGCTTAGAGAAATTCATAAAGGCTATCAGGGTAAAGCACTGCTGACTTTGGAAATTGCCGCCGGCAGCGGTGAAATTATTGGTGATACCCTAGAAGAAATAGGTTATTTTATCCGAGAAGCGGAAAAAGCGGGGATTAAATTGGGTTTTTGTTTTGATACTTGCCATGCTTTTGCTGCCGGTTATGACCTAAGGACTTCCCAGAATGTCAAACAAGTTTTCCAGGAAATAGAAAATAAAATCGGACTAGAGAAATTGAAATGTGTCCACTTCAATGATTCCCAAACCGATCTTGATTCTCACAAAGACCGGCATGAACATTTAGGCGAAGGAAAGATTGGCTTAAAAGGCTTGCGGGAAGTGGCAAGGTTTGCCAAAAAATTAGATTTGAATTTATACTTGGAATTAAAGCATGATAAAATAAAAAAGGATTTGAAGACAGCTAAACAAATAAGAGCTGAAATCAAAGCCAAACGAATTTAAATAAATCGTTTAAAATTAATTAAGCAGATATGAGCTTGCTTGAAGATTATCGCAAAATAGCGGGGAATGACATCATAGAAAAAATTATCCAGGAGGCTCAACCGCTTCAAGGCAAATATATCACTCATGTAAATTCTACCTACTATGGTGGGGGAGTAGCGGAAATTTTGGATAGCCTAATTTATTTGATGAATGAAATAGGCATTCATGCCGGCTGGAGGTTGCTCAAGGGCAACGAAAATTTTTTTCAGGCTACCAAGCTTTTTCATAACGGTTGTCAGGGCGAAAAAATAGAATTAATCCCGGAAATTAAAAAAATTTACGAAGAAACAAACCGGCGAAACTCTAAATTTATGCACTTAGAGCAAAGCGATGTCATTATTATTCATGATCCCCAAGTACTCCCTTTAATAGGTTATTATCCTAAAAACCAGCCTTGGCTGTGGCGTTGCCACATAGATCTTACTGCCCCGGATGCCGCCTTGTGGCAATATCTCCAAAATTTCATTAAAAAATATGACAGGGTGATAGTGTCAGATAAGGCTTATAAAAAAAGCGATCTTCAGGTGTCCCAAGAAGTAATTATGCCGTCCATTGATCCATTGCACGAAAAGAATAGAAAATTAAGCCTAGAACAGGCAAAGAAAATTATTTCCTCCCTAGGCATTAATATTCAGAAACCAATCGTCAGCCAGATATCCCGCTTTGATTACTGGAAAGATCCAATCGGAGTGATTGAAGCTTTTCAAAAAGCCAAAAAGAAAGTGGATTGCCAGCTCGTTTTACTAGGAAACTATGCCACCGATGATCCTGAAGGGTACGAAATGCATAAAAGAGTATGCCAAAAAGCTGAAGGGATAGAAGATATAAAAATTTTAGCCAACGTAAAGAACAATAATTCCGCAGTTAATGCTTTGCAGACCTTTTCAACAGTAGTGATCCAGAAATCAATTAGAGAAGGCTTCGGCCTGACAGTGAGTGAATCCCTTTGGAAGAAAACGCCGGTGATTGGCGGAAAAGCGGGAGGAATTTCCAATCAAATAGTGGAAGGTGAGAATGGCTATTTAGTTGATAGCGTCGACCAATGCGCCCAAAGGATTGTTGAACTTTTGAAAGACGAAAAAAAGCGAAAAAAGATGGGGGAAAACGGCCGGGAATATATTAGGAAAAACTTCCTTATAACCCGCCATCTGCTGGATTATCTAAGAGTTTTTAAAAGGACTTTAGGCATTCTCAATTAATAATTTACTAAAAAATAAAAAAAATAATTTAACTTCATTAACTAAAAATTAAGAATGAAACCACCAGTTTTACACTGATGGTTTCTATTATAGGTTATATATCTTTTTGAAGAATCAATCTCCCCTGTTTCCCCTCCTTCCCTCGCCGGCAGGCGGGCTTTCTAAAGAGGGGGAAGCTGGACTGTCTGTGCCTCCTCTCCCTGTCTGCCGAGGGAGGACTTATAGGGAGGTTTTTGCTGGTAATTAAATACCACAGCTTTATACCGGGGTTTGAAAATCAAGATATTTTCTTAGCCGGCTTTATTTTCTGAATTAACCGGTAATTCAATGCAGAATTTACTGCCTCGGTTTTCCTCGCTTTTACAGGTGATGGTTCCTCCGTGAGCCTGGACTATATTTTTTACAATAAACAGTCCCAATCCGGATCCCTCAGTTTGCAGCCGGGTAGCATTTTCGGCGCGGAAGAATTTAGTAAAAAGCCGATGCTGGTCTTTTTTGATTATGCCGATGCCGTTATCCTTAAAACAAGTTTGAATGAATTTTTCTCCTTCTTTTTTCACTTCTTCCACTTTTATTTTTATGTCGCTTCCTTCAATGGAGTATTTAATGGCATTGTCCAGGAGATTATCGAAAGACAGCTTCATCTTTTCAGGATCAACTTTGATTTTAGGCAAAGGCTTGTCGGGTTTGTCTATAATTACATTTATCTTTTTTTTCTTAGCTGAAAATTTAGCGGCTTCAACCGTTTTATTTATTAAATTTTCAAGAGAAGTTAATTTTTGGTTATATAAGAACCGGCCCTCTTCAATTCGGGAAACATCCAACAAATCATTTACTAATTTAATCATTCTTTCATTGGAAGTATAAGTTTTAAGCAAATACTTTTTAACTTCTTCTTCTATTTTCCCCATTTCTTGATTTAAGACCATTTGCAGTGACCACTTAATAGCGGAAAGGGGAGTACGCAATTGATGGGCGGAAATAGAAATAAACTCATTTTTCATTCGATCGATAGCCTTTTCCCTGGTTAAATCATAAAACATTTTCATATGCCCCAAAATATGGCCTCGCTCATCCTTAACTGAAGCAGTTAAAACTTTATAAATGAGAGGATTGGAATTGGATTTTTTATCTGTTTTACAGTGTTTTTTATCAATGCATTCAGGATTTATAGTTACCTCCTCCACCAGTGGCTGGCCGTTTTTATCAGTTTTTTTGAGTTTGTTTTCATAATGGATTTTTATTATATCCTGAAAATCATCAAAGTTGAACTTGCCATCTTTAATATCTATTTTTTTATTTAAATCCTTTTTAGATAATTTAAAAATTTTTTCTGCCGCCGGATTAAACAAAGTAATGTGCCATTGGTTGTCTGTTACGATTATTGGATCAACAAAATTAGCAATGATAGAAAAAGTTTTATTTTTTTCTTCTTCCAAGCTCTTCGCCCTCGCTTTTAATTTTTCTGCCATATCATTAAAGGCCTCTGCCAACTTGCCTATTTCATCTTTATGGGGAATATTAATCCGATAATCAAGATTTCCTTTTCCAACAATCTCGGTTCCTTTTTTAATTTTCTGAATAGGATGGAGAATAATTATTTTTAAGAATAAAAAAGTCCAGATAGTAATGCCCAATAAGAGAAAAATACTGGAAATAATTAAAGAATTAATTTTTTGCGATAAATATTGCTCATAAGTGTCTTTAGAGAGAATGACTTCAACAGCGCCTAAATTTTTATCTTTTCTGCCTATTTCAGCCACTACGGGCGTTCGAAATAAATTTATATCATCAGTAATTTCAATTCCTTCTTCTTTCTGTTTTTTACGGCAGTCTGAAGCAAATCCTGCTACTAAAACTTTTTCATGAAAAATTTTTATAGAACAAATGCCGCCAGAGCTGTTTTCCCCAATATGATTGATAGCAGCCTGGAGTTCCGGATAGTTCCAAGAAAGCAAATTTTCAATGGAAAAAACTGCTAAGGCCATTGATAAGGAATTTCCATATTGCGACATTTCCTCCTTGATAGCAGCCTGGCTTTTCAGAAAAGTGTAGTAACTGGATATGGAAAGGAATATGGTTACAATAACCAGGATAATTAAAATTAACTTTGTATTCAAATTATTTTTCCAATTCATGGATAATTTTTTCAATATTTAATTTTCTAAATCTCGTTTAGGGAATAGAATTTAAAAATAACCTTATTAAGGCAAGCCTTTTTGCTTTAGCCTCTTGCGTCTTTGCGGGAACTCAGGCTTGCCTAAGATTTTTATTTAAGATTTATTTTCCAGTCCACTTATCCAGGTCATAGAAAATTTCTCCATGAACTCGGTCGATAGCTTCTTTGGTGACCAGATAGCTTTCCCATTCGATGGGCACCCACTTTTCATATTTAGGCTCTACCGCTTGAATGTCCTCCAAATTTGTTTCATGCATAGTTAACAAGGCATTTTTAACTTTATTAATGGTGGCTTGGTCAACTTCTTGCACATTAGCGCAAAAAGGAAATTCCGGTACAGCGTCATGCCGCCAAATCGATCTCAAGCCTGCGTCTTGTTCTTTGTATTTGTCAAAAGTCATTTCATTAATAAATCCAGCTTCCATAGTGCCGGCTAAAACGGCTTCAGCTGCCTTATCATGTGATCCTAAAAATTCGAAAGGCTGAAAATAAGTCATTTTATCAATCCCTTTCTCTATCAGCATAGCAGAGGGCATTAAATTGCCGGAAGTGGAAGAAGCACTGGTGCCGCAGACCGGCTTGCCCTGCAGGTCTTCTATTTTCTGGTAAGAAGAATCTTTTCTTACTACAATATGGCCATAGTAAACCGGGGAGCCCTCCTTTTGAGCGCAAGCAAACGGCTCTACCGGACCGGTTTCATGAGCTTGGGTGATGGTTACAGGCGCTAAAAAAGCAAATTGAATTTTACCGCTGGTAACGTCTTTAACCACTGCGGTATATCCGCCTACGGAACCGGAAGTCGGATAAAGCTTCAATTTTATATTTAGCCCGGTTTTTTCATTCAAATATTTTTCTACACCAGAAAATCTCTCTAGCATAGTAGAGGGATTTCTCAAAGGAAGAATTCCCATATAATAGGTTTCTTCTTTGTCTTGATCCCGTTCTTGTTCAAGTTGATCATTTTCAGTATTAGCAACTGGAGGAGCAGCGGGTTGATTGGAAGTGGTTTTTTGAGTGTTGGTTTTGTTTATAAGGCCTAACACAAAAAAACCGCCGGCAAAAAATATTACAGAAAGAATTGCCAAACAAATTCCTCCGTATAGTTTTCTTCTATTACTGGTATTATCGGATTGCTCTTCGCCTGTATTTTCTATTTCCTGATTTTCATTAAAATTTTGTTCAGAATCCATTTCTTGGCTTGGCCGGCCTTGAAAAGAATTTATTTGTTCGGGGGCAGAATCTTGCTGTAAATTATTTCTTTTTTGCAAACCGGCTTTAACAATAAGCCAAACAGCAAAGATGGCTAAAATAATGGCAACCCCCCATACAAGAAGGGCCATCCAATCGCCCAAATTAATAATATTTGTTTCCATGTTTTTTTTAATTATTATTTATTTATGTTTTTATTTTAAATTTTTTTTGATTTTTTCTGCAATTTCACTAGTGGTAAAATTAGCTTTAATTAAATAGTCATTAGCCTTAAGCTTCTCTGCTCTTTCCTTGTCGCTTTCCTGACCCAAGTTGGATAGAATAATAATAGGGGTTTCTGCCACTTTTTTATCTTCATGGGCACGCACTTTTTCCAAAACTCCAAAGCCGTCTAGTTCTGGCATGACCACGTCAAGCAGGACCACGTTCGGTTTTTCTTTAATTATCTTTTCTAGGCCATCTTTGCCGTTATTGGCGGTTTTAATAACGTAGTTTTCTTTTTTCAGCTTTTTTATGCATAACTGTCTTAGAAAATCGTCATCCTCAACAATTAGTATTTTTTTCATTCCCTCTCCCTCTCCCTCTCCCTCTTTGGGCTCATTAGTTGCTTCTCGGCTAGATAGGCATTTACTAACCTTTTCTAATATTTCCGCCGGGTCCAACTCAGCTTTTACCATATAATCGCAGGCTCCCATTTTTAAGGCTTTATCAATATCAACTGGCTGTCCGGAATTGGAAATGATTAAAATAGGAATTTCGTTTTCCTCCTCTTTCATTTTTTTCATTACTCCATAGCCGTCTATTTTGGGTAGCAGCATGTCTAATAAAATTAAGTCAGGTTTTTCTTCTTTAATTTTTTGCAGCCCCTCCTCTCCGTCCTTGGCAACAAAAGTTTGATAGCCCTCACTTTCAATTTTTTTAGCAAGTACATCCAAAAGGATGGGCTCATCTTCAATAATTAATACCTTTTCTTTATTCATTTTTATTTTATTAATAGTTATGTTTATATGTTAACATAATAGCATTAAAATGGAAATAATGCCAAAATAAATTTTTATTTTTTTATGACTTTATTATAAAACATTTTTCTAAAAAGTCTAAGTTTTTTGGTTATCTTTTTTTGAAAGATTATGCTGTCTTGAAAAAAATTTAAAATAAGGCTAAGCTTAGAATATTATTGAACAAGTAATTTTCGATTTATGATCAAGAAAGATAAGGCCGATTTCCAAATAAAAAGATTTTTTTGCCGAGCCTTCTTGGGTAAAAATAAAATAAAAAGAGACCTGGCTGTTTTTGCTACAGTTAGTTTCATCCTAGCCTTTTTTATAGTTGCTATCCAATTTAAAGAAAACCAAGCCCTAAAAAGGGAAGCGCTTCAGAGCCAGGCGCTTATCCAGACAATTCCGGCTGAAGAAGAAATTTACCACCAGGTCAAGACTATTCAGGAAGCTGTTGACGCCAGCAGTTGGAAAAAATATCAGAGCAATTGGTATGGATTTAAAATAAGCTATCCGGCCGGTTGGGCGTTTCCCCAAAACCAAAATGGTTCCCGGGCTTCCAGATGGGAATACCGCTACCAGTTCCGCAAAAGCGATCTTTCCGGGAACAATCCTTTCTCCGGTTTTGATTTGGCGGTTTACAATCTTTCCAAAATTGGAGAGCTTTCCAATACAGAAGAATTTCCCCTTTGGAAAAGCCGGGAGGCTCTTTCCCGCCGTGAGTGTGCGGTAAGCCGCAATCGGATTTTTGAAACTGGGGACTACCCGGCGGAGGAAATTTATACCGCGCCGGGCGACGAATGCTATAAGCCGGTTTTGTTTTTCAGCTTTACCAAAGGAGATTATATCTATAACCTTGTTCCGGCCACGAAAGAAGGCGTAAATTTGGCGGGAGACCCCAAAAAGGAAATTGCTGACAGTTTTCCGGAATTTTTTTCCATTGCTTCCACCTTGAATCCGACTGAAATTATTCGTCCCAAGCCCAAGCCACAAGTCCAAATTGATGCGCCTCTGCCGGTTTCCTTCAAGGTAGTCAATGGCCGAAGGGTTTGTGCTAAGAAAAATGACAAGCCTAGCAAAAGCAAAAAAGACAAAGGCAAACACTTAGATATGGAGTGCTGTTTAGATCCAGATGAATATCCCAATCCCCATTGCTATTATTCACCTGAGAAATATGGGGAATATCTTTAATTTTTTCAAGTTTGCTTCTTATGCCAAAAGAGCAGGAACATACATACCCACGTAAGTACGTTCGTACTTACGTCTTAAAAAATAAAAAGCATCTCCCCTCCTTTTTAATTCCAGAACCAGAATACGAAATGGAAATTATTAAGGATTAATCCTCCACTTCTTCTGCTTTCCAGATGTATTCTAAATTTTCCGGGCAGAGAAACCCAAATTGGCGGGAGTCAAGGCTGTGGCTGGGATCTTCGCCTAAAAGCCAAAAGCAATCATTCTCTATTTTTTCTACTTTTTTTACCGCCTCATTTTTAATTGGGCAATCCTTGCATTTAAAAACTGCTAAATCTCCAACGGCCGGCTTTTCTTGATAGGCGCAAACCCTTACGCCTTGCTTCAAAAGAGGTTCCATAGACCGGCCTTTCACTTTCACTTCCGTGCAATATTTCATAGCCTGATTGTTTTTGGCTTGTTGGTTGTTCCAAGAAAATTTTTCTTTTCTTGTGATAAATAAAGCGGTGATCGCAACGGCAATAATTAGGGAAACAATAAAAGTTTTCATAAGAATAATTATAGCATAGAAAAATCTGTTTACTAACAGTTTTTGTGCTATAATTTAAATAATTAAATTAAAAGTATGAATACTTTAATCATCATCGGTTCTCTTTTGGCAGTTTTGGGCATCGTTGGCAGCATTTTGCCTGCCATGCCCGGTCCGCTGCTGAGCTTTATTAGCTTGTTGCTGCTTTATTTTGCTAAAGGCGCAGAAACTATTTCTATCCTGACTTTGGTAATTTTTGGCATTGCCATGGTTTTGCTGGCTTTAATGGATTACTTGGGGCCGATCTTGGGAGCCAAATTCTCCGGTTCTACTAAGAAAGGAATTTGGGGAGCGGTTATCGGCGCTTTTTTGGGAATTATCTTTTTCCCGCCTTTTGGAATTTTCCTGGGTGCTCTTTTGGGTGCGGTGTTGGGCGAGATAGCAAGCGGCAAAAAATTTGACCAAGCTATTAAGGCTGGTGTTGGAGTTTTGCTGGGCAGCTTTCTGACAATATTTTTACAAACCATTTTTTCCGTAGTGGCTGCTGCCTATTTTTTTTGGAAAATATTTTGACAGTTGTTATGCGCTTTATAGTTTTAATTTAAAACAAGAAAAAATGATCTCCCGAAGTATTTAACCGCAAGTTCCTCAAATCAACCAGCCTCGGCTAGACGTCGAGTCTAGGCGGGCGAATTTTTTCACGAATATACAAATAAAAAAAATAAATCAAGATATAAATTCAAGAATTTAGAGCCCCTTTTTTCTTTTCTGGAAGATGTTATAATAAAAATATAAGATTATAATTTTAAAAAATGAAAAAATTTAAAAACAAAAAAGAAACGGAATTCGATGGCAATAATAATTTTTCGGGCGAGAAAAAAGAGAGTGGCGTCGACGAGGAAATTTTGCCGTCCGAGAAATATAAAGCTAAAAACCGGAAAATCATTTTTTTGTTTGGCGCAGTAGCCTTGCTTTTTATAATTGTTGTTGGAATTTATCTTTTTTATAAACAACCGCCTGATCCTCCTGAAACAAAACCCAGCTCTCAAACAGAGGAAAAAAGCGCCTTGTCCGATTCATTGCAGGAAAAGTTGTCCAAACAATCCAAGCTGCAAAAATTTTCCAGTTATGAAGATATAAAAAATTATTTATCTTCTTTGTCGGAAATACAAACAGGAGGGCTTTTTAGCATGCCCCAGATGACTGACTTGAAAAATGTGGAAGATAGCGGTTTTTCAGCTGCCCAAAGAGAAGCGGCTGCTCCAGAAGGATTGGGAGAGGGAGCGGATTATTCAGAAACCAATATCCAAGTGGAAGGAGTGGATGAAGCAGATATCATTAAGACGGATGGGAGATACGTCTATGCCGTTTCCCAGAAAGATTTATATATCGCTGAAGCCTTTCCTGCCCAAGAGGCTAAAGTGCTTTCTAAAATTGAATTTGAAAATTTGCCGCAGGATATTTATATAAATGATGACAAATTAGTCATTTTTGGCAATGATACACAAGTTTTTATCCAAGACGAAGCAACAGCGAAAGAGGCCATGCCTAATAATCTCCGAGCGGATTCTTCCTATGTTTTTTTCAAAATATTTGATATTTCTGACAAAAAAAATCCCTCCCAAATAAGAGATTTGAAGTTTGAGGGAAATTATTTCAATTCTCGGATGATTGGAAACCAAGTTTATTTTCTGACTTCCAAGTATGCTCGCTACTATGATGCGAACTTTCTTTTGCCTAAAATTTTGGAAAACGGGGAAGAAATCTACAGTTTAAATGGTGGTCGGTGCCTGGATTGTCCGCCGGTCTATTATGCGGAAATTCCATACAATAATTATAGCTTTATTAATGTCGCCGCCGTTAATTTAAGCGAAACAGACAAAAAGCCAGAAAACCAGATTTATCTACTTCCCAGCACTCAAAATATGTATGTTTCCCAAAATAATATTTATATCACCTATACCAAACATCTTAATCAGTCGGAAATTATGCTGGAGGTAATGTTTGACGTGATGTATCCCAAATTAAGCCCTGAAGATAAAGAGAGGGCGGACAAAATTATGTCAGCTGATAAAGACCTCTTAACTCAGCAGGAAAAGGCGGAGAAAATCACCCGTATTTTTGAGAAATACGGTTTGGGTTTATCAGAGGAGAGGGCTAGCAATTTGCAAAAAGAAATTCAAGATGAAATTGCCAAAAAAATGGATTGGATTTCCAAAGAAATTGAGAAAACTGTTGTGCATAAAATTAACATTGCCAATGGAAAATTAAATTATAAAGGTTCGGGTGAAGTGACTGGAACTGTTTTGAACCAGTTTTCCATGGACGAAAAGGATGATTACTTTCGTATCGCTACCACTCGAAATCAGCAATGGCTGGGTATGTGGGGCATAAGAGGAGAAGAAAAACAGCAGGAATCTTTTAACAATCTTTATGTTTTGGATGAAAATTTGAAAATTGCAGGTTCCTTGGAAGGCTTGGCACAAGACGAAAAAATTTATTCTGTCAGGTTTATGCAGGACCGGGCCTATATGGTAACTTTCAAGCAAATAGATCCTTTGTTCGTTATAGACTTAAAAAACCCAAAGAATCCCAAAGTGTTAGGCAAACTGAAAATTCCCGGTTTCTCCAATTATCTCCATCCTTACAGCGATAATCTTCTCATCGGCTTGGGCAAGGAAACCGAAGAAAACGAACATGGCGGCGTGATTACCAAAGGATTAAAGCTCTCCTTGTTTGATGTAAGCAATGTCAGCCAGCCTAAAGAGGTTGATAAATATATTTTTCAAGATAAAAATACCACCTCTATTGCCCAAAATGAACACAAAGCTTTTCTTTTTTCCCAAGAAAAGAATTTATTGGCTTTTCCAATCAGCGTGAACCAGCCAGTTTTTATAAATAATGTCCGGCAAGACATGGAAATCGTTCCACCGCCGGTTTCAAATTATTTCCGAGGCGCGGCAGTCTTTAGGGTAGATGAGAATGGATTTGAGCTGAAGGGATTAATTGATCATAGTGAAGGGGAGGGAATTTTCCAGGAAAATAATTATGGGCGCCGTTATTATTCAAATACCATCCAAAGGATCCTTTATATTGAAAATGTGCTTTATACTTTTTCCAATAATTATTTGCAGTTGAATGCCCTGAATGATTTATCTCAGATAAAAAAATTGGATTTACAAAACAGCCTGGGAGAAGACCATAGAGTTATAAATTAGAAAAGCATTTTTATAACAATAAAAATCAAAAAGAAGGGAGGTTTTGTAATGCCAATGAATGCAGAATTTAAAGTTAACGCAGAAGGCAGAAACAAAATTAGACTAGGAGGGGAAAGCTTAATTTGGCTAAAATGTTCTTTTTGCCAAACTTATTTAAAAAATTCTGGATTTAATCCTAGAAATTTCAGTTTCATTTTCTTTTGTCCTCAATGTAGGCGAGAATTTGAATCAGCTGATTTTAAAGGAAATAATTCTTGGCAAATTCTGGCTGAAAATTATTGGTAGCTTTCTTTTTAAAAGGACAAAGATTCTAAAAAAGGCCGCAACGCGGCCTTTTAAAATATCTATATTAAATGAGTATTTTTTTACAACATTTTCCCGATCAATAATAAAATTAATATTCCAAAAATATTAAAAACCAAGGCGAAAAAGGAAAATACGGCAAAAGACATATTTCTTGACCAGGAAACTAAAGCTACCACGAATTCATCCGGTAGGGGAAGTGCGCTGATGAAGCCGGCTAAAGCGGGCAGAATGTAGCTTCTGACAAAACTAGGAACGCGGTTTTGGATTTTAGATTTAAGCCAAAGATAGAAGCGGCTTTGCCCCAAGTCGTTTAATTCATTTTCTACTGAAATTTTCAAAGCTTTAAATACCAGAAAGTTTCCCGCTATAGAGCCAAGCGTGGCAGCGGCAGCGGCCCAAAGCAGATTGTGCATTTTAGCGGAAACTAGCAGTGTTGCCGCCGCCGGACCGGCGGTAAAACCGTAGACTAAAAACATTCCGGCCAGGAAATCGCCCAGATAGCCGCTTTTTTCCAAAAAAGCGTGGAGATGAAGGTTAGTCTCGTCTTTATAAATGATATATCCCAAAACAATAGAGAACAATAACAAAAAAAGCTTGGGGTATTTTATTTTAATAAGAAATTTTTTTAGCATGAAGTTTAAAGGAAATTTTAAAGTTTAAAATAATGCATTAATTTTTTAATTATTAAATTTAGAGCCGAGAGCGGGAATCGAACCCGCAACCTATGGTTTACGATACCATTGCTCTCCCAATTGAGCTATCTCGGCCTATAGAAAAATATAGTTACTCCTCCTGCCCGCAATGTTGTTGCCCGCTTGTAGCGCGGACAGGCACAGCAAGGCTGAGCTACGTGGACATTTAGTCCGCCAGCTGGCGGAGGGCAGGTCTGCCAATTGAGCTACTTCGGCAATTTAATCTTTTTATAATTTAACAATTTAACAAT
>CAZRQA010000002.1:12906-21703 GCA_964602335.1 uncultured Bdellovibrionales bacterium
AATTTAACAATTTAACAATGCAACAATATAACAGTTCAACAAGGAACCAGTTTAACTTTATATTAAAATTTTTCCTAAATCAAGCTAAATTTTTTTAAAAAATCTCATATCATCCGCGACAGCATTAACTTTACCGGTAGAAAGATTTTTACCCCTAATGGTTTTTTTTGCTGCTTGGCGGTTAATTTTGCCTGAATAATAATCGTAAACGGTTTCAATATAACTAGCTGCCCTACTTATCGCCTGCTTGGATAATTTTTTAATAGTTGTTTTTAGGGGTTGCCCGCTAAGCGGATCTAAATACCGGAATTTTTTAAGGAAATAATTTTTAGAATATAATTTATTGGCGTAAAAAAGGCCCAATTTATCTTTTTGTTTGAATACTTTACACTTATAAAGCAATTTTAAAATCCAATAAACCGGAGCTATTTGAAAAAGTCGGGAATAAAGAAATTGCCGCTTATAATTTTTGTATAAATATTTTTTAGAAATGCCGTACTTTTTTTCTAAAATATCTGAAAAAATTAGTTGTTTTATTTTTTTAAAATCGGGGCGGGGGACAAGGAAATGATTATGCAAAAATTTGTCCAAGCCGGTCTCCCAGGCCACATGGCGGTAAAGCGCTTTTTTCGATTTGCCTGCCGGTCCAGTGAGATGATAAACCAAAGGATGAAAAGTGGCATCTGCCGCCAAATGCGTGAGAAATCCAAAAACAAAAGCCAGGTTTTTATTATCGTTAGTTTTATTTAACATTTTAAAAATAATTCGGTTGGTTTTTTTATTGTTAAATCCGTGAATGTCCATAGAAATTTTAACAATGTCCTTTGTTTTTCCGTAAGAAAAAACATCCGGGGTAAAACTCCCGAGCTGGTAAAAATAAAAATTATCTTGGATAATTTTTATGATTTCCGGATTTTTTATTTTCTCCGCTACTTTACTTGCTAGATAAAAATGGGAGTTTTCTTTAGGCATATAATTGCATTTAGAGCGAGTGAGGAGAATTCTCGCCTGTCAAAATAAGCGGCAGACCGGCCTTGAATTGGCAATCTTCTGCTTGCCCGCAATACGTTGTCTGAGCGAGATACGAGAATCGAACTCGCGACTCTTGCTTGGGAAGCAAGTGTATTACCATTATACTAATCTCGCATAGGCGAAGTAGGTGGAAGGAGGAAGTGGGAGGGGTAGTATGTTCCCGCCTCCACGGCGGGTCGCCGATGAGGCGGCTACCATTGAACTACACTCGCGATTCCAAAAGTTAATTTAATTATTTAGAAATTTTTAACTTTTTTCTAAAAAACACTTTCGGGGGAGCATAATAATTTAATCTTTTTTAAAATTTGATTCATTCATTTTTTTATTATATAATTAAACTATGAAAAAACAAGAGATTTCTCAAAAATTGAATAATTTGAAAGCTAAAATCGTCCAGCTGGACGACTGTCTTTGAGTTTGAGAAAAAAGAAATAAAAGGCTTGAAATCAAAAAGCGGAGAGAAAAATTTTTGGGATAATCCCCGGGAAGCAGGGGAAATTTTAAAGAAAATTGAAAAAATTAAAAAAGAAAAGCATGAATGGGAGAGCATTAAAACTCAACTGAACACTTTAATTGAGTTTGTTCAAGAGTTGAAAACAGAAGCAGGCGAAGATATTGAATTTTTATATGACAGCTATAAACAGCTTAAAAAAAAGATAAAGCCTTTTGAAGTCAAAAGTTATTTTAACGGAAAATACGATGACAAAGACGCTGTTATAATTATTACGGCTGGTGCAGGCGGTACTGATGCCCAAGATTGGGCTCAAATGCTCCTGAGGATGTATTTAAAATATTTTGAAAAAAAAGGGTTTTATGTAAAAATATTAAACGAAAATCCCGGCCCAGAAGCGGGGCTCAAAAATGTTTCATTGAAAATTTCCGGAGAAATGGCTTATGGCCATCTTAGGAGTGAAAAAGGCGTGCATCGATTGGTAAGGCAATCTCCTTTTAATGCTGATAATCTAAGACAGACCTCTTTTGCCTCAGTGGAAGCAATACCTATAATAGCAGACGCAAAATTGAACATCGAGGAAAAAGATTTAAAAATAGAAACTTTTCGATCTTCCGGCGCTGGCGGGCAGCATGTAAATACCACGGATTCGGCCGTAAGGATAAAGCATTTGCCTACCGGGATAACAGCGGCTTGCCAAGGCGAGCGCTCTCAGTTGCAAAACAGGCGTCAGGCGATGAAGGTTCTAGAATCGAAATTATTCCAACAGTTAGAGAAACAAAAAAAAGACAAGCAGGCAGCCTTAAAAGGGAAACATAAATCAGCGGAGTGGGGAAACCAGATCAGGTCTTATGTCTTGCATCCCTACAAGATGGTGAAAGATCATCGTACTGAATACCAGGAATCAGATGCAGAGAAAGTTTTGGACGGCAATATTGAAAATTTCATAAAAAATTATTTAAGCTCAACATTAACATAAATTTTAGCAATTACTTAATTGGCAAAAGATACTCGCATTGAGTGTTGGATTATCTAGCAATAAAATAATAGCTATTTGTAAATTTGTGAGGTAATTTGTCCCGCTCTGCGGAATCTTGCATAGCGATAATTGATTAACAAGAAAAGATTTGTAAATTGCAGAATGTTGCAGGATGTCTATTTCATAAAAAAGCTATGTATTCAGGTAATATTATTTAATAATTAATTTAAAATTATGTCGACCACCGCTATTGTAATTATTGTGGCCGTAGTAATCATTGGCTTGGTAATCTGGATGACAATGAAAAAAAAGAAGCAAGAACCGGAAGATGAAATGCCGGCCGAACAGCAGCAGGAGACAGAGAAAACTGAGGATTATTCTAAAAATGCCCCCTTGTCCGAGACCGAGCCGGAAGATGACAGCAATGCAAATGACGATGATTAAATTATTTTAATTTAAATTAAATTTAAAATAATATTAAAAGCAATTGCTTTAATTTTTATTTAAAAAATATAAAACAAAGCAAAGGGTTCTTGTTTTGTGTAATTTTCCATAAAATTAAAAGAAAAAATGATAATTTACAAAGATGTTTCAAAAATTTATCCTGGAAATACTCCGGCTTTGGAAAACGTAAATCTGCATATTAAAAGCGGAGAATTTGTTTCCGTAGTAGGCCAGTCAGGCGCAGGAAAATCTACGCTTTTAAAGTTGCTTTATGCTGAAGAGCGGCCGTCTTCCGGCGATATTGTTTTCAATCGCAAAAGCGTGATTGATTTAAAAACCAGAAAATTGCCTTATCACCGAAGAAATATTGGAACAGTTTTTCAGGATTTTAAATTACTGCCCAAAAAGACTTTGTTTGAGAATGTGGCCTTTGCCATGGAAGTGGCTAATAGCAGTAGCAAGGAAATTGAAAAAGATGTGCCTCAAATTTTAGACATCGTGGGTTTGGCCAATAAAA
This sequence comes from uncultured Bdellovibrionales bacterium, assembly GCA_964602335.1. Taxonomy (GTDB): domain Bacteria; phylum Patescibacteriota; class Minisyncoccia; order Moranbacterales; family DUUL01; genus CAYMRZ01. The sequence continues at coordinate 16,330 of CAZRQA010000002.1, forward strand.
TGGACAAATACCCCCATGAAGTCTCCGGCGGAGAACAGCAGCGGGCGGCCCTGGCAAGAGCTTTAGTGAATAAACCTAAAGTGCTTTTAGCTGATGAGCCAACCGGAAATTTGGATCCTATTTCTAGCTGGGACATAGTGCAGCTGCTTATGAAGATAAATGAATTCGGAACGACTATTATGCTGGCCACCCATAATAAAAGCATGGTGGATAAAATATCCCGCCGGGTAGTATTGGTTGACAAGGGAAAAATTGTTCGAGATGAAAAACACGGGAAGTATTGTATTTAGTTAGCTTATAGGAATTAGCTTATTAGGGGGCAAGGAAAAATTTTTTTAAAAAGTTAAAAGATTGGAAAGTTGGGGAAAAGTGGTTACTTTACGCTTGAATTTTTACAGATAATTTAACAAATAAAAGTGTTTTTAAAAAGATTAGAAATAACCGGTTTTAAATCGTTTGCAAAAAAAACTGTGCTGGATTTTTCCAGTGCAGGTGTTTTTAACGGCAAAAAAGATATTGGCATAACAGCTATCGTGGGGCCGAATGGCAGCGGGAAATCTAATATAACGGATGCTTTGCGCTGGGCGATGGGAGAACAATCTTTAAAGAATATCCGTGGAAAAAAAAGCCAGGACGTTATCTTTGCCGGCAGCGATAAAAAAGCTCAATTGGGAAGCGCCCAGGTTTCCATTTACGTAGACAATAGCCGGCACAAAATCCCCATTGACTATGACGAGATAGTGATTACTCGAAAAATATATCGAAATGGCGAAGGGGAATATCTAATAAATGGCAGCCAGGTAAGGTTAATTGACGTAGTTGACTTGTTGGCAAAAATAGGCGTAGGGCAGCGAAGTTATTGCATTATTAATCAAGGGATGGCGGATCAAATATTAAATGCCACTGCCTTAGAAAGAAGAGCCATCATTGAAGAGGCGGCTGGGGTAAAAGAATATCAAGTTAAGAAAGAGAGAAGCCGAAGGAAATTAAAAACTACGGCCAACAACCTAGAGAGAGTGAGCGGTTTGCTGAAGGAAATCGAGCCGCACCTGAGAATGCTTCGCCGTCAGACCAGAAAAGCCCAAAAAGGGGAAGAATATAAAAAACAATTGAGAGAATATCAAAAGAAATTATTCGGATCGCTTTTGTATAAGCTGGAAAATTTTAATTCCAAGTACCAGCAATCCCAGGAAGAATTTTCCCGCAAAACTGCTATTCTGCAGCGGGAAATTGACGATGCCAGACAAAAATTGGACAAAGATTATAAAAATAATGAGTCCGTCGAAGATGAAATGGAAAAATTGGAAGAAGAGCGGAATAATTTAAGCAACCAATTAAATAACCAAGAGAGGGAAGTAATTGTGCGGGAAGGGCGGCTGGCCTTAGCGGAAGAAAGGATGGAAAATATCGAAGTCAGTGAATCTATTCCAGTGGGGACAGAATTAATTCAAAAACAGCTTAAGGAGATTGAAAGAAAGCAGGAAGAATTGTTTCAAGCTTTGGATTCCGTTGAAGACATAAAAGAGTTAAAGAAAATTAAAAAAGAATGCTTAAAGATTAAAAAGCAGGTAAAACGGCTTTTAGAAGGAGTAGTTAAGGGGAAAATCGAGAGGAAGAAGCCGAGTGAAATTTTGAAAAAGCAAAAATTGGAAAAGGAAAGGGAAATCAAAGAAATAAAAACTGAAATAGAGAATTTCCAGAAGAAAAAGGAGGAAATAGGAGATTCCTTAGAAAAAGTTAAACAGAAAATAAAGGACTTAAATGAAAAAGACCGCAATGATAGAAAAGAATCGGTGAAATTGGAAGATTTTATACGGAGAAAGCAGTTTGAATTAGAAAAAATCAGGCAAAAATATAATGACGCTAAAATGGAATTAGTCAGGATTCAAGTAAAAAGAGATGATTTGGAACAGCGAGTAAAAAGGGAGACGAACGATTCTTTGGAGAAAATAGAGTTTTACGAAAAGGAGATTGACATTGAGGAAACGGAGCGAAAAATTTTTCGCCTTAAGGATAAGCTAGAACAAGTTGGCTCTATTGACAGCAGTATCATTGAAGAATATGAAGAGACAGAGAAAAGGTATAATTTTTTACAGCAGGAATCCCAGGATCTTGAGGAGGCGGTTAAATCCTTAGAGAAAGTTATTAAGGAATTAGATGCGAATATTCAGGAGAAATTTGAATCCACTTTTTTAAAAATTAGCAAAAAATTCAAAGATTATTTTAAAATAATTTTTAACGGCGGAAAAGCGGATATTAAAAAAGTTGAAATTATTACTAAAAAAAGAAAGAAGCAAAATTTGTCGGAGGAAGGCAATGGAGGAGGGCTGGAGGAGCAAGATCAGCCAGAAGAAGAAAAAAAAGAAATGGGAATTGAAATAGAGGCAGCGCCGCCAGGCAAAAAAATATCCAGCTTAGGGATGCTTTCCGGCGGAGAGAGGACGCTTACTTCCCTGGCCTTGCTTTTTGCCATTATTTCCCATAATCCGCCGCCGTTTGCTTTTTTGGACGAGGTAGAGGCTGCTTTAGATGAGGCCAATTCTAAAAGGTTTGGAAAAATTTTGCGGGAACTTTCCGGCCAAACCCAATTTGCTTTAGTTACCCATAATCGCCAAACTATGCGGGAAGCAGCAGTTTTGTACGGCGTTACTATGAACGATGACGGAGTTTCCCAGCTGCTTTCAGTGAAATTGGATCAAGTGGGGGAGAAAGGAGAAATTAAAAAATAAGTTCATAAAGTTTATAAAGTTAGAAAGTCATCAGTAAATCAGTCATCGGTAATCAGGATTTAAGAATTAGGAATAAAAAGAATTTTAATAAAAATCCAATAATATGAAATTATTTATCGTGGCTACTCCGATTGGCAATTTAGGAGATATTACTTTTCGTGCCATTGAAACTTTAAAAGAGGTTGATTTGATTTTATGTGAAGATACGCGGGTGACGATAAAATTGTTGAATCATTATGAAATTAAAAAACCGCTATTATCCTACCATGAAAGAAGCCGATTGAGCCGAGTGGAGAAAATTATTGAACATTTGGAGGCAGGTAAAAACCTGGCTTTAGTAACGGATGCTGGCACGCCGGGCATTTCTGATCCGGGAGGAAGATTAATTGCTGAGGTAAAAAATCATTTTCAAGAAAAAATTGAGATTGTGGCGGTGCCGGGACCTTCTGCTTTGGCAGCCGCCATTTCTGTAGCCGGCGTCAACCTTTCCAAGTTTATTTTCCTGGGATTTCCGCCCAACAAAAAAGGCCGAGAAACTTTTTTCAAGAATATTTTAATTTCGGATTACCCGGTTATTTATTATGAATCTCCTCATCGGTTTATGAAAAATTTAAAATTAATAGAGAAGCTAAATATAGAGAATAAAAAAATAAATCTAGTGGTTTGTCGTGAATTGACAAAAAAATTTGAAAGTGTTAAAAAGGGAAAATTAAAGGAGATTATCCAGTTCTTTGAATTAAATTCTTCCAAGATTAAGGGGGAATTTGTAGTGATAGTTTATTAATTTTTTCAAAAGGAGGTCCGGTATGGGAGTTGCAAATTTAAATACTTATTTCCCGCGAGAAGTTTTAAGAATTAATTCTTTAAGCAGGAGTAAAGTGGCAAGAGAATGCCGTAATTGCCAATTTTTCGAATTGCAAGGTTATTGCCTCTATAAAGCAGGTTGTTGTAGAAGAGGAGAAGCGGTGGATTTTTTTCGCGAGTTTGGCGTTGAGGCGTTTAAGGAAAAAATTGAAACAGAAGCCGGAGAGGAAGACAAGGGATTATTCTGTCCCTATTTCAAACTGAAAGGAGGGAATTGATATGTATATCAAGATAGGAGTAATGAGCAATGGCCAACCGATTATGGCGCCAATAGAAGGTATTTGCTGTGAGAGATGTTTCAAAAAAAAGAAGTGTTTGTTGGCTTTTCAGGAGGGTTGTCCTGATTTTGAGCCGGCAGACGAAGCAGCTGCGCTTGAAGATTTGGGGTTGAAAAAATTTCTTTCTCCCCGACAACAAAGAGAAGCTCTTGCTTGAAGATTGGCCAAGAGCCCTAAGAGCGGTTTTTTATCATAAAATTCCGCTCTTTACTTTTTAATTAATTTTCTTAAAACATTTTCTCTTCTCTTCTTTTCTTTCCAAAGAACAGGATTGCCCAATTTAAAAGCGGCAGTCTCGGGGCGGGGGGAGTATTTGTTGATATAAGCTTCGAAAAATTTGATTTTCCTAAAGACTTTCACTGTTTCCTGAAAATCTTTTTTTGTTTCGCCAGGGAAACCGACAATCACGTCAGTGGAAAACTTGGCATTTGGAATTCGTTTTTTAATTTTAGCTATTAAATTTAAATATTTTTTTTGGGTATAAGGCCGATTCATTTTTTTAAGAATTTTGTTGCTGCCTGATTGGATGGGCAGATGGATTTCCCTGGAAATATTTTTATTTTCAGTAATAACGTTTATTAATTTATTGGAAAAGTCTTTGGGATGAGAAGTTAGAAAACGCCATGATATTTTGGGATATTTTTTAGCTAAATTATCTAATAAGATGGGAAAAGTTAGGTAAAAATTTCGAATTTCGAATTTCGAATTTCGAATCAATTTTAAATTTTTATTTGTAATTTTGACTTTTGATTTTCCTGCCCAAATTGCAATCATTGCAGGTAGGTGACTTTTGACTTTACATTTATAGCTGTTTACGTTTTGCCCCAAGAGGATTATTTCTCGGCAGCCGTTTTTGGATAAATTTTCCACTTCCTTAAAAATATCTTCTGGCGGGCGGGACCACTCCCGGCCGCGGGCATAGGGCACCACGCAATAGGAGCAGAAATTATTACAGCCGGTCATTATCGGCACCAGCGCATTTTTTTTGCTATGATACCTTGGCTTGATGCAAAGATATTTATTTTCAAAACGAGAATTGTCTTTTTGCGCTGGAATTTTAAATCCCGAGTACTCGGGATAATTTTTAATGTTACAATTTTTAAAAAAATCATCAATGGTTAGGAATACATCAACTTTATCTTTTAATTTTCTTTGGACGTCTTTTCGATGGGCCAGGCAGCCGGTAATTACAATAATTTTTTTATTCCTTAATTCATAATTCCCTGCCTTACCGGCAGGCAGGTTGATTTTTGATTCATATTTTCTCAAATTATGCACTTGCCCGTAAACCCGATCTTCAGCTGTTTGCCGCACGCCGCAGGTATTAAAAATCACCAAATCCGCCTGCTCAATTTTTTCAGCCGGTTTTAAAATATTTTTTTCCAAAAAAGCCGCAATTCTTTCCGAATCACTAAAATTCATCTGGCAGCCAAAAGTTTTAATATAGTATCTCATAGATTATGCTTAGAATTCACTTGCCCCATTGCCGCTACAAGGATTTTT
>CAZRQA010000002.1:21803-24957 GCA_964602335.1 uncultured Bdellovibrionales bacterium
TTTTTATTTTCTTGACAAACTCTTCCGCCTTCATTGCCTGTTGGTTTTTCATTCCTCTTCCCCGGACAGCTATTGTTTTATCTTTTTCCTCTTTTTCTCCCACCACCAGAAGATAGGGGATTTTTTGTTTCAGGGCTTCAGCAATGCGTTTGCCCAAAGATTCATCGCTTTTATCCAATTCAACCCGGATGCTGCTTTTCTTAAGTTTTTTTTCTACAGAGCTGGCATAATCAGCAAATTTTTCCGAAACTGGAAAAATCATTGCTTGCACCGGAGCTAGCCAAAGCGGAAAAGCGCCGGCAAAATGTTCAATTAAAAGCGCTAAAAATCTTTCATAAGATCCCAAAATTGCCCGGTGGACCATTACCGGCGGCACCTTTTCGCCGTTTTCGTTCACATAACTGAGATCGAATTTTTTAGGTGTGGCAAAATCCAGCTGGACAGTGGGAATTTGTACTTCTCTGCCAGCCGCTTCCCTGAACATAAAATCTATCTTTGGTCCATAGAGAGCTGCTTCGCCTTCGCATCTTTTGGCATCCAGCTTCATTTCTTTGCAGACTTCCTCTAAAATTTTTTCGCACTCATCCCAATCTTTTTTTTCGCCAATATATTTATCCAGTTTTTCATAATCTCGCACAGAAAGTGAAACCCAATGGTGTTCCCAGAGCCCCAAGGAAGAATAAAAGTCCTTGATAACATTTATCATATTTTTCATTTCTTCTTTGACTTGGTCGATTCGGCAAAAACTGTGGCCGTCTTCCACAGTAATGGCAACTACGCGATTAAGTCCGCTGATTTCTCCGGGTTTTTCCGCCCGATATTGCTTTTCTGATTCCATATAACGGATAGGCAAATCACGGTAGGAGCGGGGACGGGAAGCGTAAATCTGGGTTTGATGCGGACATTGCACCGGCTTCATCACATATTCTTGCTTGTTTTCTGAATTGACATGGAAAAGTTCATCCCCGAATTTATCCGCATGGCCGGAAATTTCAAACAATCCGATTTTAGCTAAATGGGGAGTCATTACTTTTTCGTAGCCATATTGGCGGCAAATTTTTTCAATATATTTTCTGAGTTCGTCAATAATAATAGTTCCTTTAGGAGTAAACATCGGCAAGCCCGGCCCAACCAAATCGGAAAAAACAAATAAATCCAGTTCTTTGCCCAGCTTCCGATGGTCTCTTTTTTTAGCTTCCTTGGTTTCAGCTAAATATTTTTTTAATTCTTTTTTATTTTCAAAAGCCAGACCGTAAATTCTTTGCATTTGTTCCCGGTTTTCATCTGCTTTCCAATAAGCGCCGGAGATTTTAGTTAATTTTATTGCGCTTGGATCAATTTCTCCGGTGGACTGCAGATGCGGACCGCTGCATAAATCCACAAAAGGGCCGCATTTATAGATCATTACTTTTTCCTCTCCCTCTTTTTGCAAATCTTCTATTAATTCTACTTTATAGGATTGGCCAGCTTTTCTAAAATTTTCCAAGGCTTTCTCTACTGGAACCATTTTTTTCTCAAAAGGATGATTGGCCTGGATGATTTTTTTCATCTTTTCCTCCAAAATTTCCAAATCTTCCGGAATCAGTGTTCTCGGCAAATCAAAATCATAGTAAAAGCCGTCTTTAATGGCCGGGCCGGTGCCAAGCTTGGCTTCCGGGAACATTTCCATAACCGCTGCCGCCAAAATATGGCTGGCGCTATGGCGAATAATTTCTTTTTTGTCAATTTTCATGGTTTTAAAAATTAAAAATAAATATAAATAAGATACAAGAAGCAAGGATACAAGATGCAAACAAACTCAAAATTCTAAACTTTTTAAACTGGATCTTAGGTGGTTCTTTCTTTTTTATTACTGCTTTTGGTAATTATAGCAGATAATATATTTCTTATTTCTATATTTTCCTTGGCAATGTCGTTTATTTTTTCAGTAAATTTTGGGTTTGCTTCTTTTGTTAATTCTAGCCAGTGGAGAGTTTCCTTGGCTTCTTTTCTGGAAATTCTTAATCGGTGAATAAAATCTTTTTTGCCTAATGCGTCATTAGCTTCACGATAATTGGCTCCAATAGAGCCGGAGGAACGAATTACCTGCCTTATTAATTGTTGGTTAATAACATTATTAGGAAGGGATTTGCATAGCCTAATGACTTCTTTGGCAAATTCAGTTGTTCTTTCCTCTAAATCATATTTCATATTTTTAATTTATAATTTGGATTTTGTTTGTTTCCTTGTTATTTGTTTCTTGAAATTTATATTATAAAACCTCGTTCCAAAAAATGCTAAAAAGCACGCTTTGGGACGAGGTTTTTAAATTTAATATATTTCCCGCGGTTCCACCCAAATTTCTCCCGCCTAAGCGGGAACGCTCTTAAGTTGTTTTTGGCTTAGCTGGATAAAATCCAAAGCTTCAAAAAGCTATGCGGTTGGTAGCCGCATCAATCGCCAAGGTTATTTTTAGTCTAAATAAATAGCTATTTTTTGTCAATTAAAAATATTTATGTATCTCAATATCTTTCCCGTCTATGGTAATGTAAGTGGATGGCACATCAGTCCAGCAGCCGCTGTTGTAATAATGAACTTTTCCTCTTCTTTTTTTCATGGCTTTATGGGTATGGCCGCAAAAAATATAATTAACCCGGTTAAGCTTGGCATAAACAATTGCCCTTTTCGCCACTTTCTTGGAAAGCCGCAGCCAGCCCTTGCTTTGTCTTTTAATAAAACGGCTCATTCTTTTATCGGAAAAATCTATTAGCTGAATGAAGTTATAGACAATAGTGGATAAATAGCTTAAAAAAGCGTTGTTAACTAAAAAATTGTCAAACTGATGGCCGTGGATAGCCAGGTATTTCCTTTTTTGGTACTGCCATTTATAAACTTTGTAGGCTTTGGCGCCGGTAAGGGTGGAAAAAATTTGAGTGAGCCCCTTATCATGATTGCCTTCCACCCAGATAATTTTTTTAGTTTTAGAAAGCTTGCTTATCGCAGACAAGAAATCCCAATCTTTTTTTTTCAGGCGGGTAAAATCCAGTTCTTCAAAAATATCTCCCAGTAAGATTAATTTTTTAAATTTGAAATTTTCCAAAAATTTAACGCAAGCCCTGGAACGGCTGACTTTTGAGCCTAAATGAATATCAGAAATTATTAGCGTATGGGTTTT
>CAZRQA010000003.1:0-24598 GCA_964602335.1 uncultured Bdellovibrionales bacterium
AATAATTTTGGATGCTGCAAGAAAAAATTATCCCGGACTAAATAAAATAAATTGTGTTATTTCCGGAAAGGAAAATGGAAACCAAAAAACTATTGATTCCGTAGTAGATTTAAAAAACATTCCGGAAAATAAAGCTGCCAAGAAAAATAATTATAATTTTTTAAAAACCGTCAGCCAAAGCAATCTTAATCCGCGCTATAATTTCAATAATTTTGTGGTTGGGTCTAACAACGAATTAGCTTTCGCGGCTTGCAAGTCGGTAGCAGAAAATCCCGGTGAAAATTACAATCCTTTATTTATTTATGGAGGGGTGGGCCTGGGAAAAACCCACTTATTACATTCGGTGGGAAATCAAATCAGCAGCGTCAACAAGAATACTGTAATTAAATATGTGGGCATGGAACGTTTTGCTAATGAACTTTTAAGCGCCCTGCAAAATTCCAAAGCTAGGGAATTTAAAAATGATTACATAAAGCTGGATGTTTTAATAATCGACGATGTTCAATTTTTAGCTAAAAAAGAGAAAACTCAGGAAGAGTTTTTTCATGTATTTGAAACCCTTTATCAGCATGGAAAACAAATCATTATCAGCTCTGACCGGCCTCCTAAATCTATTCCCACCCTAGAAGACCGCCTTAGGTCAAGATTTGAGGGGGGAATGATAGCTGATATTACCAAGCCGGACCTAGAAACCAGAATGGCAATTATCCAAAAAAAATTAAAGGAAAAAAATTTCAATTTAAGGGAAGATATTGTTCAATACTTAGCAGAAAGCATTTATCACAATGTGCGCGAATTAGAGGGCGCGCTTAATAAAATAATTGCTATCTATCAATTAAGCAATAAAACACCCAAATTAGAAGATATAACTGAACAAATTCAAGATCATATTTCCTTAAATCAACAAAAAAAAATAAATCCGGTTAAGGTAATTAAAAGCGTGGCTGATTTTTTTGATATAAGCCAAAAAGACGTTCTGGAAAAATCTCGCAAAAAAAGGGTGGTAAAGCCCAGGCAGTTGGCTATTTATTTAATTAGGGAAGACGTAGGGCTTTCTTTTCCTGAAATCGGCCAAGTTATGGGAGGAAGAGACCACTCTACTGTTATTTATGCTTACGAAAAAATTAAAAAAGAATTAATAAATAATGATATTTTAGAAAATAACTTAAAATATATCAGGGAAAAATTTATTGACTATTAATATTATATTTCTATTTAATCACATAATTTAAACACCACTTAAGACTGTTAATAACCTGTTAGTTTATAAAATATTCTGCTTATAAGTATGTTGATTAATTGTTGATAAAGCCTTACTTTCACTTAATTAAAATACTTATCAATAAAAAACCAACAACTATTAACAGCTTCTTGTAAAATTATTCAACAATTTATTATTATCTTTTTCCCTTTTATAAAAGCTTTAAAATGATTTATCCACAATATTTTAACTATAATAATAAGTAATAATAATTTTAAATATAAATAATTATTAAATTAATACCTATGAATTTTCTAATTAAAACAGATAATTTAAAAAATGCTATTAATAAAGTGGAAAGAATTGTTACCAAACAAACCACCCTGCCAATTCTGGGGAATATTTTAATTAAAGCTGAGAAGGGAAGGGTAATAATAGCCTCTACAAATCTTGAAATTGCTGTAAAAACTATTATAGGGGCTAAAATAAACAAAGAAGGCTCAATAACAATTCCGGCTAGAATTATTAGTGGATTTTTAAACGGCATTAATGAGGAAGAGATAAAAATTTCCCTAAAAGATTTAAATTTAAAATTATCCACCCTTAAGCATAATATTATTATTACAGGAATGGATCCTGAAGAATTTCCTATTATACCAGAAAACCCCAAAGAGTATTTAATAAAAACTTCTAAAATCTTAAAATTAAACAAGGCAATAAGCGCCACCCTAATTTCAGCGGCAAAAAACGATAGCCGCCAGGAATTAAATGGGATTTATTTAGAGTTTAAAAAAAATAAAATAATTTTAGCTTCCACTGACAGTTATCGTTTAACTGAAGCTACAATTAATCTAAATAAAGAAGAGATAAACAAAAAATATTATGAAGTTTTTATTCAGGAAAATCCCTCAATAATAATTCCCGCCTTGACTTTTATGGAACTACAAAGAATTTTAACAGAAGGGGAAATAGAAATAAACATAAAAGATAACCAGTTATTTATTAAAAACAATGAAACTTATATAATTTCTCGCCTAATAAGCGGAAATTACCCGGAATACAAGCAAATTATACCTGCTGAATATAAAACTTCTTTGAAAATTAAAAAACAAGAATTATTAAGCGCCCTGAAAGTCAATTCTTTATTTTTAAATAATTTAAACAATGAAATAAAAATAAAAAGCGAAAAAAATAAGATAATAATCTCTTCTCAATCAGAGGGGGTAGGGAAAAATATTTCCAAAGTGGATATTCAAAAAGAGGGAGAAGACTTTGAAATTATCTTAAATTGCCGATATTTAATGGAGGGATTAAGTATTTTTAATGAAGATGAGGGCGAGATGATAGTTGTTAAAGTGAATAACCAAAAAACCCCTATTTTAATTCAAGAGATAAAAAAAGGAAAAGTTATTAGGGAATTTTCTTATATCGTAATGCCAATTATTAAAGATTAAGAAAATATGTGGAAAAATTTTCAAAAAGTTTTAGAAAATAGGGTAAAAAAAAAGAACGGCTATAAACCAAAAAATATTCGACCGGATAAATACACCATTATTACTTCAATTAAAAAAATTATAAAAGAAGATTATGGCAAAGAAGGGTTAAAAAATATTAAAATTGAAATACCCGAAAACAGCCAGGCGGTAGTTTTTGTGTGTAAAAATCCCGCTTGGAAAAACGAATTAAAACTCAAAAAAGATGTTTATAAGGAAAAAATAAACCAACAAATAAAAGGTGAGTGGATAAGGGATGTTAAGTTTTGGTGATTTATGCGAGGTTAAACAAATTAAGCAATGCCTATAATTAATAATATTTTGTTTATATTTATCTTACAATAAAAAGTATAAAATAGGGAGATTATTAAAGTTTAAACTCAACATGAAAATCAGCCCCGTTAAAATAATTAAAAAACTAGAAAACAACCCGGGAAGTTTTAATAAATGGGTTGTTTCTTTTGGAGCCATAATCACTATTCGATTATACATTGAGGGATTGATTTTAAAACTCTCTGTTAATGATTTTACTTACTTTATATTATTTTTTATTCATACCTTGCTTTTTTTTGGTTTGCTTTTTTTAATTTTTTTATGGATTTTAAAAAAAATCACCAAGGTTCCATACCGAAAAATTATAAATATTTTATTATGGGGTTATTGGTTTATTATTTTCCCGCCCATTATTGATAGGGTTATCTTTGGAGATAGATTTATTTGGAGTTATTACGTTTTTGACGGCTTGAGCGGGTTAATTCGGCGTTTTTTTACCTTTTTTGGCGACAACCCAGCCTTAGGGATTACTTATGGGACAAGGATAATAATTGTTTTTGTAATTTTATTTCTCTGCCTTTATGTTTTTTTAAAGACCAGGAGTTTTTTAAAACTATTTTTAATTGCCATAAGCAGTTATTTTGTGTTTTTTATTTTTAGCTCCTTTCCCAGTTGGATGGCTCTGGGTATAGAATTTTTTTCCGGCCAAGCCCTTAAAGACGTAAATAATTTAGATGTAGCCAAGATATTTTTAACACCCTTTAGTTATTTCAATATAAAACTAGAATTGGAACTTTTTTTGATTTATCGGCTGACTTTATTTTATAATTTTTTATGCCTTCTTGCTTTTTTTGTTTTCTTGGCCGTTAATTATCAAAAAAAATTTATTGCTTTAATAAAAAACATCCGTTTTCCTCAGGCAGTGTTTAATTTTGGCCTGCTTTTTATGGGAATGGGAGTGGGATTTTATTATTTTCCTAAAAATGAATTTGATTTTTTTTCGGTTTTAATTGTTTTAAATTTATTAATTATGGTTTTTTCCAGTTGGTTTTTTTCTGTTTTTATCAACGACTTAACAGATCAAAAAGTTGATAAAGAGTCTAATCCCCAAAGACCATTAATAAAAAATATTTTTAAGCCCCAAGAGTATTCCAATTTTAGTAAGGTTTTTTTATTTTTTTCCTCTCTTACTTCCTTATTAATTGGTTTTCAAGTTTTTACATTAATTGCTGCTTATCATTTATTGACCTGGGTGTATTCTCACTACCCCTTTCGTCTTAAAAGATTTTACCCAATTTCCAGTATTTTATCCGCTTTTGCCTCTTTGATTTTCTTTATTATTGGCTTTTTGATTTTTTCAGAAAATCAGTCACTAGTAGGCTTTCCCTGGAAAATCTTCTTTTTTTTAATGGCAGCTTTCTCGCTTATGCTTCCCATAAAAGACTTTAAAGATATTAGGAGTGATAAAAAAGATGGGGTTTATACCTTGCCCGTGATTTTGGGAGCAAAAAACGCTAAAAATTTTTTAGCCGTAGCTTTATTTTTCTTATATTTATTCTCAGTGGTTTTATTAAAAGAGCCAAAACTTTTTTTACCTGCTTTGATTTTTGCTTCAATTAGTTTTTGGTTTTTAATTAAAATGAAAATTAAGGACAAAAAAATAATTTGGTGGCTTTTATTTTTAATTTTTTTGTATGGTTTAGCTATAACAAAAACAGTCTTTACATAATTTTTTAAAAAGGTATAATTAAAGAGAAAATGGTCATTGTTTAATTTTTTTAAATAAAGATGGAAATAAAAAACCAAGAAAAAAGGAATAATTCAAAATTTTCAGTTTGGGTTTTATTTTTTTGCGTATTTTTTACCGGCTGGCTTTTTGTTTCCGGCGTAAGCTTTGGAGAGATGAACATTTTTGAAGATAAAGACCAGGATGGGCTTTCTGACCAAGAAGAAAGAGCTTATGGAACCGACCCGAATAATCCCGATACAGACGGTGACGGATATTCAGATGGAACAGAAGTAAAAAGCGGCTATGACCCCCTAAAACCAGCGCCTGGAGATAAAATTAAAACAGAGAGCCAAGTCTTGGGAACAGAAGATGAGCAAGATTTTTTACTTAAACAATCAGAAAGCGAAAACTTTAATTATACGGAAGAATTTTTAAATAAATTAAAAAATGAAAAAGGAGAGGAACTTTCTGCTATAACCGATATTTTAAATAATCCTGAATCACTAGAAGATGAAAGTGTTTTAGAAAATTTAGGAAACACCTCTTTAACCACAGAAGATTTAAATGAAATAATCAACGGCATTGCCCAACAAAAAAATGTAACGGAAGAAATTGAAATCATCCCCAGAAATTCAATCAATATTTTAGAAAAACCTGAAGGGTCAGAAGAAGAGGTTAAAGAAAAAGAAAAGCAGCAAATTCAAGAGTATTTATCAGTTTTAAGTTATATTGCTTTTAGTAATGCCCCGCTAGAAACTCTAAGTGAAAACCAACTTAGCCAATCGGGCTTGCTTTTTATAAGCCAGCTCAGCACTTATTTAGAAGCGGGAAACAGCAAGGAGTTGGAGTTGCTTAGGAGTAAAGCTGAGAAGGCCTATCAAGAGCTAAACCAAGTGGACGTGCCGGAAGTTCTGGTGGACATTCATTTGTTGGGAATGTCTTTATTGAAGTATTCCCTGGAGAACATTGACGAAAAAGCGCTGATTGACAGCCGGGATCCGGTAGAGATGTTGATAACTTTAAACAAGTTTCAAGCCGTCTTGGCTCAAGGAGAAAATTTAAAAAAGGAAATCCAATCAATATTAGATGAATACGAGATAGAATTTTTGAATTTTAATTCCAGTGGGGCGATTGAAAAAGAAGAAGATGAAGATACGCCAAGCAAATAATAATTTTTCTTAAAAACCGACTTAAAAAATGCAAAATAAAAAGATACAAAAATTTTTTTCTTTTATGTTGATTTTCGTAATCAGTTTGTCTTTTTTTGGTTTTTCTCCCAATAAAGCCAAGGCGGGCTATTGGGGAGAGCCGATGCAGGCGGCGGCTTTTCAAAATCTGTGGCAGGAAATGTATGACGCTTTTCGGGAGGCTTTGCGGGGCATGCTAAAAAAGCAAGCGGCTAATTTAATTATTGACAGGGTGCGGGCACTGCTAACCGGACGGAGTTCGCGCAGCTTAATGATAGGCGATTACGAGGACTATATTTTTGGCAATGCTCGAAGGGAGGCCAAGTTGTTTTCCAATAATTTTTTCCGGTCCATAACAAGAAACGTTTCATCTTCTACTAACAGGATTCAAAGAAGCGTGCAAAAGACTATTGAAAATGAAATAGAGATTCAAACTGAAAATTTGGGCCCTGATATTGATAATTACGTGCAGGGCGGAGCAGATAACTTATTTGATACTCGAAAAGGCGGTGGCACCTCGGCGGTGATGGCTACCGTGGCTAATCCCTACAACAACGCTTTTGGGTCATATCTAAGGACTTCTCAGATTGTAGAAGCTAAAATGGAAGCCTCCCAGCGCTCCGCAGAAGCCCGGGCGGTGGCCGGCCAGGGGTTTGACAGCAAGACAGATGCCGGCACTAACTTAATAGACTTGCCTGGCAGTATTACCAAGGAAATAGTGGCTACGGCAGAAACTTTGCCGATGGCAATGGTAGCAGCCGCCACTTCAATGCCGGAAATAATAGGCACTATGGCAGCCGAGGTGGTTTCCAAGGCGCTGGAGTCTGGAATTGCTAAAATAACCCAGCCCGTGGACAATAAATTAACAGAAATAAATCGAAACGTGCGAGGAGGAGCGCGCAACATACAAAAGAAAATAAACAACGGACTAAAGTTTTCTGATCATTAATCAAAAAATTGGAAAAAATAAAAGAAATAAAAAATAAAATATTTAAGAATTCTATACAAAAGAAAAAACTTTTTTTAATTTTTTTGGTTTCTTCTTTATTAATGTTGTTTAATTCTAATTATGCTTATGCATTTGTTGATTGGGCTAATATGGGAATGAAGATAGTTAACGCGACCCTTTATATGGTGTATCAACTCAGCGTGTTTATTTTTGTTGCGGGCAAATGGCTTTTAGACACCATGACCGATCCCGGGCTTTATTCCACTGTCTTTTTATCGCCTCATTCCATTGAGGCCATTAACACCGCTTGGACGCATGTACGAGATTTCTTTAATATGATTTTTATTTTAATAATTTTAATGATAGCGATTTGCATTATTTTACGCGTACCAAAATACAGCGATAAGAAGTTTCTTTTTTATATAGTTCTGGCGGCGCTTTTAATAAATTTTTCCAAACCAATCGCTTTGGCAATTATTGACGCTTCGCAATTAACTATGAATTATTTTATCAATGCAGTTAATGGAGACACCTTCGCTTTTACTGACACCTTTGCTAAAAATATTAATTTTGACAGAATTCTTAACGTGTCGGATGCTAAAGTGGGAATGGGCATAGCAGTGGTTATCGTGGCTTGCACCATTTTTTTATTATTACTGGGGTTTATGTTTTTTCTTTTGGCCATCACTCTTTTAATAAGGATGGTAGCCTTTTACGTTTTAATTATACTCTCCCCTTTTGCTATGTTTGGCTTGGCTCTAAGAGGCACTGGTGCCGGCAATATGTCTAGCGATTGGTTTAAGAAGATGATAAGCTGGGCCTTTTTCGGTCCGGTGTTAGTTTTTTTTCTTTGGGTTGCTGTAATTTTGGTCAAGTCAATAACTGAAGCAACCGACAGCGCAAGTTTTCAGCAATATTTCGGTACCTCCTCGGCACTAAAAGTAGAGGGAGCAGACGGAAAAGCTAATAATACCTTAAATCTTCTTTTGGGACTGATAATTCCTTACGCAGCCGGGATATATTTATTATATTACGGCTTTGACCTCTCCAGAAAAATGTCCTTGGGCGCGGCTAATGGAATTTTAAATTGGGGAGAGGGAAAAATGAAAGCATGGAGCAAAAAAATAACCGGAGGTATTAGAAGGGGGGCCACAGCTCCACCTAAAGCTCTCTGGAAAAGCCAGCTTCAACCTAGACTGAGGGGCAGAATGGAAGGATTAGGAGAAAGACGGAACTCATTAGGAGTTTTAAAAACCAAGGAAGCTAAAGAAAAAGATCGCAAGAAAAAGTTTGAGCGCTCAAAAGCTCTTGCCAAAGGAGAGGATGAGGGTTTTTATAAACAAAAAATCGAAGCTAAAGAAATAAACGAAAGAACAGGAGAACTAAAGAAGGAAAATATGACCAAAGAACAAATGGTAGAAAGGCTTGGAAAAACCAAAGATAAAAATGAAAAAGCTGCCCTAGCTAAACTTATTGTCAAAGAAGATAAAATCGATCACGACAATTTTAGTGAAGTAATAGAAGCCGCTTCTTATAATCCTCTAATCAAGGAACAAGTGGAAGATTCAACAAAAAAAGAACACGTTAACCTGTTAATGGAAAACGAAATAAAAGAGGAAGCAAAAAAGGCAGGACATACTAAGGTTATAAAGAAGGATGACGGAACTGAAAAAATAGAAGGAGACATAGAAGCCTTTAAAAAAGAAGACAATAAAAAATACAAGGAAAAAACAAAGCCGGTTTATAATAAATATTTAAAAGGTAAAGATATGAATTATTATTTAAGACAAAAGGATGATTTTTTAGTTAACGAGGATATCCAAGATCATATAGCCGATAAATATGCCGGCGCCTTATTTAGTGAAAGGCAAATTCAAGACATGGAGAGACTTGTTGCCGAAAAACACAATAGTCCGCAACATTTTAAATTTGTAAATAATTTTCGTGAAAAGGTTAATGCTAAAAAAGCGTCAGGTAGTAACAAAAAAACATCAATCTCGCAACAAGCACAAGATCAAAAATCACAGCAAGCACATGATCAAGGAGAGGCTATGGAACATTTTATAAATAGCCAAGAAAATCAAGAAGGTAGGCGAAATCAAGAAAATCAAGAAGGCGAACAAAGTCAAAACAATCAAAGCTCTTTTAATAGACAGCGCCCATATTATAACGTAGATAATACCAAGGAAGAGAAAGGCGAAGAATAAAACCTCAACAAAAGAAATATAAGAAGGGGATAATACTAAAATAATAAATTTAAAAAAGTCTAATTTATCAAAATGACACAGAAAAAGGAAGTAAAATTCAATAATCAAGCCAGCCCGGTTTTTGCCAGTGTGTTATGGAACCCGAAAGAAAGCCAGGAAAAACAAATGAATGCTTGGTTTGAAACTTATTCAAGGTTGCCTTTAGTTGTCAGGAGGGGCTTAATCAATTATGATATAGAAAAAACAATAGAAAGTTTTTGCGCTAATTATAAATTTTCTCTGGAAAAAACTGGTGAGGTTTCCCGGATGATTCGGGAATACTTTACGGAAAACAAAAACAGGGAAGAGTTTGTACGGGACGCAGTGCGACGCACGAAAGAAAAATTATTAATCCCCCGAGAAAATATTAAGGAATTTATAAAAGAATTATTAGAAATAATCAACAATATTAAAATATTGGGGCAAGAATTCATAGATGAAGAATATGAAAAAATTTCTTTATTAGAGGCCATAAAAAAATACGAATCAGTGGCTCAACAACTGGTTTCCAGTGATCCGATAAAACTGGAAGATGAAAAAAAGGGAAAAGCTCCTACTATTAGCCATTGGCTAGAGGATTATTTGGAAAAAATGGGCAGTGATTATCATAATACAGTGGAAATAGGCAAGTATCTTTTTGAATCAGAAAATGCCAAAAAATTAAATAAAAAAGAGAGGGACAATTTATCGTCTATAATCGAAGCTTTTAATGAAAAAAAGAATGTTTTCATATTAAAAAACAAAAAAGAGAGGCCGCAGATTAATTTTGAATTAACTAATGAACTCAATGAAAGTTTTAGTAAAAATCAATATAAAAAAACAAAAGCTTTAAAAGAAGAAAGACCCATTAAGTTAAACAAGCAAACAAGCGATCAGCTAAAAATTAAAAAAGATTTTTCCTTGCCGCCGCAATTTAATAATGATAAGATTTTTATTGAAAATAAAATGAAAGTGGATTCGGGAAGCAAAACTAATAATAAATCCAAAGAAGAAAGCAATCCTCAAGTTAATTTAAAAGATAAAAAATCCAGCCAGCCCGAAAAAAATGCCAGCTCAAACAGAAACGTTCTAGACTTAAGTGAATTTATAAATCATAATTAAAAAAATGAAATTTAGAGTTCCCCAATACATAGAAATAGAAGACAAAATCGCCTTCTTACTAACTGCCAAACAATTAGGCTGGTTTGCTCTAGGGGGAGTAATTTTGTTTATTATTTGGAATTTTGTGACCCAGGGATTTTTTATTTTTTGGGCAATTATTATAGGTTTGGCAAGCTGCGCTTTTGCTTTTTATAAGCCTTGCGGCATAACTCTGGCTTCCTTTATTAAGAACTCTTTTTTATATATGATTGGGCCTAAAAAATATGTATGGAAAGTGAACCCCTCCATAATGGATTCGGTCAAGAAAAAGCAAAAACCAGGCAAAAAAGAAGAGAAAGAAAAAGATATAAAAAAGCGTCCAAAAAATTTAAATGAAATTGTAGAGATTCTTGATTCATAAAAATTAAAATAATCATAAATAAGTATGAAAAAAAAAGAAATTAAAAACAGATTAGCCTCTCTGCAAGATCAGCTGGATATTGTGGATATTAAAAAGGGAGCGGTAGCATTGCGAGACGGCTCCCTAAGAGGTGTTTTAGCTGTTTCTTCTATAAACTTTGAGTTGAAAGCCCAGGAGGAGCAAGAGGCTATTATTTATAATTATCAGAGGTTTCTCAACACTCTTGATTTTTCTATTCAAATTTTAATTTCTTCCAAGAAATTTGATGTAGATCCCTATCTGGATATGCTGGAAAAAAGAAAAAGAAAAACACTGAATAACATGCTTAAAAAGCAAATAACCGACTACATTGATTTTATCGGCGAATTAACGGAGATAAGCAATATTATGTCTACTTATTTTTATATAATTGTTCCTTTTTACCCCATTGAGCAAAAAGAACGGAGCATTTTTGAAAAAATTTTTTCGCTGGTCAATCCGAGAAAAGCTATTTATCAAGAAAGGGAGAATTTTGAAACTTGCCGCAGCCAGCTTTTTTTAAGAATGGAACAAGTGCGTGAGTCTTTAATAAACTTAGGGTTGGATATTACTCCCCTGGGAACAGAAGATTTAATTGAGCTTTTTTATAACTTTTTTAATCCTTCTGAATTTGAATATAATCAAATGGAGGGTATAGATAAATTGCAATTAGAATAATAATATTAACAATTTTATGAATTTTTTGAACAAATTAGCTGCTTTATTCAATAAAAAAGAAAAAGCAAAAAAAGAAGCAAAAAAAGACATTATTGAAAAACAAGACAATAAAGAATCAGCCAAAGACATATTAAAAGAAGAAAGGAATTACAAGGAGGGATTAATTAAGGTTTTAGATTTTATTTCTCCTTCAGCCTTGGGCATAAATGCTTCTCACATTCAAATAGGAGAAGCTTATTGCCGAATTTATTTTATTTCCACTTATCCGCAAACCCTGTCTATTGGCTGGCTTTCGGGCGTGGTTAATATTGACATGCCGTTAGATGTTTCTATTTTTCTTCACCCGGTAGATACCGGAAAAATCATCAAGACCTTAAGGAAAAAAGCCGCTCAGATTCAATCGGAGCTAAACATTGAATCAAGAAAGGGACTGGTGCGAGATCCTACCCTAGAGCTTGCTTTTGAAAATGTAGAAAATTTAAGGGATACGCTCCAGGAAGGAAGTGAGAGAGTTTTTAAAGTGGGAATTTATATTTCCATTTTTGCTAAAAGCCTTAAAAAACTTAATAAGCAAGGGGAATTATTAGAAACCATTTTAAATGCGAGGTTAATTTATACCAAGAAAGCCATTTTTCGCATGAAGGAAGGATTTTATTCCACTCTCCCTTTTTGTGAAGACAAGTTAATGTCCGGGGTAGACTTAAACACAGCCCCCTTGTCCACATCTTTTCCTTTTATTTCCTCAGACGTCACTTCCAATAAGGGAATTTTATATGGCGTTAATAGACACAATAATTCCCTAATTCTTTTTGATAGATTTTCTATGGAAAATGCCAATATGGTAATTTTTGCCAAGTCGGGAGCTGGTAAAAGTTATACTGTAAAATTAGAAGCCTTGCGCTCTATGATGCTGGGAACCAATATTGTTATTATTGATCCGGAGGATGAATACCGACACTTAGCGGAAGCAGCCGGGGGAAGCTTTATTAAAATATCCTTAACCTCTTCTAACCACATTAATCCTTTTGATTTATCCAAAGAGGAGGGAGAAGAAATGGAAAGCATTCTAAGGAGTAATATTGCTGAGTTGTTGGGACTTTTAAAATTAATGCTGGGAAATATCACGCCAGAAGAAGAAACAATCCTAGAAAGAGCTATTAAAGAAACTTATGCAGTAAGAGATATAACCACAGACACTCCCATAGCTGAACTATCTAATAGAACAATCCCTGTTTTGGATGATTTATATGAGGTTTTAAGAAATATGAAGGGAGCGGAGGATATAGCCATGAGGATAGAAAAATACACCAAAGGCATTTTTTCCGGATTTTTAAACAATCAATCTAATACCAGCTTAAACAACCAGATGATAGTTTTTAATATTAGAGACCTAGAAGAAGAACTGAGACCGATAGCGATGTATATGATTTTACACTATATGTGGAAAGATATAAAAATAAACCGAAAGAAGAGAATAATTATCGTAGATGAAGCCTGGGTAATGATGCAAAATGAAGAAGCGGCTAAGTTTATGTTTTCTTTAGCTAAAAGAATTAGGAAATATTATGGAGGGTTGACCACAATTACTCAGGATATTTCCGATTTTATGAATTCAAGATATGGCAAGCCGATTGTTTCCAACTCTTCTTTACAGCTTTTAATGCGCCAATCCCAGTCTTGTATTGATGTTATTACTGATACTTTTTATTTAACAGACCGAGAAAAATATTTATTATTGGAGAGCCGGGTGGGGGAGGGAATCTTTTTTGCCGGCAATAAACGCGCAGCCATTCAAGTAGTTTCTTCTTACAATGAAGATAGATTAGTTACTACCAACCCAGAACAATTATTAGAAATAGAAAGAGAAGAAAAAGAAAAAATGAAGGAAACAAAAGAAGAAGATAAATAAAAAAAATTCATGGAAAAAGAGAGGGAAATAAAGAGAAATTTAGACAGAAACCGATTATCCCTAAGGCAACAAAAAAAAATGAGAGAAGAAAGTGTTTGGCCAAAAAACAGGATTGCTAGTTATGATGAAAAAAATGATGCTGAATTAAAAAACAGCGGTGTTGCTAGAAAAATAACTCCCGTCAGGGCGATTACTCTGGCCCTTAAAATGAGAAAACAAGCCGTTCAAGGAGATACCAGTGTTTACATCTATGTATTTTTTTTGGCCGTTATGGCAGACTCAATTGATTTTATTCCCATTGCTGGGCCAATGGTTTCGGGTTTCATAAAGCCGTTTTTATTTGTTTTTCTATGGGGAAGAGGAGCTTGGAAAGTAAAAACTGTTCGTTTAATTTTAATAACAGCAGATTATTTGCCGGTTTCCAACAAGCTTCCCTGGTCTACTATTTGTGTAGCTTATTCTTATATAAATGAAAAAAAACAAGCGGAAATAAAAAGCAAAAGAATAGAATATTTTTAAATCAATTAAAATAATAAGAGGCTTGAAAAAAAATAATAAAGAAAATTTAATATTTTTTATTACTATTGCGATAATTTTTTTAGGGCAATGGTATCTTGCTAAGAATAATAGCAGTACTTTTGATTTATTGAATTGGCTGCTGGCTTCAATTTTTATGTTGTTTCTTTTTCCAATTTTTATTATTAAACGAATTTACAAAAAAAAATTAAAGAATTATTACTTAAAATTAAATTTTTTAAAAGATAACCAAGTTAAAAGCATCGTTTTACTGGAAGTTTTGTTTGTAGTTGGATTATTATATTTTTTTGTGGTAGAATTAGGCTGGGTAGAACACTTTAGGGCTTATATGTGGTTTTTTGGCAGCTGGAGTGTTATTTTATTTGTAGAACTTGTTATTTTACCCTTACTTATTTTTTCTGAAGAGTTTTTTTTTAGAGGATTTATTCTTAAAACACTATTAGACAGATATAAGATATTATGGGCCTTGCTCATCCAGGTTTTCATTGTGATAATCTATCAGGCAATTTTAAGTTCTTTTTTAGCCTGGCAGTTGTTGATTATTTTATTCATAGTTAATATTTTTTTAAGCTGGATAGTGGCGCAAACTAGGACAATTTGGATTTCTTTTTTGGTGATGCTTTTATTTAGATATCTCATTGACGGATACATTCTATACCAAATAAAATTTTTATTGGGAAATTAAATTTGAAAACAAAAAATGCCTAACGGATTAAAAAACAAAACAATAAAAAACTTTTATTTCTTTTTGATTTTAGTGTTGTTTTTTTCAGAAAATGTTTTTGCTCAATTTGATCCAACTCCTGACGTTCCAACTCCCGACAGCGGAGGAGGAATTTTTGGAGGCGGGCCCAGTATAAGCGTGGCAGGGGTTTTAGATCAGATAGAAAAGAGATACGGATATGACAAAAATGTTTGGAGAAGAGGGAAGGTAAAAGCTTTTTATCCCAAAGTCGAACTTTTTTTTGATAAAACCAATCCCAAAGAGGGAGAAATGGTTACTGCCAGCGCTATCCCGGCTTATTTTAGAAATACCTCCGAAAACTTATATTTTACTTGGTATATCGTTCACAAGGATGATGCGGAAGACGGGGTTATTGATATAGAAGAAGCCAAAAGGGAAGCCATGGGAAAAGTGGCGAGGGGCAATTTTAATCCGGTTCTATTTGGAACAAGATACGATAATGGTGGAGACGACCCCGATCATGACGGTTTTGATGCTCCAATAGGAGGAAAAGACGGAGTTGGAGCCAAGGATTCCCATGGGTGCGGCTCTAAAACAAAAAGAAGCAACCCTTGTTTTGAGGATTATTGTTATATAGATGAACCCCGCCAATTAGTTGGAGCTTCATGTATTAGCCGATGTTATGAACATAATTTTGGCTTGCAATTTAATGCTGATTCCGAGGTAGATAAAATAGAAGGGGGAGAAGAGATAGCCTCTGGGAAAGATAGGATCATAGAATGCAAACACGATTTTGCTAAAGCAAAAAAAGGAGAAAAAGCGACTTTTAGTTATGAGGATGGCACAACAAAAACATATGAGTGCGATAAAAATTATAGAGTAGGAGATTCAAATAAATTTACTACTAATGAGGAATTTTGCTGGAGATTAGATCCTGAAAACCCCGATACTGATGGAGATGGAATTGAAGATGAGGCTGATTTAGCTGGTTTAGCTCAAAATAGCTTTAGATGGGAGTATCAGGAGGGGGACTTGGTCGGGGTAATAGTGGAAGGAACTGCCCACGTTCCAACAAATGAAGGAAAAACACAAAAGCAAGCAAATGAATTAACAAGGGCGAATGAAGATGGAAATGTTTCGTTGGGTTCGGCTAATGCTAGCGCTTCAGCTACTGGCGGATCCAATAATTCTGGCGGATCTGCTAATGCTAGCACTAGTGTAGATCTAGGTTTTGATGTAAGTGATACAGCTGAAGCGCTTGGCGGGTATGATGCTCCAGCTGATGAAGAAGATTTAGCTGCTGATACCAGTGCGTTAACGCCTTATTATAAAATAATGTGGGCTGGAATTGAAATTTGCAATGAACATAATGACGGCCTTTTTGTTGGGGATAATTGCGATGACGAGCATGATTATGGCTATCACTTTTACGCCCTAAAGCCGGTAAATGAGGAAGCTGATTCACTTATTGAAAATGAAATAAATTATAAGCCTATTAATCCCCAATTCGATAGCGTGGACGAAGAATATTCAGACACAATTGAGTTTAATTCAACCTTAATAAATGAAACTCTGAATACCAATTTTGTTTACTATGAATGGGACATCTTTAGGTGTAAAGATGGTGATATTGAAAATTGTCCAGGTTTAGGAAAGGATCTAGACGAATACGTTAATTTAACCAAAAGATGTGAACACGGAGACTTATTAGAAGAATGCACCAAGCAGTGCGTTAACCAGGATGGAAAAATTATTGGTTATAATAATTGTAATGAAAGCGAATTAGTAAAGGTTTTAGAATCAGACAGTCATGTTCAGGGAATGGGAGTTAATGAAATTAAATTCAAGCCCAAAAAACCCTTAATAGAAGAAGACAGGCAGTATTTCAATGTTTTTTTAAAGACAAAGCACTTTAAAGAAGAACAAAAATATTTTGTTTCCAGAAAATCAGTACCAGTGACTAAAAATAACCTAAAAATAAAATTATACAAAACAAAAAAACTGGAAAACGGCAAGTATGGCTTTGATTCAGAAGAGGATGAAATATGCAAGGAAGGCCTGTATAAAACTATGTGCCCCGTTTTCCCTTACCAGGTTTTAGCTGCTAAAGCCGAATTTCAAGGTGAGCCGGAAGATGATGTAACTTACAATTGGAAATTGGGAGAAAATTTAATAAGCCCACCATTGGATTGCGAGGATTCATTTCAAGAAAAATATTGTGATTTAGATGAGGTTATTTATTTTCCAATTTTAGAAGAAAATAAGTCCATCAACACTATTGGAGTAGTAGCCAAGAGAGGGGATATAATAGAGGGAGACAATGGAGAAGATTTAATTTCCCAGAGAATATTTTCCATTAATCCTCCCGCGGCGGCAATTAAAACCCAAAACCCAGAGACCGCTTGGCAGTCTAAACTGTACGATGAGACGGAAGGAGTTAATTTTTTTGAAACTGAGCCTGGCAATAAAGTGGAATTTAAAGCTTCCATGATACCTGATTATTTAGAAATAGGCGAGGATGTTTATTTGGACTGGTATTTAAATGGGACAAAAGTTACGGAAGATTTCATTAAAGAAATTCCAGAAATGGAGATAGAATTCAAAGAAGATCAAAAGGTGATAAATTATAAAGTGTTAGGAAAAATTGGTAACAATAGCAGTTTAAGCATAAAAACAAGAAAATTATTTTCTTTTGATGAGCTTAGGCTGTTACAAAAGAATTGGGATGTTTTAGATGTGGACCCGCTTGAAAAAGAAAACTCGATTACTATTAAAAAAATTTATAATCCGGCCAATGAAGAAGAAAATAATTTAGCCAATAACACAGAGTCATTAAAATTGTTTTTTGCCTCTACGGTTAAAAATGCTCCGGGATATTTGATTTTTACTTTAAGATTGTCAGTAATGTTGATGATTATTTGGGGAATTATTCTTGGGGCAGATTACATAGTTTCACGGCCAATCAAAAGCGACTCTAAGAAATAAAAAACTGCATGAAAATTTTATTTAATAAAAAAAACATCAAACTATTTTCTTTATTTCTGTCTTTTGCTTTCTTTATTATTGTTTTTCTTGTCTGCAATTTAAGCCTTGTTAAACAGAACGCAGGTTTTTCATTGACTTTTTCAAAAAATCAAGTACTGGCAGCCGATCAATCGAATAGTGGATCTTATGAAATGTTTGAAAAGATTCCCGGGCAAGATCCTGCCAAGAATTTGTTAGAATATCTGGATACTCTTTATAAATTTGGCATTGCCATTTCCGCTATTTTGGCTTTTGTAATGATTTCTATTGCTGCTTTTACTATCATGGTCAGCGGTGCTGGTAATGCTTCCAAGATTGTTGATGCCAAATCGATGATTGGAGACGCCGTGCTCGGCTTGGTTATAGCCTTAGCCGCTTATTTATTTTTGTATGTTATTAATCCAGATTTTGTTTCCGCTACCAAAGAGAAACAGAAAACAGTCGGTGAGATGACTCATGATGAAAGCGACCAACCATCTAGTGTTTCGAATAAGGAAGGTTATTCCAAAGCCTGCCCCAAAGGCGAAGAAAGTGATAGTCCAATTGATTATGGAAAATCCAAAGAAGAAGAACAAAATTTTGGTGGTGATTGTAGCAATAAAAAAATGAACGAATCTTTTGAAAAATTTGGTGAATCATTAAACCAATCAGGCGTCCCCAGAATAGATGGTGCTTGCCTTTTAAAAACTATTGCCCACCTGGAAACCACTTGCGGCGCAAATGGCAAGGAAAAACGTCCCAAAGAACTAAAAGACGGGACAACGGTGTATGTTTGCAGTTTAATGCAATTAAGAGAATCTACTGCCATAGAATTGGGCCATACTGACGGATGCGACGAAGAATTAGTAAAAGATGATGAATTGGCGATAAGATTAGCTACTGATTATATAAAAAAACATTTAAGCAGTGTTAGCAGCCTAGAGAGTTATAATAAAATTGCAGGCTTATTAGCGGGATACAATAGCGGCTATGCCACTTCTGTGCCAGAAGGAAAGCCTAAGAGCGCCCTTTGTGATAGCAGTGATTGTCCGGGAGAGAAAGCCTTTGAGTGTTGCATAAATCCGGTCAGGCTGGATGAATCAATTAGTCATGCTTGGAACGGAGTAGGCCTTTATAAGCAATGCACTGGAGCTCACTGGACAGAAGAAGAGCAATAAATTGTATCCTTGTATCCTCTTAATATAATATTCTTTTTTGATTAGATAAAAGAATTAATTTTAGATTATGATTAAAAAGATATTTTTAATATCTTCTATTTCATTTTTAATCTTGGGCTTGGTTTTTTTGTTTTTGAAGTTTTTTTTCAAGGGCGATTTTAGTTTTTTTAATAAAAATCAGCCAGAAAAGGTTAGTGTTTCAGAAAAAGAAAAAGAGAGTCCATCCCTAAGAGAAGAGGCCGTTGCCGAAAAAAATAAAGAAAAAATAAAGCAGGTAATCACTGGAAATTTAGTTTCTGCTACCATTAAATTTCCAGAAAACGATATTTATTATTTTCATAATAATAATTTTTTAAAATTTAATAGCAGTACAACATCCCCAATTTCTCTTGCCAGCCATCCTTTCAAAGAAATTAATTACATAAACTGGTCTTTTCAAAAAGATAAAGCTTTAATAAGGGATGGCTACAAGTTTTATGTTGTTTTTTTAGAGGAAAATAAAATTTCACCTATTGAAAAAACAATGGATATAGCTGTTTTTAATCATTATGGAGATAAACTAGTATTTAAGGACTACAACAAAGAAACCCAAAAAAGAAATATTAAGTTGTTGGATTTAACTACTAACAAAGAAGAGTTATTGACAAACATAAAAGAAAGGAAGATTTCTTTAAAAAGAAACCCCAATCAAAATGAATTTTTATCTTTTGCCTATCCTAGCGCTTTTCAGAAAACGAATAGTTTTTTGTTTGATTTAGTGACTAAAGAAAAAAAACAAGTGCTTGAAAATAAACAAGGAGTTAATTTTTTATGGTCAACTAAAGGCGATAAACTGCTTTTTTCTTACACATTAGAGAATGATAAAAGTAAAATGGAATTAGCAATTATGAATAAAAACGGAGGAGAGGTGGGGAATTTAAATTTCCCTACGATGGTTGATAAATGCGTGTGGTCTAAGGATAATATTAATGTCTATTGTGCGGCACTAACAGACACAGAAGCGACTGCGGTTTTGCCAAATGATTGGCTGAAAAGGAGTTTTAAAAACAAAGACGTTTTTTGGAAGATTAACACCATTAGCGGTAAAAAAGAAAGAATTTTAGAGCTGAAAGACATAAAAAAGAATTATGATGGATATAATTTTTTTGTCGACCAAGAAGAGGAAAATTTATTTTTTATTAACAAGCGAGACAAAAGCCTATATAAAATTATTTTGTAGCCTGTGGCTGTATTAGCGAGAAGATTTGTAATCAAAGGCGGAGTTGTCTAATAATGTTATATTTTTTATTTTGAAGTCGATTTCCAAAGGGGAGTCGATTTGTATTTGTAATTATTTTTATTTAAATAAAATGAAGCTAGGCGGCTTGCAAAAAATTTCCTTAATAGATTATCCGGGCAATATAGCGTGTACTGTCTTTACTGTGGGTTGCTGTTTTAGATGCCCCTTTTGCCATAATCCAGAACTGGTTTTGCCGGGCATAGGGAAAATGGGTTCAATTTCAGAGAAAGATTTTTTTGTTTTTCTTAAGCAAAAAAAACGTAAATTGGACGGAGTTTGTATTACCGGCGGAGAACCGACTATTCAGCCGGATATTATTAAATTTATAGAAAAAATAAAAAAACTTGGTTACCAAGTAAAATTAGACAGCAATGGGGCTAGGCCGGATGTAATTTCAAAATTAATAAAAAATAATCTGGTGGATTATATAGCGATGGACATAAAAAATTCTTTAAAAAATTACAACAAGGCTTGTGGCAGAGATGTTGACCTAGAAAGAATAAAGTTAAGCGTAAATTTAATAAAAAGATTTAAATTTGGTTATGAATTTCGCACCACTGTTGTGCCGGGAGTTCATAAATATGAAGATTTTAGGCTTATTGCTGAATGGCTCAAAGGCTCAAGGCTTTATATTTTGCAGGCCTACCAGGATCAAGGAAAAATTTTAAAAGAAAATCAGCGAGAATTATTCAAAACTGCTCCTTCTTTAGATTTTAATAAGATAAAAAAAATTTTAGGGGAGAGCTTTAAAAAGGTAGAAGTAAGGGATTAATTTTAATGAAATTAAGAGCCAAGGTTTCTACAAATTCCAGTTGTAACAAAATAGAACGGCTTAACCAAAATAATTACAAGGTATGGCTGACACAAAAACCTTTTAAAAATAAAGCTAACCAGCAGTTAGTCCAATTTTTAGCTGAATATTTTCAAGTTCCAAGAGTAGCGGTAAAAATTTTAAAGGGAATGCGCTCAAAAAACAAACTGATTCAAATATTAAATTCAAACAAGGAAAAGCAGCAAAAGCGCCTTAAAGATTAAATTTTTAAAAAATTGAGTAAAAATTTTGGAAAATTTTTCTACTGCCTTTTGTTTTTTTATATCTTGGGGATATTTATCGGTAATTTTTACCAATTTCCCTTTTATTTTATTATTATTTTTTTAAGCTTAGGCCTGGCCTTTTTAGCAGCCAATTATAAAAATAAAAAGAATTTATTAATATTTTTTATTTTAACAGGGCTAATTTTAGGAAACTTAAGAACAACAAAAGAGTTAAATTTTATTTCTGGTCTGCCGGAAAAGCAGCTAAAGTTTTCAGGTCATGTCCTGATTAGCCAATTTCCCAAACAAAAAGAAGATTACCAGCAGCTTATAGTTTGCCCTCTTGAAGGAAAACAAATAAAAAATTGCAGAAAAAATTTTTTAATTTATGCCTCAAAATACAAAGAAGTTGGATTAGGCGATATTTTTAAAATCAATTGCCTACTGGAACAGCCAGAAAATAGGTTTGGCAATTTTAATTATCAGTTTTTTTTGGCTAACAAAAAAACTTATTTTATTGGCAAAAAAATTGAATTTCAAGAAATAAAAGAAAAAGATTTTTCTATTCCCCTTAAAATTCAAGCTAAAATTTTTGTCTTTAAAAAACTATACGCAGTTCGTCAATTTTTAGAAGAAAAAATCAATTTAATATTTTCCCAGCCTCAGAGCGGATATTTAGCTGGTCTTTTATTGGGAGGCGAGGATCGGTTGCCTAAGCAAGTAGCGGAAAATTTTCGCAAAACCGGTACTACTCATACCGTAGCCGTTTCCGGCTTTAATATAACCATTATTGCGGAATTTTTAATTTTATTAGCCATCGCCGTTGGCTTTTGGAGAAAACAAGCTTTTTGGATTGCTTTAATGGGAATTATTTTATTTGTAATTATGATAGGCGCTCCTTTTTCAGCCGTCAGGGCGGCCGTAATGGGCGGAATACTGCTTTGGGGCAGCTGCAAAGGAAGACTATCTAAGTCTTATTATGCTGTTCTTTTTGCGGCGGCCGTTATGTTGACTTTTTCTCCCTTGGCTCTTTTGTACGATGCCGGCTTCCAGCTTTCCTTTTTAGCTACCCTGGGAATAATTTTTATTTATGGCCCGTTATCCAAAAAATTTCAAATAAAAAATGATTTCCTGGGATTAAAGTCAATCTTGTTGGTTACTATTTCTGCTCAACTAGGAGTCTTGGGAATAATAATATATAATTTTGAAGCTTTTTCTATTTCCTCCTTGCTAGTGAATATGATTATTCTTCCCTTAATTCCAGTCATTATGCTTTTGGGTTTTATAACGGTAATAATAGGCTTTTTTTCTTTATTCTTAGCCCAAATTGTAGGTTTTCCGGCTTGGCTGTTTTTATTTCTTGAAATAGAAATAGTCAATTTTTTTGCTAAAATGGACCGGTTATTAATAGAATTCAAAGATATTAGCTGGGTTTGGCTGGCTGGCTACTATTTATTTTTTTTATTGCTAGTTGTTTTTTTAAAGAAAAAATAATGCTTGTTAATTACTTTAATCTTGATTATAATTAAAACAATTATGAATTAAAAAAATAAAAAATGTTAGAACTTTTTATCTGGATTACAGTTTTCGTCTTCAGTTTATATGTATTAAGCAAGTCTTCCGATTATTTTTCCGACTCAGCGGAAAGAGTGGGCCTGTTCCTGGGCTTTTCTCCTTTTATTGTTGGTGTTACCATAGTAGCGCTGGGAACGTCTTTTCCGGAATTAATTTCCTCCATTCTTGCAGTACTTAGAAATTCTTCCGAGATTGTTATAGGCAACGTAATCGGATCTAACGTGACTAATATTTTTTTGGTTTTAGGAATTGCGGTAATTGTTGGGAAAAGAATGAAGATAGCCCGTGAATTGATTAATGTTGACTTGCCGCTTTTTGCCAGCTCCGCTTTTCTTTTAATTTTAATGATCTGGGATGGGGAATTTACTTTTTTTGAAGGCATAATCAGCCTTCTGGCGTTTGCGGTTTATCTTTTTTATATGATTAAAACCGGAAAAAAGCATACGGCCTACAAGGAAGTCAAGAAAGAAGAATTGCAAATAAAAAGAAAAGAAAAAAAGTTAAATTCGCGTACAATTTTTGTCCTAATTATTAGCTTAATAATAGTTTTTATAAGCGCTAGCTTTACTATTGAATCAATTTTAAAACTTTCTGCTATATTAAATATCGGCAAAGAAATAATTGCTGCCAGCGCAGTGGCTTTGGGAACGTCTTTGCCGGAGTTAATGGTGAGCATTAGTGCCGCTCGTCGAGGGAAGTCTGAAATTGCGGTAGGAAATATTTTAGGATCCAATATTTTTAATTGTTTAATTGTTATGGGAATTCCGGCTTTATTGGGAACTCTGATAATTCCTCAGAGCATAATTTTTTTCGGTATTCCGGTGTTGCTGGCGGCTACCTTTTTATATTTTTTTGCCACTCAAGACAAGCAGATTACCCGCTGGGAAGGCTGGATGCTAATTGTTTTTTATGTTTTTTATCTTGGCAAGCTGTTTAACTTATTTTAATTTTTTATGAATTATCAATTAGAAGCTATCATTCTAAAAGAGTGGGACGCCAAAGGCTTTGATAGGTTTTACGAAATATTTTCCAAGGAAAAAGGAAAAGTGAATGTAATCGCTAAGGGAGTGAGAAAGAGCAATGCCCGCTTGGCCGGCGGAATGGAGCCAATTACCTATTCTAAGGTTTACCTTTTTAAGGGCAAGCGGGTTGACAGGCTGATAGGAGTTTTAGTTTTAGAACAATTCTTATCTATCAAGCAAAACCTTGGATTAATCGGAGAAGTGCAAAAAGCTAGCTGGATTCTTAGAAATTTTTTAGGAGAGCAGGAGCCTAATGAAAAAATTTTTCAACTATTCTTGAATTATCTAAAAAGAACTGACAAAAAAAAATCTAAGAATAATCTGCAATTTTTATTTTTTTTGTGGTGCTTAATAAAAGAAAGTGGATATCAATTCCAGCTGGTTAGATGCATCCATTGCAATAAAAAACTAGCTATTAATCCAAAACATTTTTTTTCTTTTAAGCGGGGAGTAATTTGCCCTAAATGTGCGTCTCAAGAGAGGCAAAAAATAGAAATATACGAAGAGAGTATAAAGTTGTTAAGAGTGTTTCAGCAAGGAAAAACAAATTTAATTGAAAAGCTTAAAGTAGAAGAAAAAACTAGGATTCAGTTGATGCTGATAACAAAAAACATACTGGAGAACCTACTTAATAAACAGGTTTATTTATAAAATTGATTTATTTGTTTAATTTATTTATAATTTAAAACAAGAGAAGATAATAAATAATTTAAAATTATGACAAAACAAAAAAATAAAACAGCCGAAAGGGATAACGCTTTTTTCTTTTTCAGCGTGGCCCTGCTTATAATTTCTTTTATTTTTATTGTAGTCTTTGTTAAAACCAAAGCACTAAATAAAGAATCTTTAAGCACTAGCCTAGTAAAGCAAAACGATTTAATTGTTGAAACAGCACTAATAAGGCAATCCAGCAAGGATAACGCATCAGTAATAACTTGTAATCAAGAATCTTTAAATAGCTGTTTAACAAAGATTAACAACATCAATAGAGACTTAGTGGCTCCTCCGGCTGGAGCAGCGGAGAATATTTTAGTAATTTCCGCTATCTTGATGGGACTTTTGGGAGTAATTATTTTCCTGGGTTTAAAATTTCGCTGGTA
>CAZRQA010000004.1:0-13016 GCA_964602335.1 uncultured Bdellovibrionales bacterium
TTTAACCAGCCTTGACCAGAAGTCAATTTCTGGCAAGCGGGATAAATAAAAAATGCCAGATGGAGTAAAAAAAGTTATTTTTAGTTTTAAGAACGCCTTTCGTGGGTTGTTTTATGTCTTCAAAAAGGAAAAAAATTTTCAGATAGAGTTGTTGTGCGCTTTCTTGGTGATTTTTCTTATGGTAATAACGGATTTAAGCAAGTGGGAAAAAGTTATGCTGATTTTTTTAATTTTTGCAGTTTTAACTCTGGAAATTTTAAATACTTCCGTGGAAAGATTGGTTAACCTATTCAAACCGAAAATCCACCCTTATGCCCGGGCGATTAAAGATATTATGGCCGGCGCGGTATTACTGGCCTCTGTTGGAGCAATTATTATCGCTTTGTTTATATTTTTGCCGTATATAATATAACAAATAGAAATTTAAAATTTAAAATTTTAAATTTTTAATAAATTTTTATTGCTCTAATTTTTATTTTAGGAATAAATAATTATAATAAAATAGGTAAGTTTTTTAAGGAAAATTTATTTTAAAGTATATTTCTTTGTAATTAACTTAGGCTGATGAAAAAGCGGCTGACAACAGGAATAATTTTTTTGCTGTTTTTTTGTTGGTTGCAATTTCTGCAAGCCAAGGACAACAAACAGGAAATTCCTAATTTTATTATCAGTGAGATTTTTTATTATCCGCTTAAAAAATATGAAGGAAAAAGGTATAATAGCCAGTGGATAGAAGTTTATGCCGAAGGCGAGATGAAAATGGAAGAAATAGGAGGAGACGAAGAAGAGTATATTTTTGATTTCAGATTTTGTGATCGAGATGAAGATAGCGGAAAAGATTGCAAAGAAAGCCATCCAATTTATTATGACGAGGACGAGCTTAAATTAGACAAAGGCGAGATTTTTATTATTGCCAGGGATAAAGATTTATTTGAAAAAAAATACAAAGATTACGATGGAAAAATTCTAGAAAGTAAATTCAATTTATCATCCAGTAAGAATCCTAATTTCGTAGGAATTTTTAAAAAAGGAGAAAACGAGGAAGGGAAGGAAGAAGCTGTTTGGATTGATAAAGTGGAATATAAAAAAGATTGGGGCGGTTACAAAACCGGCAGATCAATTGAGAAAAAAGATTTAGACGGCAAAGATGATAAAAAGAATTGGGCGGAGTCGGTCTTGTTAGGCGGAACTCCAGGAGAAGAATATAAAAAAATCGAAATTGATTATCCGGATAATTTAGTAATAAACGAGTTGCTTCCTAATCCGGAAGGAGATGAAAGTGAAAATGAATTTATTGAGATAAAAAATTTATTAGACGAAGATGCAGATTTGAGCAATTGGATCATTGAGGAGGGAAGTGGCAATACTTACTCCCTAGAGCAAGGAGCAGAAATAAAAAAGAAAGATTTTTTAGTAATTAAAGGAAAGGATAGCGGAATAAGACTGAATAATAGCAGCGATGAAGAAATTAAACTTTTGAATCCGGCTAATAAAGAAGTGGACAAAGTTTCTTATAAAAAAGCGGAAGAGGGCATTTCTTTATCTAGAAATAATAAAGGAAATTTTGCTTGGACGAGCATAATTACGCCTGGCAAAGAGAATGAATTCCCTAAACCGAAAGAATATAGCGATAAAATAATTTTCAACGAACTTTTACCTAGCCCGAAAGGCAGCGATAGGGAAAATGAGTGGATTGAGATAAAAAATTTATCGGATGAAGATGTGGAGCTAGGCGATTGGTATATAGAAGACAAAGGAGGCGCCCGGCATACTCTAGGCCAAGATTTAGAAATAGCGGCTAAGGGAATTTTACTGATCAAAAGAAAGGAGAGCAGAATAAGCTTAAATAATGGCGGAGATAAACTTTACTTGTTTAATCCAAATGGCAAAGAAACTGACAGTATCAGCTATGAAAAAGCAGAAGAAGGGTTTGCTTGGGCGCGGAACAAGGAAGGGAAATACCGGTGGACCAGTTTGGCTACGCCTGGCAAAGAGAATGAATTTCCTGAGCCCAGGGATTATAGCGATGACAGAGTAGTGATTAATGAATTATTGCCCAACCCCTCCGGCAGCGACAGCAAGAATGAGTGGATTGAGCTTTACAACCAGGGTGAAAAGGATGTAGGTCTAGAAGGCTGGTTTTTAATGGATGAATCAGAAAAGAAGTTTTATTTTGAAAAGACAAAAATAAAAAAGAAAAAATTTTTGCTTATTAAAGCAAAAGAGAGCCGGATTAGCTTGAATAACAGCGGGGACAAGATTTTTTTGTTTAACCCTAACGGCAAAAAATCGGACGCGGTTAAATATGGCAAAAGTCCGGCGGAAGATTTTTCTTTTGCCAGAAGAAGCAAGGAAAAATTTTTGTGGACCAGCATTCTAACGCCAGGCAAGAAAAATGAATTTTTGGAGGACATTGTTTTTTCTTCAGGAGTTCGCATAAACGAAATAATGTCTAATCCGGAAGGGCGGGATAAAAACAATGAGTGGATAGAATTTTTCAACAGCAGCGCAGAAGAGATAGATTTAAGCGGCTGGATTTTGGAAAATTCCAGCGACAAAACTTTTACTATAGAAAATTTTAAAATTGCGCCCCGGCGGCACAAGGTTTTGCATCTAGAAGAAACTTCTTTTTATATCAAAAATAGCGAAGAAAAATTAAAATTCTATAATCCCAGAAAAGAAAAAATTCAAGAAGTGGACTTAACAACAAAATCTTCCAGCGGCGCCAGTTTTAACCGAGCGCCAAAAGGAGCTTGGCGCTGGAGCCGCTTTATTACGCCGGGACGGGAAAACCGGCTTAATATTTCGCCGAAAATAAAAATTAAAAAAGATAAAAATATTTACAAAGGCGTAAAGGCTGAATTTGATGCCTCTAAAACAACGGATGCTGATGGTGATGAATTGAAATTCCGCTGGGATTTTGGCGATGGCCATCGGAGCTATAAAGATACTATCGCCCATAAATACGAAGAAGAAGGGGAATTTCTAGTGCAGTTAAGGGTTTCAGATGGAAGCGAAGAAGTGTTTAAAAAATTCATAATTGAGGTGGAGGAATATCCCCGCGATGAAGTAGAAATTGTGGAATTGATGCCTAACCCCATCGGAAAAGACTCAGAAAATGAATACATAATTTTGAAAAATAACTCTAATGGGAGGGTGAATTTGCAGGGTTGGAAAATTGCCACAGGGAAAGACAAAGATAGCTTAACTAACCATCCGATTTATGATAATTTTATAATTAAAGAAGGCAAAGAAAAAAAGCTTGATAGGGACATCAGTAAATTCGCCTTATTAAATAAAAAGTGCTTAGTGGTGTTAAAATATCCAGACGGAGAAATTGCAGACCAGGCAAGTTATGAAAAAGAAAAAATTTTAGAAAACGAGAGGTATCTTTTAAAAGATAAGAATTGGATATGGCTGGCGCCTCCAGCAAAAGCAGATCTGAAATCGGCCGGCGCAGTTTTAAATTTGAGATCCTCTCGCCGCAGCACAGCAATGGCCGCTGATTTTCAAAAAATTTTACTAAAAGCCTTTTATAATGATAAAACAAAAATGACTCAAAATTTAAAACAATTAAAAATAGAGAATTGGCAAGCCAGGAATAAAGCTTGGCTGAAATATACAGGTTTGATTTTATTTTTAAAAAAGGTATAATAAGAGGGTAATCTCAAATTTCAAAGCTAAAATGTCAAAAATAATCAGTCATCGGAGATCAGTCATTGGTCATTGGCAACCAGTGATTAATGACTAGGGTAAAAGTTGGCTAGTTATTTGGAAATAATTTCTTAACTTCATAATTTTTAATGCAGAAAACTTGTTAAGGAATTTATTAAGGAACAAAAATCAGTAATTGAAAGTAATTAGTAAACAGAATAAAGCTTGATTAGTTTTGGTAACAGTATTGTTTTATTGTTAAATTTCAGCTAAAATATAAAATATTTTTAATAAAAACTTATTACGCTATGGCTAAAAAGAAAAAAAATAAAAAAATAGTTGAACCGGAAGAAAAAAAAACATTATTAACTCGGGATGTTAAGAAGAGCATCTGGGCGGTATTGCTTTTAGTTTTTGCCTTAGTATTTTTGTTAAGCTTATTTAAGCAAGCCGGAATTGTCGGAAACTATATAGATCGTTTTTTAGGGCTTTTTTTGGGAGCCGGGAGATATGTTTTGCCGGTTTTAATGGCTATCGTAGCTTTTATTTATTTTAAAAGGATGGATAGCATTCGCTATATGCTCACCACTATAGGCGGAATTATTATTTTATTGTTTTTAATAATAATTTTACACAGTTTTTACGGTTTAGATGAAATGAAAGAAGTGGCTGAACAAGGCAAGGGCGGAGGTTACCTGGGAATGGCTCTGGCGTATTTATCGATTAAATATCTTGGAAAGGCGGCTGCTTTAATAATTGCCGTTGGCGGTTTGCTTATAGGAGGAATACTTTTATTTAATTTTCCTTTAAATAAGCCTTTTTACTGGTGCCGAGATTTTTTCCAAAGAATTAAGGGGAAAAATTTATTTTCCTTCAGTGCTTTCAAACGTAACGAAGACGAAAAAAATTTAGATATATCAGACATAGAGGAGGAAGAAAAAACCGAAGATAATATAAAAGTTGATACCATTCAATTTGTGGAAGATCCAAACGGCCAAGACGGAGAAAAGGGAGACAAAAAAATAACAGAGATTGATGAAATTGGCAAAAAAGAAAGAAAAAAAGGAATAAAGCAAAAATTATCGTCTGCTGTAGATGGTTTAAAAAAATCAGAGATCAAGGATGACAATGGGAACAATTGGCATCCTCCACTTAATATTTTACAAAAAAGCTCAGCCAAGGCTAAGCCTAAAGATTTACAAAAAAAAGCGGATATTATTAAAAAAACTCTTCATAATTTTGGAATTGAAGTGGAGATTAGCGGTTATAACGTTGGGCCATCGGTTATCCAGTATACTTTTAAGCCGGCAGTGGGAATAAAATTAAGCCGGATTGTAGAACTTCAAGATAATTTAGCATTGTCTTTAGCGGCCAACTCAGTGCGCATTGAAGCACCTATTCCAGGAAGGTCTTTAGTAGGAATAGAAGTGCCTCTCAACCAAGCTGTCCGTTCCACTGTAAGGATGGGGAGCATCATGGAAAGTGAAACTTTTAAAAATAAAAAATCCGATTTAACCATCGC
Organism: uncultured Bdellovibrionales bacterium; assembly: GCA_964602335.1. Classification (GTDB taxonomy): domain Bacteria; phylum Patescibacteriota; class Minisyncoccia; order Moranbacterales; family DUUL01; genus CAYMRZ01. The sequence goes on from CAZRQA010000004.1 coordinate 5,177, forward strand.
CTTAGGGGAAGACGTGCACGGTGATCTAATTTTAGGAGATATTGAAAAGATGCCGCATTTAATGCTTGCTGGCTCTACCGGAACCGGAAAAAGCGTTTGCATTAATTCTATTTTAACAGCGCTTTTATACCAAAATTCTCCGGAAAAATTGCAGTTAATTTTGGTCGATCCCAAGAGAGTTGAATTGTCCGCTTATAATAATATTCCTCATTTATTGACGCCGGTTATTGTGGAAACTGGCAAAGTAGTAAATTCTTTAAAATGGGCTATTGGCGAAATGGAGAGGCGCTATAAACTATTGCAGGACGTTAATGCCCGGGACATCCAGTCTTATAATAAAAAAGCTAAAAAGGGCAAAAAAAGGCAGAGATTAGACGAAGAAACTAAAAAATATGTCTATGAAGATTTGGAAAGAATCCCTTTTATTTTAATAGTAATTGATGAATTAGCGGATTTAATGGCTGCGCATGGCCGGGAAGTGGAAGCGGCTATTCAGCGTTTGACTCAAATGGCGCGAGCAGTCGGCATTCATCTAATTGTATCAACTCAGCGGCCCTCCGTGGACGTGATTACTGGAATTATTAAAGCTAACATAGGCACCAGGATTGCTTTTCGGGTAACTACGCAAATAGATTCTCGTACTATCTTGGATATGTCCGGCGCAGAGAAATTATTGGGGAATGGAGACATGCTTTATAAAAGTAATGATTCTCAAAAACCTCAAAGAATCCAGGGGGTATTTATTTCTGAGCAGGAAGTGGCTAAGCTAGTAGGATGGATTAAAAATCAGAAAGAACGCCCGGGCTCAACAGAGACCGATTATCTCTCGGGTTCATTAAAAGAAACCTTGGAAAAGAAGAGCCAAAATTCCTTGTCTGGGGGCGAAGAATATAGCGATAAAGACGAAGCCATTTATAAGGAAGCTAAAAATTTAGTGATTGAAACTCAGAAGGCCTCTACCACTTTTTTGCAAAGAAAATTAGGTGTCGGCTATCCCAAAGCGGCCAATATCATGGACAGACTAGAAGAAGAGGGCGTGGTAAGCAAACAAGAGGGCTCCAAACAAAGGAAAGTTTTAGCTGGAACCTCAGGAGAAAAACAAAATAAAAATCAAGATGGAGAAAATTACGAGGGGGAATCACAACAAGTTTGATAAATTTTTAAAAAAATTTCATGGCTTATAGAATTATTTTAACCAGCGGTGGCACGGGAGGACATCTTTTTCCTTTAGCTACCGTAGCTGAAGAAATGTCCAACAATTCAGAGCTAAAAGATAAAAAGATTGAGTTTCTTTTTTTAGGGCCCGGAGGCAAATTAGAAAAAGAAATTATGGAAGAGTATGGCATTAAAAGGAAGGCAATTGCTTGCGGAAAATTGCGCCGTTATTTTTCATTTAAATATATTTTGGATTTTTTAAAATTTCCTTTAGGAGTAATTCAGTCTCTTTGGTACCTTTTGAGATTTATGCCGGATGCAGTTTTTTCTAAGGGCGGCTATGCTTCCGTGCCGGTAGTTTTTGTGGCCTGGCTTTATCGAATTCCAATTTTATTACATGAATCAGACGCTACGCCCGGAATAGCTAACCGATTTATGGGTTCTTTGGCTAGCAGAGTAGCAATTAATTTTGAAAGGGCGCGGATGTATTTTCCCAAGAAGAAAGTTTTTTTAGCGGGTGTCCCTGTTAGGCCAAGCGTGCTAAACGGAGATAAACAGAAGGGCCGAGATTTTTTAGGAATGAAAAAGGAAGTAAAACCCACAATTATTTTTTTAGGAGGTTCCCAAGGAGCAAGGTTTATTAACAATAAAGTAGCGGAAAATATAAAAGTTTTATTAGAAAATTTTCAAGTTATTCACCAGACTGGCAAAAGGGATTTCAAGAGGATATCCAAGGAAATAGCAGAAAGAGGCTATAAAATAGAACACAGTGATTATTATCCCCTGGCTTTTATTAAAAAGGAATTGAGGCATTTAATCGCCTTAGCTGATATTGCAGTTTCCAGGGCCGGAGCTACTAATATTGCCGAGTTAGCTGCCAACAAAAAGCCTGCTATCTTGGTTCCCATACATGAAAGCGCGAATGACCACCAAAGGATAAACGCCTATGAGTTAGGGCGAGAAAAAGCAGCTATTGTTTTGGAAGAGAAAAATTTTTCTAAAAATATGATGATGCATTACTTGAAAGATATAATGAAAAATGAAAAAATTAAAAAAAGGCTATCTAATAATATAAGTAAATTTTATTTTCCAGATGCGGCTGAAAAAATTTCCAAAGAAATTTTAGGATTAATGAAGTAAGTTTTTCAGCAAGTGTTTTAATTTGGGTTGACAGGATTAAAAATAGAGGGAGAATTACAAAATCAAGCATTGAGGGGACATTGGATAATTTTTAATGTTTTTATGAAATTTATAATACCGAAAAATAATAGTTTCTGCGGAGGAGTGCAAAGGGCTTTCAATAAAGTAAAGAAGTCTTTTTCCAGGGAAATAAAAAAAGGCACCAATTATATCATTGGTTCTTTAGCCCACAATCCAAGCGTTGAAAAAAAAATTGAAAGTTGGGGGATTAAAAAAATAAATAATTTAAATAAAATAAAAAAAGGCAGCCGGATAATAATAACCGCTCATGGTTGTTCAAGAAAGGTTGTTGAAAATATAAAAAAGAAGGGGGGACGAATTTTTGATACCACTTGTCCAAACGTAAAAAAAATTCATAATTTAGTAAGCGATTACTCCCGAAGAAGCTATAACATTTTAATTTTCGGCGATAAACAGCATAAAGAGGTAAAAGGGATAAAAGGATGGTGCGAGAATAAGCCTTTTATTTTTAATTCAGTGGTCGAAGCTAGAAATATCATCCGTTTCTTAAATAAAAATAAAAAAGGCGGGAAGTTCGTATTAGTTTCTCAAACTACCCAAAGCATAAAAAAATATCAAAGCATTAAAAAAATATTTAAAGAAAACAATCAAAATAATGAGATTAAAATAAGAATTTACGATACAATTTGCCAGGCTTGCCAGTGCCGGCAAAAAGAAGCGGAAGAACTTTCTAAAAAACATCAATCTGTTTTAGTTATAGGCGGAGGGCATAGCGCTAATACCAAGAGGCTTTGGCAGAAAGCGAAAAATTTTAATAAAAATGTTTTTTGGATAAAAGATATTTACACAGATCAGGTAGAAAAAGTAAAAAAGAAGTTATCGAAAAATAATATACAGGAAACCGTTTTGCTTTCTGGCGCTTCTACGCCGGAATGGGAGATAAAACAAATAATGAAACGCATTAAGCAGGGAAGTATTGACGTTTCGGATTAATATTGCTAGCATAGTTAGCATGTTAAGTCGCTGATTAATATAGAATTAATCTAAGCCTATCCCGGCATTTTATAATTGAAAATAATTAATGAAAGAGATAAAAACATTAATTTTTTGTCCTATTTGCAACCAGCGGCATAAAAAGGAAGATATAAAATTGGTGAATGAGAATAAGGATTCCGCCTTGGTGCATATTTATTGCAGAAAATGCAAGAACTCTTCCTTAGCGGTTTTTAGCAAGGAAGCGCCTGAGAGAATAGCGAGCATGGGAATAATGACTGATTTAAATTACAAGGAAGCTTGCCAAATTTCCCAAAGAGAGCCAATAAGCAGCGATGATGTTTTAAGTGTTTATGAGTCTCTGAAAAAACAGTAGCTATCCTTGTCAGTAATTAGCCAGTTAGCAGGCGCTATAAGTGGTTTTGATTATGCTGTCGTTATATTATCAATATTATCAAATTTTTGGAATTAAAAATTTGCTAAAATAGTATGGAACATAGCGTTTTAATAATGAATTTATTTATAAATAATTATTTTACAAGATGGTTGAGATAAATTTAAAGGCTTCCCCCAGAAAAAAAGGAGAAAAAAAAGAAAAAAGCATTCCGGCTGTAGTTTATGGGCCGGAAATTGAGAGCCGTCCGATTTGGATTAAGGCGGGAGAGTTTATTAAGGCTTATCAGAGCGCCGGCGAAAGCTCTTTGATTAATTTGGAAATAGAGAAAGGCAAAAAGGATCATTTAGTGCTTATTTATGATGTGCAAATTCATCCGGTAAAAGATCGTTTTTTACATGTGGATTTCTTTCAGGTGCAGAAAGGCAAAAAATTGGAGGCAGAAGTAGATCTGGAATATATCGGAGAGCCTCCGGCAGTGAAAGAACACGGAGGGATATTTTTAAGGAATTTAACCGCTATCAAGATTAAATGTTTGCCCAAGGATTTGCCTAAAAAAATTGAAATCGATACTTCCTTATTGAAAAATATTGAAGATTGTATTTATATTAAAGACATTAAAATGCCGGAAGGTGTCACAGTTGACCTAGAGCCTGATACTGTGATTGCCACGATAGCTGCTCCGCGCTCCGAAAAAGAATTGGAAGAGTTAGATGAAAAAGTGGAAACAGATATTGATGAAATTGAAGAAATAGGAGAAAAAGAGAAGGAAGAAGATGGCGAGAGCGCAGAAGGTGAAGAGGGAAGATCCGAAGATGGGGAAGAAAAATCGCCTTCATCCCGCTAAAGCGGAATTTCAGCAAACCAAGGAAAGAATAACCATCCGCGATTATTAATTGGAAAAACTTTTTAATTACTAGTTAAATATTTGCCAAAAAAACAAAACAGGAGAATACTCTTTAAGTTAGGGTTAATTTTTATTGTACCGGCAACTTTTTTGCTGGTTTTTTGTTGGGCTGAAGCAGAAAATAAGGAAGATAAAAAAGAAGAAATTCGAAAGGAATTGAAAGAGATAGAGGAGGACTTGGGAGAAAAAGAAGAAGAAGAGCTGACTTTGTCAGGCCAATTAAAAAAAATAGAAGCTAATATCAGTGAGACTGAAAAGGAAATTTCCCAAACCAATGATTTGATAGAAGGGTTTCAAGAAGATATTAATGAAAAACAGAAGAAAATAAATTTAATGGCAAGAAAAATTAAGAAACAAAAGGAAAATCTAGCCCAGGCACTGAGGCAGTTCAACCGAAGCTATGAAGAAATGGAATTATTTTTTATGAGTAGCCAGAATGATATAGGAAAATATTTTAACTATTTAGAACAAATTGAGCAGGTACAGGTAGAACTTGAAAAAATGATAAGAGGGATGGAGGCGGAAAAAAATTTATTGAATAATGAAAAAGAAATCGTAGAAAACAAAAAAAGGCAAGAATATAAAGCTTTGTCATTACAAAAAGAGCAAGAGAAAGCCCTGAAAAGCCAAGAGGTGCGCAAGCAGTTTTACTTGGAAAAAACCCAGGAAAAAATAGATTTATTAAATATTAAACGAGAAGATCTGCGCCGGCAGCTGAATGCTTTGCAGAGCTTGGGCAAGCCGATTGATTTGGAAGAGGCAATTGAAGCAGCAGAGTATGCCTCAGATGAAACTGGAGTGAGAGCGGAATTTTTATTGGGCGTTTTGCGAGTAGAATCGAATATGGGTCAGAATGTGGGAGGAGGCACTTATAAAAAAGATATGAATCCCACTCAGCGTGATATCTTTGAAGATATTTGTGATGATTTGGGATATAAAGCTAAGAAAATGCCGGTTTCCAAGAGGATTTGCTATGATCCAGATGCCAAGGACGGCTGTGGTGGATGGGGCGGAGCGATGGGACCGGCCCAATTTATGCCTTCAACTTGGCTGGGTTATAAAGATCGGGTGGAGAAAGTAACTGGCCATGATCCGCCAGATCCTTGGGATTTGGAAGATGCTATGATAGCCATGGGCTTGAAACTGGCAGCGGTGGATGGAGTGACCAAACATAAAGAGTCGGCAGAACGGCAGGCGGCGGCTATGTATCTGGCTGGCGGCGCCTGGGAAAATTATCTTTGGTACGGCGACCGGGTTTTGCAATACGCGGATATGTTTAAGAAGTATATAGAGGAGGATTAGCTAGTTAGGAGGATTTTTAATGATTTAATTTTTCAAGGAAACTTACGGAAAATATTCATCCCCAGCTACTGGAATTTTCAAGGATGAATTTTTTTTCGACTTGACCGATTTCGTTTTTGGTTATATAATTTTATAGTGATAATAGTGATAATATTTTTAAAAATTTCTGCATTGCACTTTTGAAAAGAGTTCTGTCCGCGTTAACTATTTTCAGTTATCTGTCAATTAGGCGAAAACTGATTTGAAATAATTTTATTTATAAATGGAGGAAGAAAAAGACAAGCAAAATAAATCTTGGTGGCAACCAGGATTGATGCTATTTGCAAAAACCAGCGGATGGATTGCCATTCCAATTATTGTAGCTTTATTTGTAGGACGCTGGTTGGATCGAAAATATGAAACAGAACCCTGGTTATTTTTAACCACTATCGGAGTAGCTTTCTTAATTTCTTCTTTTGGCATTATGATGGAATCGATAAAAATGATGAAAGAAATAGATAAGGAGGGAGATAAAAAAAATAATAAACAAAAGCGTAATAACAGTAAACAGGATTAGTAGTCAGGGAATAAACTTCAAATTTCAAATTCTAAACTTCAAGTAAATTTCAAATTAGAAATTCAAAAGAAGAAAAAAGTTAAAATGACATAATTTAAATTATTAAATTTCTATATAATAATAAAGTTATCTTGATGAGCCAGGGAAACGAACACCAAGAAACAACCCATGAAACAAATTTATATGCAGAGCCCATTTTTAAAATTGGTAATTTTACTGCCACTAACTCCTGGCTAAACAGCGTTATAGCTGTTTTTGTTTTAGTTATTTTCTTTGTAGCGGCCGGCAAGAAGGCTAAATTGGTGCCAAAAGGGATGCAGAATTTTTTTGAAATAGTTTTGGATGGAGCGATGAAATTTGCCGATAGCATTACTCAGGACCGAAAAAAGACAGAAAGGTTGCTGCCAATTGTACTGCCGCTATTTTTATTTATTTTGATTAATAATTGGCTGGGCATTCTCCCGGGTATTGGCACTGTCGGCTACGAACATGGCGGGCATTTTATTCCATTTTTCCGGGGCGGTACGGCGGATTTAAACACCACTTTAGCACTAGCTTTGTTTGCCATAATTTTTTCCCATATTTTAGGAGTTTTCACTATCGGATTTTGGAAGCATTTGAATAAATTTGTCAATATCCAGGCATTAATAGACATTCCTAGGAAATTTTCCAAGGATAAGACAGTCAGTTTTGTGAATCCGATTAAATTCGGAGTGGGTCTTTTGGAAATTTTGAGCGAAGCAGCTAAGGTTGTTTCCCTCTCTCTTCGGTTATTTGGCAATATTTTTGCCGGAGAAATCTTGATTGCATCGATGATGATGCTATTTGCCTTTTTATTGCCGATTCCGTTTTATTTTTTGGAAGTTTTAGTGGGAGTAGTGCAGGCCGCAGTGTTTGCTATTTTAGCGTTGGTGTTCATGACGATGACGATGACGGCAGAAGAACATTAAGACTGGTAAAATCTAAATATCAAAATCCAAATGACAAATTGATTAGTAATCTAAAATAATTTTTATTAATAATTAATTTTTAAAGCGAATTGTAGATCCGACATTAAAAATAATATCCTGTCGAGAATTACAATTTGTCCATAAAAAACCATGGAAAATGAAGTTGTACAACACGCGATAGACCTGACAATGTTTGCAAAAGCTTTTGCAATCGGCGTCGGAGCTATTGCCCCGGCTTTAGCAGTCGGAAAAATCGGAGCTAAGGCAATGGAATCTATTGGGAGAAATCCAGAAGCTACCAGTAAAATTATGGTTCCTATGATTTTAAATGTGGCTTTTGCGGAAGCTATTGCTATTTACGCTCTAGTAATTGCCTTCACAATCAAATAGTGTTTTTACCAGTCCTGAATTTTCGGGGCTGG
>CAZRQA010000004.1:13116-24441 GCA_964602335.1 uncultured Bdellovibrionales bacterium
TAATTGCCTTCACAATCAAATAGTGTTTTTACCAGTCCTGAATTTTCGGGGCTGGGATAAAGGACTATTTACCCCAGTGAAATAAAAAAACAGTTTTACGGAGCAGGACAATTTTAAATTTTAAAGTATAAATTTTAAAATAATTTCCAATGTTTTTAATTTTTGAAATGATTTGCATTAAAAATTTGGAAATTATCATATTATTTTGAAATTTAAAATTTGAAATTTAAAATTAACCCATTTCTATGCAAGAGATTATTAATTCATTTCATATTGACGTGAAAGCGATTATTGCTCAACTGATAAATTTTGGTATTGTGTTTTTTGTTTTGTATAAATTTGCTTACAAACCCTTAATGAATAAGATGAAAGAAAGGACGGATATCATAGAAAAAGGCTTGGCAGATGCCAAAGAGTCCCAAGAGCAACTGGAGCAGGCGGAAAAAATTAGAGAAGATAAAATATTGGGAGCCAAGAAAGAAGCGAAGGTTATTTTAGAAGATGCCCAGAAGATAGCGGAAAAGAATAAAAAAGAAACAGTGGAAAAATCCAAAGAAGAGGCGGGAAAAGTAGTAAAAGAGGCTCGGGTGCAAATTCAAGTTGAAAAGGAAAGAATGCTTAAAGAAGCAGAAGACCAGCTGGGCCAGCTAGTGGTAGTAGCTTTGAAAAAAGTTTTAAAAAAGAATGTTAGTACGGAAGAGGACCAGCGACTGATCAAGGAAGCGCTAGAGGAGATAAATAATAAAAGTTAGAAAGTAAAAAAGTTTATAAAGTTAGAAAGTTGGGGGCTAGCTATTAGTAAACTAGTAATCAGTAAACCGGTCATCAGCAATCAACATACTGGTCATCGGTCATCAGTGAATCAGTCATCAGTCATCATTCATCAGTTAACTAGCAATTGGTGAACTAGGGAATAAGTTGCAGATTCCAATCTCGAGTAATTGAGACAAAATCCAAATAAATTACAAATTCGAAATTCAAAATAATTTAAAAAATTTATTAAAACATGAAAGTTACACCGAAGCAATATGCCAAATTTTTATTAGAAATAAAGGAACAGCCGGAAGCTGAACATTCCAAGTTGGTTAAAAAATTAGCTGTTTTTATGAAAGCTAACCGAGATACTCAAAAATTAAATCAAGCTATTGAATTATATAAAAAGGTAAAGGATAAAAAAAGGGGAGTAATCAGGCTAAAAGTATTTACTCGGGAAAAATTGAAGCTGGACACCACAGAAAATTTAAAGATTTTTTTTGCTGATAAATACAATAGCGAAAAAGATAAAATTATTATAGAAAATATTAAGGATAAAAAACTATTGGGAGGAATTTTAATTCAAAAAGATGACGAAGTCTGGGATGGGACAGTTTTTTCCAAGATTAATAAGATAAAGGCAGCAATTAGTAATTAGTTGCTAGTGAATTAGGAATTAATGGATTGGCCAGCAGTCATCAGGGATCGTTCATCGGAGATTAGTCATTAGGAATTAAGAGTTTCACTCCGAGGCTGATTCGCCTCAGGCTGGAAATAATATATAATGTATAATTTTTTATTGAAAAATTTATTTTAGAAATTAAAACATTGAAAATTATTTTGAAATTTATACTTTAAAATTTGAAATTTAATAATGTTAGCAACAAGGAAAGGCTAGTGAGATTGTAAATTTTAAAATTAATAAATTAATTATAAATAAAATAATTATAAATAAAATAATACTATGGATAAAGATTACATCATTGATCAACTGAAAAAAGAAATTTTAGAAACTGATACTTCAGTGGAAAACAAAAAAGTCGGGACAGTAACGGAAGTAGGAGATGGGGTGGCTAAAATCAGCGGTTTAGATGACGCTATGATGTCGGAAATGGTTAAGTTTGAAGTAGACGGAGAAGAAAACGGAGGGCTTTATGGCGTAGTTTTAAATTTGGAAGATGGCCAAATTGGCGTCATTGTCATCGGGGAAGTGGGAAAAATCAAAGAAGGCACCACAGTTGTTTCCACTGGAAAAATTCTTTCCGTACCAGTGAGTGATAGCTTAATGGGCCGGGTGATAAATCCAATTGGCCAGCCGATTGATGGCAAAGAACCGATTGAAGCCAAGAAGTATTATCCGATAGAAAAAATTGCGCCCGGAGTAATTGCTCGAAAGGGAGTGGATACTCCGGTACAAACAGGCATAAAAGCAATTGACGCCATGATCCCCATTGGCCGGGGACAAAGAGAATTGATTATTGGTGATCGGCAGACTGGTAAGACCGCTATTGCAGTTGACAGCATTATTAACCAGAAAGACAGTGACATGATTTGTATTTATGTGGCTATCGGACAGAAAAAATCCAAAGTTGCCCAAATTGTTTCTAAATTAGAAGAAAATGGCGCCATGGATCATACCATTGTGGTAGTGGCAGGCGCTTCTGACCCAGCTGCTTATTCCTTTATCGCCCCTTACGCCGGATGTGCCATTGGAGAATATTTTATGGATCAGGGCAAAGATGTTTTAGTGGTCTATGATGATTTATCCAAGCATGCTTGGGCCTATCGGCAAATTTCCTTGCTTTTAAAAAGGCCGCCGGGAAGAGAGGCTTATCCAGGCGATGTTTTTTATTTGCATTCCCGGTTGTTAGAAAGATCAGCTAAATTAAATGAGGATTTTGGTGGTGGATCTTTGACGGCTTTGCCGATTATCGAAACTCAGGCCGGCGATATTTCCGCTTATATTCCTACTAACGTCATTTCAATTACTGATGGGCAGATATTTTTAGAAGGCGATTTATTTTACCAGGGTATTCGGCCGGCTATTAGTGTGGGTCTTTCTGTTTCCAGGGTAGGATCAGCGGCTCAAACCAAAGCGATGAAAAAGGTAGCGGGCAAGGTGAAATTAGAATTAGCCCAATTTCGGGAATTAGAAGCTTTTACTCAATTTGGCAGTGAGTTAGATGAAAAAACTAAGCAAAAGATAGATCGAGGTTACCGAACAATAGAGATTTTAAAACAGGATCAATACCAATTAATGCCGATGGAAAAGCAAGTGGCCGTAATGTGGGCTTTAACTAATGGATATTTAGATGAAGTGGCTATAAAAAAAATTAGGGAATGGGAAAAGGGATTTTGCAGTTATATTGAAAAAAGCGGAAAGGCTTTATTAGAAGATATAAAAAAGAAAAAAGAGTTAGATGAGGAGTTGGAGGGAAAATTAAAACAATTAGTCGAAGACTATGCTAACCTTTTCAAAGAAGAACATTCAGAGGACGATGAAAAAGAGAAAAAAGAGAAAAAGGACAAAAAAGAAGAAAAAATAGAGGATAAGAATCAGAAAAAAGAAAAGGGAAAGAAAGAAGAAGTTAAAAATAATTAAAATATTTTAAAAAATGGCGAGAGGAACCAAGGAAATTCAAAGAAGGATTAAATCCATTAAAAGTACCCAGAAAATAACCCGGGCAATGGAAATGGTGGCAGTTTCTAAAATGAAGAAAGAAGTGGACAGGGTTTTATCCATTCGGCCTTATGCTAATAGCGCTTGGAATGTTTTAACTAATTTATCCAAAGCTTTTAAAAAATACAATATCGGGCTTTTGAAGGCCAGGGAGGTAAGGAATATTTTGGTAATTTTAGTTACTTCCAATAGAGGGTTATGTGGTAGCTTTAATGCTCAGATATTAAAGAAAACTATGCAACAAGTTAAAAATCCCCATTCCCTAAAAGTAAATCGCATCGGGGTAGAAAAAATTGATTCCAGTGTTCCAGACGAAGAGATTAAATTTGATTTTATTGCGGTTGGAAAAAAAGGGTTTGATTATCTGAATTCTCGCAATTATAATGTAGTGGCTTTTTTTGATGAATTTAGTTATTTGCCTGGCCTGGAAAGCATAGGCTCGTTGGCAAGCCTAGTTATTAGTGATTATAAGAAAGCTAGGTATGATAAGGTGGTAATAGCGTATACGGATTATGTGAATACAATGCTGCAAGAGCCGAAATTAAGGCAGTTGCTGCCTATTTCTAAAATTGATATTGAAAAACAAATTTTAGAAATAACTGGTCCTTCTGATCCGGCACAAAATATGGCTACTCAGGAAATTGAAAAATTAAGCCGGGAAAAAGAAAATGATTATAAAATAGAGCCAAAGCCGATTAAGGTGCTCAAATACCTTTTGCCGCGATTAGTAGAAATGCAGCTTTATCATGCTATTTTAGAATCAAATGCTTCTAAGGAATCGGCGCGGATGATGACGATGAAAAACGCTACCGAAGCGGCAGCAGAAATGATAGAAGATTTAGAATATTCTTATAACCAGTTGAGACAGTCAGCCATCACCCAGGAAATTGCCGAGATTACTTCAGGAAGGATTGCGCTTGAGTAGGAAAAGGTTTTAAAATTAGAAAGTTTAAAATTTTAATTAATTAAATATTCATATGAACGAAGGAAAAATTACGCAAATTATTGGTCCCGTCGTGGACGCAAAATTTAATGAAAAATTGCCACTCATAAATAATGCCTTGGAAGTGGAATTAGAAAATAATAAAAAGCTTATTTTAGAGGTGGCGCAGCATATCGGTTCAAACCAGGTAAGAACTATTTCTATGGGCAGTACTGACGGCTTAAAGAGGCAGATGAAAGTAGTAGATACCGGTGCTCCAATTTCTGTGCCAGTAGGGGAAGTTTCTCTAGGGCGGATGTTTGATGTATTAGGCAATACTATTGACGGAAAACAACCGATAAAAGCTGGGAAGGAATTTCCTATTCACCGGCCGGCTCCAAAATTTGAAGACCAATCTACTAAAACGGAGGTCTTTGAAACCGGAATTAAGGTAGTTGATTTAATTTGTCCTTTTTTAAAAGGTGGAAAAGTTGGTTTGTTCGGCGGAGCGGGGGTAGGCAAAACGGTTTTAATCCAGGAATTGATTCGAAATATTGCCCAAGAGCACGGAGGCTTTTCCATTTTTGCCGGAGTAGGAGAAAGAACTCGGGAAGGAAATGACCTTTACCATGAGATGGTAGAATCTGGCGTATTAGATAAAACTGCTCTAGTTTTTGGACAAATGAATGAACCGCCTGGCGCTCGTCAGCGGGTGGCCCTTTCAGCTTTAGCAATGGCGGAATATTTTCGCGATGATGAAAAAAAGGATGTGCTGCTGTTTATTGATAATATTTTCCGTTTTACCCAGGCAGGGTCAGAAGTTTCTGCTTTATTAGGCAGAATTCCCTCTGCTGTAGGCTATCAGCCGACTTTGGCAGAAGATATGGGTAAATTACAAGAAAGGATTACATCTACCAAAGAAGGGTCAATTACTTCAGTACAAGCGGTTTATGTCCCGGCTGATGACTTAACTGATCCGGCTCCAGCCACTACTTTTGCCCATTTGGATTCAACTGTAGTGCTTTCCCGGGCGCTTTCCGAATTAGGAATTTATCCAGCCGTGGATCCGCTGGATTCTAATTCTACTATTTTAGATCCGAAAATTATCGGCAAAGAGCATTATCGAGTAGCTAGGGATGTGCAAAAGGTTTTGCAGAAATATAAAGATTTACAGGACATTATTGCTATTCTAGGAATGGAGGAGCTTTCCGATGAAGATAAGATTACGGTAGCCCGCGCCAGAAAAATTCAGAAATTTTTATCCCAGCCCTTTTTCGTGGCTTCCCAATTTACCGGCCAAGACGGAAAATATGTTCCATTGAAGGAAACGGTGCGGGGTTTCAAGGAAATTTTGGAAGGCAAACACGATGACAAGAATGAAGGTGATTTTTACATGAAAGGTGGAATTAATGAAGTAAAAAAATAAAATTTTGAAAGGAGCGGTATTTGAAAAATCAAGATATTAGCCAAGCTACTATTAAAAATATTATATTATTTAGTGAAGATTTTAAATGAAAAAAGTTATTTATTTGAAAATAGCCACGCCAGAAAGGATAGTTTTTCAAGAAGAAATTACTGAAGTAATCATACCTACCTATAAGGGAATGATAACAATTCTCCCCGGGCATATTCCCCTGATTGCCACTTTAGTTCCCGGGGAAATTGAAATAAAAAGCCGTGGAGAGAGTTTTACTATAGCTGTTTCAGGCGGATTTTTAGAATTGCAAAACAACGAGTTGACCATATTAGCGGACACGGCAGAAAAAGCGGAGGAGATAGACCTAGAAAGAGCAGAAGAGGCGCGCAAAAGAGCAGAAGAAATGAAACAGGAAGCAAGGAAAAATTTAGACGAAGGACAATATGCTGCCGTTATTTCCCAGGTAGAAAAACAATTAGCCAGGATTAAAGTAGCCAAAAGGCATCAAAGAAGAGGCAAGCCAAGGATGAATTTGGATTAAGATTTTATTAACCTGATAAAAACCGCCGACTGAAACAGTTCGGCGGTTTTTGGTATGGATTTTTAAGAAGTAATGAAGTGAGTGGAGGTGCAAAAGTTTATTTCGAAGGTGCCAGCCTATCGGCGGATAAAAACAGTGTACATGCTACGTAACAAATATAATTAATCAGAGTTTTTAAAGTCCTTCATTGCCTGGAAGACCTCTTTTTTGTTAGAAATGTATTTATGGTAAAAAAATCTTAGATAAAAAGTAAGCCAAAAATAGGGGAGAAGAAGCTTGGAATAATACTTGTGGAAAAAAATAAGCCCGCTTTTCACTAGATAGTAGTTTTTATCTTTTGAATCAGAGGAGCTGGATTCCTGGTGATAGCAAATAGCTTGGGGAATTATTTTTAATTTAAACCCGGTCTTTTGAGCGCGCAGAGAAAAATCAACGTCCTCATAATAAAGGAAAAAAATTTCATCGAAGATTTTTATCTTCCCCTTGCGTCTGTTCTTAAAAGAGGAAGACAAGACCCGGGTAATTTTTTTAGGGATGAGTAAGGCGCAGCCGGTAAGATAGTCGGTTTGTAGTTTGTAGTTTATAGTTTGTAGTTTGATGTGGTTGGTTTTTAATTTTAGCCAATTAATTTTAGCGCCGGAAAACCAAGGCTGGTTATTTCGGGGATCAATAATTAAGGGCGAAACAAGAACATTTCTCCAAGAGTCGGACTCTTGGATTTTTTTCAGAATTCTAATTAAACAATTTTTTTCCAGATAGGCATCCGGATTAATCAGAAAATAGAAATCGGGATGGAATTTTTTTTGAGCGTAATTTATTCCTTGATTAACCGCTTGAGCGAAGCCTAAGTTTTTTTTATTTTTAATTAAATGAACTTTAGCAATTTTTCCTAATTCCTTCTCGTTATAAAGGGAAAGATTATTTGTATGAGTAGATAATTTTTTAATCAAAGACAAGGTTTTATCTTCGGAATTATTATCAACAATAATAATATTGAAATTTATGCCCTGATTCTTTATAGACTCGAGGCATTTTTGAATTTCCTTTTCATTATTATAAGTAATAACAATGAATGAAATAGAAGGTTTCATTTTTAATAAAGTTTATCATACAGTATTCCAGTATACTGTATGATAAAGAATGAAGTAGTTAAAGCTACGGAAATTGTTATTTTTTAATATTTTTTAAAGACTTTTCTTTTTTGATGAGGCTTGTGATTTCTTGTTTGGAAACACCACCCATTAAAATTAAGCTGCCGAAATAGACTAATGGGCAGCTAAACAGCAAGAAGAAAAAGTTTTTATCCTGGAGTATCCAAAGATAAATAAACATAAAAATACCCGATGCAATAATAGCCAATAAATTATTGGCTCGGGGAAAGAATTTTAATTTTTTCAAAATAATGAATCCGGTAAGAGTTACCACGAGCAATTCTGTGGCTATGGAAATATATGAAGTGGCGTAATAGGAATATTTGGGAATAAAAATTAAGTTGTTTATCAAATTAAAGGCGGCACAGATAGAAAGGGAAATTAGCAGATATTTTTGCAGTTTGGCGGCAATTAAAATGTTATTAAATAAATGACCGAAAAAAATGAAGGCCAAGGCGTAGATGATAATACGCAGGACATCAGCGGAGGGAGCGAATTCCGGTCCGGCTATCAAGGCGATGATGCCATCGGCTAAAAAATAAGTGCCAACTACCAAGGGGATTACCAAAATTAAAAAAACCTTGAAATTCTTATTTACTAAAAAGATAAATTTTTCTTTGTTATTAAAAACGTTGTAAGCAAACATTGGCAGCGTTAAGCCGACTATCATAGCCGGGAAAAAACTGATATTTTCAATTACCTTGTAGGCGGCGCCATAAATGCCCACCTCCTCCGGAGGCTTAAATAAAGACAATAAGATAGTGTCAGCTTTAAAATAAATAAAAGTTACTGACGCCGATAGGCCGATAGGCAGAGACTGTTTTAGGAATTTTTTCCAATAAGGCAAATTGAAGTAAAGTCTGAATTTTATAAATTTTCTGGAAACCAAAAAAATTATAACAAAGCTCAGTATCATATTAATTAACAAGGTAAGAACTATAAAATAAAATCCTAAGTCCATCTTTACTCCAATGAAAATTAGAAATACTTGCACCACTTTGCTTATAAATTCAATGAAAGTGACTCGATCCATTAGTAATCTTTTCTGGAATAATCCAATTAATGTTTGATAACCGGAAGAAAAAATATAAGAGAGCGCCATGATTATGATAGCTATTTTTAGCTCAAAAGTGTAAGGCAGGAAAGCGACAAAAAGGGGAGTAAAAATAGCCAGGCCAATAGAAACCATAAGCCGCATCCCCATAGCGTTGGAAACGATTTCTTTTTCGTTTGTTTCTGGCCGGGAAATTTCCCGAGTAGTTGTTTGGTAGATACCCCAATCCCCTAAAGCTCCAAAAAAGGGAAGGAAGGCTAGGGCGGTAGCATACAAGCCAAAACCTTCCTGGCCCAAATAACGTGTTATTAAGGCAACACCAATAAGCGCTGCTACGGTGCTGAGTATTTTTGCTGTTGAAGCGGCAATGACATTATAAGCCACTTTTCTAGAGGTGGACATGGGAGTTGCAATTTAGTTATTTGGAGCGGGTATTATAGGCAATTAATTGATTTTTGGATTATTCTGTATATTATGTTAAATATCTTGTTATGAGCATTTAAAAATCGCTATAAGTTATTATAGCTTAGTTTATTGTAAAATAAAAAGTTTTTCATTATTTAAGCGGTCGAATAACAGTTCTCCGCTCTTCGCCGTCACCTACGCTTTCGCTTTCGATATTTTCATTTTCTGCTGCTTCCATATGAACTAGCCGTCTTTCATAAGCATTCATCGGCGGCATTTCAACTTCTTCTCCTTTTTCCAATGCTTGTTGGATAGCTTTTTGTGCATCCTTTATTAAATTCTCTTGATTTTTTTGGCGATAGTTATTAACATCTATGAAAAAATTAACGGGCCGATCAAGCTCTTTCCGCACTAAAAGCCGGCAAATATGCTGAAAAGCGGCTAAGTTCATACCTCCCCGGCCGATTAAAAAACTAGAATCTTGAGTATCAATTTCAACAGTAAAAGAATTTTGTTCGTCTAAGGCATTAGTGGCAATTTTGACAGAGGCCTTAATGCCCATTTTTTCCAACATCCCTTTAGTAATTTTTTCTAAAGTTTTTTTGCTTTCTTCATCCATATATTTAAAATTAGTTAATTATTTTTTAAGCCATTTTCTTCTTTAGCCGAACTATCTCATAAATCCTTTGGATAGTGAATAATAACTTAAAATTTAATTTTTGTAAACTTAATTTCAATTAATTTTTCTGTCCCGGATTTGAAGCAGGTTTTTTGTCTTCCTTGAAAATCAAGTATTGCTGACCGATCATAAACAGGGTAGTTACAATCCAGTAAAGCGGCAAAGCGGCAGGAAATTGCAAACCAATAAATAAAGTAATAATAGGCCCTATATACAACATCTGTTTTTGCATAATAGAAGAAAAGTCGGGTTCGCCCTCTTTTTTCTTTGCTGGCTCTTGCTGCGGTTTTTTATTTTTAGCCATAATCATTTTAGTTTGCCAATATTGGAAGATGGCAGAAATAATGGCTAACGGAATGCTCCTTTTGGTAATTTCAAGAAATCCAAAGGCAATATGGTTGATTGATTCCGGTTGAGATACAAAACTATACAAAAGCCCATCGCTATCACTCATTCCTACCCCAGCCATAAATACCCGGTATAGGCCGATTAAAATAATAAGCTGAACAATCAGCGGCAAGCAGCCGGAAGCAGGGTTAATCTTATTTTTTTTGTAAAACTCCATCATTGCCTGGCCCTGTTTTTGTTTATCATTTTTGTGCTTTTCCTGGATTTTCTTGATTTCCGGTTGAATTTCCTGCATTTTCTTTTGAGAGACGATGGATTTTTTAGAAAGCGGTAGCAACAAAATACGAATAATAACCGTCAGAATTATTATGGCTACACCCAAATCGGGAATAATGTTATATATTGCAATTAAGGCGTTATAGAGCGGTTCATAAACTACGGCATTAAAGAGGTTGATTAAAAAAGACATTTTTTATTTTTTAATAGTTAGTTATTGAGGGGGATTTATTTATTAAAATCATTTTTTCAACAAATTGGCTTCATTTAATATTTTTTCCATATGGCTAGTTATAATTTGAGGGTCCATTTCTTCAAGAGGATATTTTTTTAATAGGATTATAATATCATAATTTTTTAATTTAGGTAAAAATTTTTCTATAGCCCGAGAAATCAGCCTTTTGGCGTTGCTTCTTTCAGTGGCCTTCTTGAAATCACTGCTTCCGGCTATTAAGGCTAAACGAGGGTGATTTAAATTGTTGGGGGCAAATTTTATTAATAAATTTTTATATTTTTGCGCCCAGCCTTTTTTGAAAATAAATTGAATTTCTTTTTGGTTTAAACCCCGGTATTTTTTAGGCAACATTGTAAAATAAAATATTTAAGGTAGAATTGAGAAAGCTCCTACAAATTTACCAGCCTTGACCAAATGTCGATTCTAGGCGGGTGAATCACGCACAAACAATAAAGCCAATTTCTGTAAATTGACGTAAAAACTTAAAAAGCTAGACAGACAATTTTTTTCTGCCCTTTTGCCTTCTTTGTTTTAGTACCCTTTTGCCATTTTTGGTTTGCGATCTTTTCAGGAATCCATGGCAGCGAGCCCTTTTTCTTTTTTTAGGCTGATAAGTTCTTTTTGACATAGGAATTAGTGATTAGTTAATTAGTTGAACAAAGGCCAAGTTCAGCTTGGGAAGCTTTGCTTACAAGGCCACGGCTTCTTGATAAAACAACTAGTGTTTAGTTTAGCAGGGCAGGAGAGGATAGTCAATATAAGTTAATAAGGATTTTAATATCAATCAACTGTTATTAATTATTAATAAATTATTTTTTAATTAATGATTGCTATAAATAAAAATAAATGACTAAAAATATACTT
>CAZRQA010000005.1:0-13551 GCA_964602335.1 uncultured Bdellovibrionales bacterium
AACTCTCCGATTCTGCCTTTATTTTATATTTTTTCGAAGAAAAGAGCAATCGGTATTATTCATAAAAAAGTAGCCCGCTCTTGAAACATTATTCAGCAAAATCTATTTTTACCCTAATACTATCTTCGTCTTTTCCTCCGTCTTCATCGTAAACTTTTACTTTTATTTCCACACTTTTTCCATCCTTGTCATCCGGAATGTTATACTCCTTTTCGTAGGGCTTATCTTTTCTTGAGCCAATAGATTTTCCATCAAAGAAAAAATCTACTTGATCCACGTCGGCGTCTCCATGAATGTCAGTTTTTATTTTAATAATTTTTTCTGTAATAGTTTCACCCTCCCCCGGACTGGTGATTTCAATTTCAGAAAAAAAATCGTCAAAATCGTCATCATCGCATTCATCTTCCGGCACTATTTTTAAGCTTTCTTTGTCCGCCTTTTTTTCAGCCCATTTTTGTACCGCTTTTTCCCAGTTTTTAAATTGGGGATCATCATCGGGATCTTCCGGATATTCGCCTAGGGGGTCGTCTTTATCTACGTAATATAAGATAGTATGGGCGTTGAAAAAATGCTTGTCTTCCATTAAGCTGTCCGGACAATGCTTGTTGGCCAGGCAATAATCCCCGTCATCTTTTTTGCAAACATCTATTTCTTCTTCTGCTTCAAAACTGCCATCTAAGATAGGTTTTATGATGGCTCCTTCAGAAATTCTCATATCTATCAACTCTCGAATGCTCTTGGGCTTTTCAAATTCTTCCAACTGCTTATTCTTTAAGGCCTGGCTCATAAAAGCATTCCAAATTGGGCCTGCCGTATAAGAGCCATCCGCCCCTTGGGCCATCGGCGTATTATTATTGTTTCCAGTCCAGACGCCGGCCGCTAAAGAAGGCGAAGCGCCGACTAGCCAGCCATCCCGCCATTCATTGGTAGTTCCCGTTTTCGCCGCTACCTGCCGCCCTGAAATTACTAAATCATTATTTGTCCCAAAGACTGGCGCTCGATACTTATTCTCGGAAAGAATTTCGCAAATTTGCAAAGCCACATCTTTTTCTAAAACTCTCTTTTCTTTCTGGTTCTCATAATTTTTTAAAACTTCCCCATTCGGCTTCTCCACTCTCAAAATGGCAGTTTTTTCATTTTTTTCTCCTGCATTGGCAAACACGGAAAAAGCGGCAACGTGATCAATTAATTTGACCTCGCCTCCGCCCAAAACCAAAGCTAATCCATAGCGAGAAGGATTATTTAAAGTGGTAATGCCCATAGATTTAGCTAATTCAATGGAATTTTTAATGCCAGCCAAATAAAGCGTCTTTACTGCCGGAACATTTAAAGACATTGCCAACGCTCTTTTCATCTTTATCGGCCCCCGATTTTTATTGTCATAATTTTTTGGATTATATTCCTTGCCATTGCTAGCTTCAAAATTAGTATCTACATCAAAAATAGTAGTTTCCGGCATATAGCCTTTGCGAAAAGCTTGGGCATAAACGTAGGGCTTGAAAGAAGAGCCCGGCTGCCGCATCCGAATAGCCACATTGACATTGCCGTCAATAGACTCGTCAAAATAATCCTTGGAACCAACCATGGTTAAAATATGGCCATTCTTAGGATTTAAGGCCACTAAAGCGGCATTGGAAAAGTTATACTTATTTCCGTTTTTTTCTACGCCTTCTTTGACTACTCTCTCTGCCAGCTGCTGCATATCCCAATCCAGAGTGGTATAGACATTAAAACCGCCTTTCTCCACTTCTTCTTCGCCAAATTCTTTCACTAATTGCTCCTTTACATAAAGCACGAAATGAGGCGCCTTTATATTGCTTCGAAAAGGAATTATCTGTTTCAACACATCCTGATTAACAGCCTCTTCGTATTGCTCTTGGGTAATATAGCCCAAATCTTGCATTTTCGTTAAAGCATACTTCCAGCGCGCCAAAAGTTTGTCCGTATGAGAGCCATGCGGAGAATAATAGGTAGGCGCTTTAGGCAGGGCCGCCAATAGCGCTGACTGAGCTAAAGTCAAATCCCGGGCGGGAACACCGAAAAAGGTTTGGGCAGCCGCTTCAATGCCATAAGCGTTGGACCCGTAGGGAATTTCGTTTAAATACATCTGAAGAATTTGCTTTTTAGTGAATTTCTGCTCAATCTCAATTGCCAGCACTACTTCTTTTATCTTACGGGATATTTTTTTCTCCGAAGTTAAAATAGAATTTTTAACAAACTGCTGAGTGATAGTGGAGCCTCCCTGAGCCACATTCCCTTTCATTGCATCTTTTAAGGCAGCTCTGATTATTCCTTGGAAATCCACGCCGTGATGCTTAAAAAAACTTTGATCTTCCAATACAATAGTGGCATATTTAACCGCGGCCGGGATTTGATCTTCCGGAATTATCGTCCTGCGCTCTTCGCCATGCACTTCATACAAAAGCTGTTCTCCGGTACGATCGTAAATTTTGGTTGATTCCGCCACAATTCTTTTATTAATTTTGCCCGGATCCGGCAAGTCTTTGGCGTAATAGACAAAAACACCAGCCACAGACAAAAAACCTATGCCGATAATTATAAGCAAAATCTTCCAGATTTTTTTCTTCTTTTTCTCTGGCATATTTTTAATTTTATTCATTTGCTTTGTTCCATTCTTCCTCACTTTTTTTCCAAAATTACTTCCTGCTTTTTTTATGTGGCCTACCCGTTCATCCAGCAATTTCTGCAACCGCATATTTTTAGATTTTTTCTTAGACATTTTTTAAAAAAATTACTTCTTACTTATTTCCAATAATTTTTCTACAATGTTTTTAGCTATATTAAGACCGGTCGCCTTCTCAAAGCCCTCAAATTGGGCACAGGTGTTTACCTCTATGGCTAAATATCCCCTGTTGCTTTTAATAAAATCCAAACCTGCATAGAAAAGGCCGCTTTCTTTCATTATTTTTTTGCTTGTCTCCGCCAATTCTTTATCTACCTCAATTATTTCTGCTTTTCCGCCCAGAGATACATTTGCTCTAAAATCCCTGCCCTGAGAACTTCTTTTGATTCCGCCTAAAATTTTATCTCCTAAACAAATAACACGAAAATCTGTGCCCTTTGATTCTTCTATAAATTCCTGCAGTAAAATATTTTTTATGCCATTTATTCCGTGGGGCATCTTCCTAGTAAAGCGTTTTATGGCACCCACAGATTTTGCTAAACCTACATAATTTCCGGCCGATCCATTGACCTTTTTTAAAATACAAGGAAATCCCCCTAAACTTTCAATTAATTTCTTAATATCTTTTCTTTTTCTGCTCGTTAATAATAAAGTTTTAGGAATTTGAATATCTATGGAACTTAAAAAAATCCCATTATGAAACTTATCGTTAAAACTAAAATCAGTAGCAGGGAAAAAATTGAACTCTTTTGTTTTTTCAAATATTTTTTTTATATAAGAATGGAAATAACAATTATCTATAAAATAAGCAAAGAGATAATTATTTAAATCTAGATTGTTAAAAAAGCTTGGTTCTATTATGGCGCCAACACTGGAAAAAACATCTGATTTAATTCCTTTTTTAGCAAACTCTTCTTTTAACCTTGAAATCTTATAATTTTCGTCAAACTCTCTGTTGCCTACAATTAATAATACTCTTTTCATCCTTATTTCTGATTATTTATTATTTTTTTAACAAATTCGTAAGCCTTTTTATGGTTGCTGCCATTGTCTATATAAACAATAATATCCCCTTTATCAGCTTTGTTAAAAGCGTCTAGAAAGGCGTCTTTTTCTTTCAGAATTACCTTGAAATTATTGTATCCCGACTTTTTAAGTCCTTCGGCAAATTTAGCGGCTGTTTCGCCTATGCCTCTTTTTTTTCCTTCAGCTTTTAACCAACTTTCTTTCATTGCTGCTCCATCAACTTTATCGTAAATATTTATAAAATCATAGAATGGATAAATATATTCAGCGGTTCTAAAAATATCCTCATTAATTCTTGAGGGATCAAGTCTTAAAACTCCCCATACTTTTTTGCCAAAATTTTTAGCCAAAAGCGCAATCTGTTTTAAGGATTCTTTCTCGTGAGCAAAATCTATAATTACTTTTTTTCTTGATATTTTATCTTTTAAAAAAACTAACCTTCCCCCTTCTTTGTTAACTTTGTAATCTTTCATTAAAGAAAAAATGTCCTTGCGTTTTTCCCAGAAAAATTTTTCTCCAAAATAAGCTATCATGGCAGCAGCTACGAAAGCTATATTATAAACATTGGGCATGAAAAGCCCTTTAAATGTTAAGGGTATTTCTTCTAAATTAAAAATTATATTTTTTTCTCCTGATCTGTAAAAAAATAAATCATTTCCTTCTATTTCAATTAACGCATCTTGTTTTTCATTAAAAAAAGCACTCCCGAATGATTCCTTCTCTCCGATGATAATTTTTTTTCCGGGAATTTTTTTCTCCTTTTTCATGTTTTCTGCTAAAAAATCATCCGCTCCGTTTAATATTAATGTTCCATCTTCTTTTAATCTTTCAAAGATGAACCTCTTGGCTTTATAAATATCTTTTCTGTTTTTAATTCTCATTTTAGTTATATGATCCTCAAAAATATTGGTAAAAATCCCAATATTATGGCGGGAATAGCCCAGCCCGCTTAGAGAGGATGACCCAATGGCTGCCTCTAGGATCGCTACTGTATTTTTTAAATCCATATTTTGCAACTCAAACAAGTATCTTCCAGGACAAACATTAGGAACTACTCCCCATATTTTCTTAGATATTTCATAATTGCTTTCCTGTTTGCCGTTAACATAATGGCCATCTGTATCTACTCTCAGTGTATTAAAAAACAAACCTTGAAATATATGATCAAGTAACCTAACCACGGTTGTTTTCCCTTTTGTTCCAGTAACGGTTATTAATTTCATTAAATTAAAATTATTTAAAAAAGTTATCCAACTTCCACCAGATACCTCTTCAAATCACTTCTGCCGATAATCATTGAATATTTCATTTCCCCCCGCTCAATAATGTTAGCGCGAGAATAAACTCTCCGCTTGTCCATTATAAAATTTATTTTTACTTTGGGACGGATGGTTACGCCGCTGGAAGAATACACGGCCACAATATCTTCCAATTCCTGGTGCTTTTTGACGTGTTTTTTTCTCAAATCCTTTTCCACTTCCTTCACTTCATCGCGTGAAAAGTCGGCTGGCAAATTTAAGTGTTTAAAATATTCCAACAATTCTTCAAAACCCAATTTTTCCGCGATTTCAGCATCAATCGAGGTGGAAAAAGCGCCGGTGTCTATTTTAGCGTCTACTTCAATTTCCTTGCCGTTCCGGCCGATTAATTTAACTTTTTCTACAGTGTTGATAATCCGCTTGCCGGAAATTTCTTCTAATTCCTCCTCAATTTCTCCTCCAAAAAGATTATTAGCCAATTGAATCCCCCGCTTAATAGTCTTCACCTTCAAGCCTTCGACTCTCCTGAGTCGAGAAAGCAAGCCCTCTAAATTGGCAATCTGGATAGAAAGCCCCGGCCGGGCGTTAAGTTCTAAAAAAACCGGCCCTTGATCGCGATCCAGGGCGATGTCAGCGCCCAAAAATCCAATTCCTGAAGCTTGCTGGGCTTTTATGGCCATTTCCAAAATCTCTTCCCAATAAGGAATTCTTATTCCCCTCAAGGGCAGCCGAGTATTAGGCACATATTCGATAATTTTTGTTTTTCCTTGAATGGAAGTGGTGGTAGTGCCGGTAGCCATATCAATGCCGCAGCCGATTCCCCCTAATTGCAAATTAGCCCGTCCTTCAGATTCCACGGTAGCCAGCCTAAGCATAGCCATAATGGGAACCTTATTGTAGACTATTACTCTTACGTCCGGCATTCCTTTGTAAGAATATGGTTTGAATATTTTAGATAATTTCACTCGCTCCTCAAAAAAAGCAATGTCTGGAGCATTAATGCGGGAAAAAGAGCCGTCTAAAATATTTCTGATATGATTTTTTAAATCGCTCTCTGTGACCAAGCTTTTATCTGCTTTTATCCAAATGTTATCCGGCCCTTTTCTTTTGCCGTAAACCACTACAATACCCTCTCCTCCTAAGCCTAAATTAGGTTTTAATACAAAACTGGGAGGCAGTAAATTAAAATCAAAATTGTCTAAATCTTCATAATTATTAATTTTGGCAATTAATTTGGGAACTGGCAGCTTATTTTTTTTTAAAAGCTTTTTACTTTTCAATTTGTTATCAGCTAACTTCTTCGCATACTGGAGATTATATGGCCTTATATAATTCAAATTCCGGGCGTTCATGCCCAGTATGCCTCTATTTTTTATTATCATTTTCAACATTAGCGTTTTTTAAAACTTCTCTAAATCTAAAATATTCCGTTAACCGAAGGCCGCTCCATTTGCCCAAAAATAAAATTAGAGCGATAGCGATAAAAACAATCCAAGGATAAGCTTGCAAATATTCAATCAATTTTTGCCAGCTGGCCAAAAAATACCCCACCAAAGAAAGAAGTAAAGTTTCTAAAGACAAGAATATGGCTGATTTGTTGCCCTTTTCTATCTGCACAGCCACAAATTTTTCCACTAAAGTAATCATTATTAAAATAGGAAAAATGGATACACTAGCCAAACCAGTGCGGTTAAAATATCCGCTAATCATTAAAACTATCAGCGTGGTAAGCGCTACAATAGAAATCACTATTGCCATTCTTGGAAGATAAAGCAAGCGAAATTTTTTGAGGAACATCCTTAACAATGTGCCAACTATGATAACCAAAATAAAAATTGAAATGCCATATTTGATCCCCCCCCAGAAGCTCTGAGATTCGGATTTAATAGCTAAGAAAGCAAAAATAATTAAAGCCGGCGTATAAATGCCAAAAGCTTTAATGCCTACTACTTGGCGAAAAAAAGCAATAACAGCCACCAGGATGGGCAACATTAAAATTAAAACTACTGTAGACAAAGGCACTCCTTGGTTCACTGCCAGCTCTACAAAACTACTATATGGCAAGCCTTCCATTTTTTTATCTTAAAAATTATAAAACCCCCTGTTCACGCTAAACCGGCGCAAGATTACGAAGTGACAGCGCTTTCCGCTTTAAACAATAGAAACGATTTTAGCCAAAAAACAGGATAAATATTTTATTTCTTTATTTCTTATTTTTTCCGCCCCTTTTCCCTTTCAATAAAACAGCTAAAGCAGCTCCGATGGCCGCTCCAACGCCGGCTGAAATCAAAGAAGCTTTGTGCGGATTTTTTTTCACATAGCCGTCCACCTTTTTAACCGCTTTGTCCATTTCGGCTTTTACCTTTTTCACCTCTTTTTGCGCTTTTTCCTGCGCTGCATTAAGTTTCTTTTTGGCCTGGTTTACTTTCTGTTTTGCCGCCAAGTTTCTTTTTTGTGCACACATTGTTATTTTATTAATATTTATAAGTTACGCTCTTTATTTAATTTTAAAATATAGTATCCAAAAAAGCAAATGGAAATTAAAATTTTTTACGAGGCATTGTGCTAGGAATACTATATACTTTGTTTTTTAAAAATAAAGTATATATTTCTCTTCTGTTTTTTCTTATTAACTGTACAGCCGCTCTTTAAAACATTAAAGCCTATTTTTTCTGCTTTTCTTTTAAATTTTTTTCTGGTCCACCAATAGCAAGGGCGAAAATGAACCTTCTCGCTGTCTTTGAAAGTTATTTCCGCCATCAAAGAAAAACGGCCATTAAAAATATTTTTTCCTAAAAATCTTAAATATTTTTTCTGCCAAAGGTTCCAGCTAGTGATAATTATAACAGCATTGGGCTTGGAAATTCTTTTAATTTCCTTGAGCGCTTTTTCAGCCATAGAAGGATTAAAATGATGGAAAACAGAAACTGCAACCACGGCGTCAAAAATTTCATTTTCAAAGGGTAAATTTTTTTCGTTTTTTATCAACTTAAATCTTCCCTTTGGATTATTTTCTTGAGCAATGCGTATCAATTTTTCAGAAATATCTGCGCCGATATATTCGCCCTTAAAATTATTTTCTCTTAAAAAATTTGCCAACCTGCCGTTGCCACAGCCTAAGTCTAAAAGCTTGCCATTTTGGGGAATGTATTCTTTAATAAAACTTAAGTCCTCCCACCAATAATTTCTGGTTCGAGAAAAAGATTGGGCGGACTGATTATAAAAATCTTTAGTTTTTTTTCTAATTTCACCTTGATTCATTTTTACAAAATAATTGTTGCATTGCTAAATTGTTGCATTGTTTTCCAGCAATCTAACAATAAAACAATTTAACAATTTTAGATATAGTTATTTTTTTATCCAGCTAAATTCTATTTTAAAAAGTTTATTCTCATCTTATGAAGAAACATACCATAAAAAAATTTATAAATAAAGCTATCCAAGAGAAACTGACCGGCACAAAATCCCTCGAAGTTTTAAAGAAAAAATTATCGGGAAAAGAAAAAAATTTTTGCATTAAAAATGCAGAAATAAAAAAAGTTTACAACGAAATGGTTTTAAATAAAGAGGTAAAACCGAATAAAAAATTTGAAAACATTTTAATTACCAAGAAAATTCGCAGCCTTTCCGGCGTAACTATTATTGCAGTTTTAACCAAGCCATTCCCTTGCCCGGGAAAATGCTTATACTGCCCGGACGAAAAAAATATGCCTAAAAGTTATCTCTCCAATGAACCTGCAGTAATGCGGGCTATTAAAGCCGGTTTCCATCCCTATAAACAAACTCAAGCCAGAATCCGCGCTCTTCAGCTTAATGGCCACCAAACTGACAAAATTGAACTCATTGTTATGGGCGGGACTTTTTCTTTCTTGTCCGGCCAGTATCAAGACTGGTTCATCCAAGAATGTTTCCGCGCAGCTAATGATTATCCGAAAAATTTAATCGCCAACAAGTTTACCAGCCTCCAAAAAGAACAAAAAAGAAACGAGAAAACTGACAATCGAGTTGTCGGTCTTACCCTGGAAACTCGGCCGGATTTTATTAATAAAAAAGAAATTACTAAATTTCGCCGCTTGGGCTGCACCCGGGTAGAATTGGGAGTGCAGACAATCTATAATGAAATTTTGAAAAAAAACCAAAGGGGACACCTCACAGAAAAAACCATCGAAGCTACTAAATTGTTAAAAAATGCCGGATTTAAAATAAATTACCATTTAATGCCAGGCCTGCTGGGCAGCAACCTTGAGAAAGATTTAAAATTATTCAAAGAAATTTTTCACAATAGCGATTTCCAGCCGGATATGATTAAAATTTATCCTTGCGTGGTTACGGAAAACTCAGAGCTTTATAAATTATGGAAAGATAAAAAATACCGCCCGCTCTCCAATGAAGAAAATAAAAAAATGGTGATGGCTGTAAAAAAAATCATTCCACCTTATGTGCGTATTACCCGCCTTATCCGTGATATTCCGGAAGAGTCAATTGTAGCCGGACCCAATATTTCTAATTTAAGGCAAATTGTCCAACAAGAAGGCGCCCGATGCAATTGCACTCGCTGCCGCGAAGTGAGAGGAAAATATTCTTCCAAAAATAAAATAATTTTAGACCGGATTGATTATGACGCCAACGGCGGCAGAGAAATTTTTTTGCAATTTGTAAACCGTAAAAAATATCCCAATAAATTATATACCTTGCTTCGGCTGAGAATTCCTGACAAAAAAACAGCCGCCAAGCATTTCATTAAAGAACTGAAAAATGCCGCTCTTATCCGAGAAGTGCATACCTATGGAAAATTAGCAGGAATAGACAAGAAGGACGAAGATTCGCCCCAGCATATCGGCCTGGGGAAAGAACTAATTCAAGAAGCAGAAAAAATCGCCTGCCAAGAATTCGGTTATCAAAAAATGGCAGTTATCTCCGGCATCGGCGTGCGGGATTATTATCGAAAATTAGGATATAAATTAAGAGGTACTTATTTGGTAAAAAATGTAAAATAAAATCCGGCGGGATAAGTTTTACCTCGCCGAATTTCCATAAAATTCTTATTTACAATAATTCCTCCGCTAATTTCGCTAAATCAGACCTGACGGTTTCTTTGAAATTTGTGGATGCTACCAAAGGGGAGCCTTTTAAACAATCCATGGCATAGGTGAGTCCGCTAGACTTTTCATCCAACCTTCTTCTTCTGTCAATCTGACCCAAGTCTCCAGTAAAAACAATTTTGGTTCCTTTTCCCGCTCGGGTGATGATAGTTTTGACCTGATGGGGAGTTAGGTTTTGAGCTTCATCAATGATTAGGAATTTCCTGTAATAATTCATTCCCCGAATATAGTCCAAAGCTTCATAGGTAATTTTTCCGTTTTCTTCCCATTTTTTTATGGCTTCATCATTTCCATTAACCTCCTTCAAAAATCTGATAGCTTGAACTACTGGCCTTATCCAAGGAGACATTTTTTCTTTCTCATTACCAGGCAAAAATCCCATCCTGTCTTCATCCTCAAGATGAATCATCGGCCTAGTAATAACAATCTGACGATACAAACTTCTCTGCTCAAAAGCAGAAGCTATGGCCAACAAAGTCTTCCCAGTACCAGCTCCTCCCTGAAGAAAAACTAGTTTTATCGAAGGATCTAAAAGCTGCTTCAAGGCGATAGCCTGCCGCCAATTTTTTCCATCACCATTCAGGCTTTTGGGTTTAATCCCAAAAGCAGAAATGTCGGGATCAATTATTTCATAAAACTCTTCTTTTCTTATAGCAGCAAAAGATTCGCTCCAACGTCCATTTGGATAATCACTGAAACAGATAATCCCATCATTAATTTGAATTTCCTCAT
This sequence comes from uncultured Bdellovibrionales bacterium, assembly GCA_964602335.1. Lineage (GTDB taxonomy): Bacteria > Patescibacteriota > Minisyncoccia > Moranbacterales > DUUL01 > CAYMRZ01. The sequence continues at coordinate 10,764 of CAZRQA010000005.1, forward strand.
TTACGGCATCTAAACTGAATTTCCCGTCAACAATATCCTCCCCCCTCACATTAATTTCTTTTAATGACTTTTCGAGGGGCATTTCAATTTGATCTTTGATGTAATTTTCAACAGATAACTGTTTCCCCAACAATTCTCTGGCTAAAATTCGGACTGTTCTGTCCCGAGAGATGAATTTAAACTTATCAAAATCATTCTTGGTATGCTTGGTTAAAACCTCGCGGGCAGAAGCAATAATGATATGATCTGGGTTATTCCTATCCAGCTGGTTTAAAGGCTTTCCAAATGTTGGCTTTAAGACAACCTTCAAGGAAGAATCTTTCTCTTCTCTCAAGCTTTCAATTTTTGCTGAAACTTCCCTGGCATCAAAACCTATATCCGGCTTGGATTTTAATTTGTCAAGCTCCAAGATAACCCGCAGCGGTATGAAAAGAATATTTTGATCTTCCCTTAAAACATCTACTGCGTTAGGATCATGCACTAAAACATTAGTATCCACAACAATAGCATTTCTTCCCATGAATTTCTCCTTTCCTTCTTTATTGATTTTAATGTACTTTTTTAATACTGCCTATTACCGCCAGCCAAATCCAAAAAAATCCAAGCAATAATCCGGCGTTAAATAAATTTGGAATAAGGACAGTCACGGCAGTCAAAATTATAAAAAGAGCTGCTCCCTCCTTTCCTCCTTGAATTATTTTTTTAATTGCCAAGATAAACGGATAGAAAAATAAAATAATTATTATCAACAAACCAAAAATTCCAAAACTTATCCAGCTTTCCAAAAATATATTAGAAGTGTTTAAGCCCGCTCCCCGCTGGTCTTGGCCAAGGAATAAGCTGGAGCTCCCTAGGCCGTGGCCTATTATTGGGTGCTTTTTTATTTGTTGCCAGCTAATTTGATAGATATCTTTGCGAATATTTACATTGGGATCCGGCCGATAAATTTCTTTTATTTCATTGCCTTCCATTTTTTCCTTCTTTTTCTCTTCCAAATTAATATGCCGGCAGCCGTATTGCCTTAATTCGTCGACAGAAGTTATTTTAACCGGAGGTTCGGCACCTTGGCGACAGCTAACAGTAATTTTTTGCATCCCGCTCAAGGAGCTGCCCGCCCGATTGGCAAAATGGAAAGAAGATAAATTAGTTATCTCAGTGATTAATATTACTAAAACGATGATAACTAAAATAATAAATCCTTCCTTGAGAATGTTTTTGTAATTTGTAATTTGTAATTTGTAATTTAAATTTTTTTTAGTACCAAGAACATTCTTGCTGGTAAAAATTTTTAAAACTAAATAAAAAATAGCCAACATAGCGAATGCAATCCACCCGCTTCGAGCTACTGTCAAAAATAAAACCCAAAAAATAAAAAATAAATAAAAATTTAAAATAAAATTTATAGTCTCTCGAAAACTCCAACATCCGACCATTATATTTTTTCTCAGTTTAGGCAAAGCAATTTTCAAGAAAAAAACTATTGCCGCCAAAACAACTGCATACATTGCCAGCCAATCCGGTTCAGCAAAGGTGGAATTAATCCGGCCGTCCATTACTTCAAAACTTTTCCAGCCAACTTTTCTGGCTATTGCCTGATACAAACCAAACAAAATCACCACATCACTGCTAACAATAAAGAACCAAATCGCTTCAAATAAGTCCTTCCTTTTTCTAAAAAAATAACGCGCTACCAAATAAAGCAAAACAAAGCTAGATAATATTACCGTTTGCTTAACCACGACAGATTTATTCGGAGCATTTATTAATCCGAGTAAGGAAAAAGCTGGCAACAATAAAACTAAAATATCCCATTTTTTATAATTTATCTTCTGCCGGTATTTTTTATAAAAAATAAATTTTATTAAAAGCACAACAATCAATGCCCCGCCAACAAGCTGAAATGGCCGCAAGGAAAAAGGCAAATAATTCCCTGAAATTACAATATTCTCTAAAGGCAAAACAACGAGGAAAAGCCAAAAAAATTCTTTAGTCTTCCAAAAAACAGCCGTTAAAATTATTATGGAAATTATTCCAAAAAATATTTTACTAATCGGAAAAAATCCCAAAGCACTCAAGATAACCAAGCCATAGCTAGCCGAAAAACCAATCAGCGACCAAACGATATATTTTTTAATATTGCAATTTTCTTTTTTTAACATTAATTTAAAAATTTAAACTAATTTACTAAATACTGGTTATTTATCCCGTAGTTAAAAAGAAATTTTATACTACTGGGACTGATTACTATTCACTATCTCCCAAAACCCTTCCACAAACTTATCCCAACTGAATCTTTTTGTCTCCTCTTGAGCGGCTTCAATTTTTTCTCTTGCTAATTCTCTGTCGGCTAATAAATCGTGCATTGCTTCGGCTGTTTCATTAGCGTCTTCAGCATTTATAAGCATGGCGCTGTCTTCACTGCAAACTTCCGGAATAGAAGAATTGTTTCCTGCTACTACCGGACAGCCGCTGTTCATCGCTTCCAAGACGGGCAAACCAAAGCCTTCATATAAAGAAGGAAAACAAAATAATCTAGCGTTTTTATACCAGTAGGGCAAATCTTTTTGCTTAACAAAACCAACGGTCTTTATTTTTTCTTTCGGCAAATTATATTTTTGGCAAACTTGATTTATCTTATTAGGAATATCAGACACCAAAGGAACCAAATGAGAATGGAATTTACCCGCTAAAACTAGATCTGGAAAATCAAATCCCCCTACTCCCCCCTTTAACAAAAGGGGATTATGGGGGTTTTTAAGTTTTTTTTCTTTATTAAATTTTTTCCATA
>CAZRQA010000005.1:13651-15524 GCA_964602335.1 uncultured Bdellovibrionales bacterium
TTTCTTTTTTGAAAATAGGATTACAATCAATATAATTCACCTTTATTCTCTTTGCCGGGATGCCGAAATATTTCTTTATATCTTTTTTAGAATTTTCGGAAATAGTCATAATTTGATCCGCTTTTTTTATCGCTTTTTCTACTAATCGGCTATAAATTTTCTTTCGAGTATTATTAAGATATTCAGGAAAAATTTTCCAAACCGCATCATGCACCAACATAATATGCTTGGCTTGTAGCTTGTGGCTTGTAGTTTGTAGAATGGTCGAGCTTTGATACATAGAAAAAAATATATCGCATTTATCTTCTTTTATTTTTTTCGGCAATAAATATTTCTCCCAAATAACTTTGCGAATTAAATCATCCCTTTTGTGGAAAAACGGCAGAAAAACCCTCTTTTCAAAGTTTTCCGGCAAATCTAAATCAAAGTCTTCTTCTAAGTATAAAATAAACTTCAAGTCCTTACTTTTTAACTTTTCACTTTTAACTTTCAACTCGGCTAATTTTCTTAAAAAATTAGCCGTCACTTGTCCGATGCCCGTATCCGGCTTTCTTAAAAATGATGCGTTAATTCCAATAATCATTCTTTTTTACTTAACAAATTCTGATAAATTTCCATTAAGTTATTATAATAATTTTCCTGATTGTTTATTTTTTCTATGACTTTTTTCTGCCTTTCCCCCATCCGCTTTCTTTCTCCTGAATCTAGTTCCAACATAAAATGAATTTTTTCGGCTAATTCTTCGGGATTATCAGCCTTATAAATTAAACCGCTTTTTTTATCTAAAACCATCTCTTTTGATCCGCCTTGATCAGAAACAATTAGCGGCCGGCCCAAAAGGCCTGCTTCAGAAATCACATTGGGTGAATTGTCATACCAAGTGGACGGCAAAACTACAAATTTAGCATTGGCTATTATCTGATTTCTTTTAAAACCATAAACCCCACCCAAAAACTTAATTTCATACTCAAGGCTTAACTTTCTAACCAATTTTTTTAGCTTTTTTTCTTCCGGGCCTTGGCCTGCGATATACAAAAAATTATTATTTAAAGCGCCATTTTTTTTCAAGTTTTTTACTGCTCTTATTAATGTTTCAACTCCCTTTTCTTCGGAAAGCCGTCCGAGATATAGAAAATAATTTTTTTCTTTCGGCTCCTGTTTGAGCTTAAGGTTTTTTACAGTCATTGTGTTTCTTAACACCTTAATTTTTTTCGATGAAATCCCGAATTCTATACATTTGTTTTTCATAAAATCGCTTGGCGCTAAAAACAAGTCGATTTGCTCATAAGATTTTTTGAACTTATGGGCATAAGCTTCCAGCATACCGACAAAGCTAAAAGCTAAAGATTTTTTAATGCAGCGGTTTAGGAAGCAATGATAATATTTTTTCCCCTTGCACTTTTCACAAACCTGCCCTTTATTAAACAACTTATAATTTGGGCAAATAGCTTTATAGTCGGAAAGTTTATAAACTATCGGTATATTATTTTCTTTTAAAGTATGAAAAATGGCAGGAGTTAAGTAATGGTAAACATTATGAATATGGGCTATTTCCGGTTTTTCCTGGTTGATTAATTCTTGCAATTTTTCCTGGGCCTCTTTGTTGTAAATAATTTTAGGAATCTTTGCCAGTTTTTGAAAAAAGTTTAATTTGTTTAAATCAAAATGTTCGACAAAATATTTTTCGTAGCTAGAATTCTCATTGGTCTCATCTTTCATGGAAAAAACTATCACCTGATGGCCTTTTTCCTCCAGAAGCTTTTTGGTCTCAAAGAACGCGGTGACTGATCCGCCCCCCCTCTTCCGGCTGTAATATTTGTGAATTTGTAATATTTTCATCCTTTACAAAAAGCTAATTTTATGATTTAATTTA
>CAZRQA010000005.1:15624-19328 GCA_964602335.1 uncultured Bdellovibrionales bacterium
TATGCCAATAATTTCCAAAAAAACCGCTGGTTTCATCCTTATTGCAGGGCTTTTTTTAATCCTAACATTAAATATAATTTTTATCCAGCCCGTTACCATTAGCCTTGCCCTCACCGCTTTTTTGATTTTAGCAATACTTTTTCTCTTTAATCCCAAATGGGGATTCTTGCTTTTCCTTTTCATTCGTCCTTCGATTGATAAATTTGGCGATGATCTCTATTTAAGGATCAACGAAAATATTGACGTAAACCTTTCTGCTCTTCTCGGCGCCGGTTTTCTTGCTCTGACGGCATTGTATTTAATCAAAAGTAAAACAAATTTTTTAAAATCCCCCGTTTCCATATTTTGGATCTTGTTTATTGTTTTTTCCTGTTTTTCCCTATTCTTTTCCATCAATGCCTCTGCTAGTTTTTATGAAATAATCCGAGTTCTCACAATTTTTGCTAGCTTTGCCATAGCCTATGAAATTATCATTAAGGGAAGGGATAAAAAAAATTTATTGCTAATAGCCCTTGCCAGCGCTGTTTTCCCTTTTGCAGAAAGTTTTTATCAATTATTAACCCAGTCAGGAATGGGCGGTACTGCCGGCATTGAAAGCCGCTTATTGGGAACTTTTTCCCACCCTAATTCTTTCGCCGCTTTCACTTTAATTATTTTTGCTGCAAGTTTTTATTTTCTTTATAATCACGAAAAACGCTGCCGTTTCTTATATTTAACTGCCGCTTTCATTTCTCTTTTTGTTATCTTTGAGACTTTCAGCCGCGGCGCCTGGCTGGGCTTAATTGTCTTTTTTATAACTATCGGTATTTTCAAAAACCCTAAAATTATTTTTGCTTTAGCTGCTCTGATTTTGATTTTATTTTTCTCTTCGGAAACTTTCCGCTACCGCGTCCAGGATGTCTATAATCCGCCGGCCACCAGTTCAGTGCGCTGGAGATTTTTGCAATGGGAGGAAATGTATGAAGCCTATGCCAAAAGGCCTATTACTGGTTATGGCGCTGGCACGGAAACTCTAGTGCATGAAAAGGAGCAAGGCTTCTATGCCGGCAACCCCTATACCCATAATGATTTTCTCAAGGCCGCGGTGGAAACTGGAATCCTTGGCGCTTTGGCATATACGACTCTAATTTTCACTGCTGCCGTTCTGTTGTTTAAAAAATATCTAAAAGCTAAATTCAAATTTTCAAAAAATTTAACCTTGGTAATTCTGGCCTTATTCTTGGCTGAAACTGCCTTTTCCTTAACTTCCAATATTTTTCTTGGCACCGCCACCCAGTGGACTTTATGGGCATTGATAGGCGCGGCCTTAGCCCGCAAAAAATAATCCCGGCAGGCCACAGAAAACACATGCATACATTTTTACTAACAAAAATTACCCATAGAAAAAGGCCGCGATCCTCACTGAGAAAAGCGGCCTTTGCAATAAGTTAGGGTTTTTGGTTAATAACCGCCCCAGCCGGTTGGAGCAACCCAGATCCCAATAGTGTCAACAGCCTGGATACTCCCGTCTCCTGGAAAATAGATTCTGGTAAAACCGGGTGGAATGTGAGCAAGAAAATTTTCGATAGGAATCTTCTTTCTTACTAACCAGCAGTCTATCTTGTCGTCGCTGGCTACCCACATTTTTATATAAACGTATCCATCATAACGATCGGCAACCTCCAAATAAGGAGAATACTTCGGAACATATTTATGGACATCAAGCCCGCTGGAATGACGGTTTGCCATTTCCTGAGAGGCAGTGACTTCGTCACGAAATTCCATTACCGGCTCACTTCCCATAAAAACTTTCACGGAAGAGAGCACGGCTGGCGGTATCTTTTGCCCTGCAGAAACGCTTTGGGATATTTCCACCCTGTATACTGAGTATACATTATTGGAGTCATCCAGAAATAAAACCGCTGGCACATCATAAACGTTGTTGGTTGGCTGAAACTGCAGCGGGGCATTCGGGAAATATGCCTTTATGCCATGATACACTTCCGAAGCAAACGGCTTGCCGCCGGTAACCATAATTTGATCCGCCACTGCCTGGCTAGAAAAAATTGCCAAAGCTGCCATTGCCATCAAAACAATCAAAAGTTTCTTCTTCATTTGTTGCTCCTTTCTTTTTTTTAAGGTTCTCAAAGGTACTCCGGAAAACTTCAGTATTTAATACTACAAGACGGATATACTTTTTCTGTCAATTTTCAAAATAAAAGCCGATGCACATATTAGCGCATCGGCTCTTTTAATTTTTAAAGCGTTATCTTTATTGTTATTAAAAAATAAAGGAGGCTGCAACTCAGTTGAGCTACGGCCCCTGTTTGACTGAAAATCAGTCGTAAATTATTTCCACCGGCCAATTGATCACTCGGCCTGCTAATAGGGTTTGATATCGTCCGCCATCACAGACCCTTATTCCATTGCAAGCAATAAATCCAGCTTCACGTACTGCTTGCAAAGCTAATCGCTGGCAAGGAAGATATCTCTTACACCAAACGGTGTAGCAAAGCCCGGTATCCTCGTCAAAATAATCCACTTTGACTTTTAGCCATCCTTCTGGCTGGCGATTAAGGCACCAAAACATTGGAGTCGCTCCTTCTCTTTGAGCGGCTTTTATAAAACGCCATTCCCAAGAAGAAGGAAAATATGGCCGTTCTCCATTCCAGGAGAAAACTCCCCGCGAAACCAGCCTTTCATCTTCAGCGGCACTCATCCCGGGAACCAACAAAATTAAGGCAACTACTACAAATCCTGTCATGAAAATCTTTTTCATTTTTCATTCTCCTTCTTTTGGATTTTTTGAAAAAGGGCCACGGCTCGATTGAGCTATGGCCCCGTTTTTGTTGTTTTGTCTGGCTTGCTTATTACTTCAAGCAAACCATACCGGCTGGCCAATTGGTTACTTGGCCAGCTAGCAAGGTTTTGTATCGTCCACCATCGCGGACGATAACACCATCGCAAGCGGTGAATCCGGCCTGCCGAACTGCCGGCAAAGCTGACTGGGCAGAAGGCATGTACCGCTGGCACCAAACTGTGTAGCACATTTTGGTGTCGCGGTCATAATAGTCAACTTTGACCTTCAGCCAGCCGCCAATATCTTCCGGCTGACGGTTAAGATACCAAAACACCGGCACTATTCCCTCTTTCTGGGATTTCTCGATGAACTGCCATTCCCAGGATGAAGGGAAATACGGTTCTCCGCAATTATGGTCCTGGCGAAACTGCGCTGGACCAGGCGTAACTGGAACTGGTTTCTCCACCACCCTCGGCGGCCGCGCCTCTAATTCCTGGCAACGAGCTTGAGCTTGAGCCAAAAGATCCTTGAGGTTGTCAATCTGAAGATTTTTGATGCGCAACTTATCAACAAGCGCATCCTTAATCCTCATTTTTTCAATCTTCAAATTCTTAATCTTGGCATCCTTGACCCGGAGTTGGTTGATATTCATCTGATCAAAATTCGCCAGACGAACGTTAAGCTCCTCCACCTCAGCCTTCTTGACTCGGAGTTTTTCGGTAATCTCGGCCAGGCGAATCTTCAGCTGATCGACTTCCATATTCTTGATGGCCAACTTCTCTTTGATGTTGGCCACTCGAATATTGAGTTTATCGATTTCGGCCGTATCTACCTTTACTCGATTGACCCGAAAGGTGGTGGACTGTTTCTTTAGCCAGGCATCATAAAGGGGTTTGCCCTTTTTTAAAGCTGCCTGGAACTCTTC
>CAZRQA010000005.1:19428-23316 GCA_964602335.1 uncultured Bdellovibrionales bacterium
TTTAATAACTTATTCAACCTTTCTTTCACTTCATTTTCACTGGGTTCCTTATTATCTTCATTTTCCCCGCCTTTGTCAATGCTATCTTTTTCCAATTCCGCAATATCTACAAAACCATTATCTTCTTTTTGCTTTTCTTCTTCCTTTTTATTCTCCATGAAAGGCAGGTTTTCCGGCGCAGCTGACTTTTTCTCCAGAGAGGGCGCAATCCCCTGCTCTTCCTCCTGCTCTCCGATTATCCGAAAACCCTCTTCTGTTTGTTTCATTCCTTTCTCATCGGATTTTTGGCTGGTTTCGTCGCTTTCTCGGGTTAAATCTTTCTTATTTAATAGAGTTTTTTCATCATAATTTTTTTCCAAATCGCTCATCTGCTTTTTTTGCTGAAACCTTTTCTTTAAATCCATAATTTTATGGATAATTTCCTCTCTCTTTTTATCTTCTTCTTTCGAAAAACCTTCATCTTGTTGATCGCTGCTGCCGCTGTCCTTAAAAGAATCCCTCTTTCTTTTCTCAAAAACTTTCAAATCAAAATCTTCTATAAAATAAGCCAAGCTGATGGAACCGGCCAAACCGATAACCAGGGCTAATAAGGTATTTAACAATAAATTGGGCTTCGCTGGATTTTCAGAAGTTATCGGCCCATCAATTAAAGAAATTTTCACCCTGTCTCCTCCGCCATGATATTTTTCCCCTCTCACGCTATACGCCCAGACAACGGAACGGGCAATCCTCTCCGCCTGCTCCCTGGATTCGTCATAAATAATAACTTTAATAATGCCAGTGTTGTTTAATTTTTTAACATCCAATTTGTCTTCCCACTGTTCTTTTCTTTTTTCCGACAAGCCAGAAAATTTTTCTTTATTAACTTCATACGGAGCTTCTAGGACATCAACTAAAAAAACTTCAGAGTAAGCAACTCTGGCAAAAATATCACTTAAATATTCCGCTGATTTAGCGGCGGAAAAAGCATCCACCTTATAGCTGGCTTGCTTTTGAATAATAATTAAACTTATCTCCGAACTATATTTAGGAGGAATAAAGGCGGAGATAGAAAAAACTATGGCGGTTAAAATAAAAGTAATTGCCGCTATCATCTGCCATTTTTCTTTAATTTTATAAATTAATTCTCTCATAACTTTTAATTAATCTTTAAATATATTGAAACTCCAATTAGTTAAAAATGTTAATTTAAGGCAATCTTCTCCTCATAATTTTTTACAAAAACTTCCTCTTGTGATTGAGCTCTGGCAAGCAAAGCTATTTTTTTAATTAGGTAATCTTGAACCTTTATTCGGCTAGTTGACTCTTTCTTGGCTAAAATATGGTATTTAGTCTTGGAAACATAATCCTGAAAACCGTAAAGCGTAGCAATCATCAGCCCTTCTCTTCCGTCCAGGAAACCTAATTTTATAACATACATGTAAAAAAAACGCAAAAATGAAGTAGTGGGGATAAAAAACCATAAATCCTTGACTACTGCCTTAAAGTAGTAAAAATTGGTAAAAAATTTAACGTAATCAACTTCTATCTTGCTATCAGCGATCTTTCTCATATAATTAGCCTGATAGGTGCTGTAGCGGTTGAATCTCTCAAAAAATTGCGTAAAATTCCTATCGCTAAAATGAAGTATATCTCCATTTTTAGGTTTAATATTTTTAACATGCTTTTTTTCCAAAATTATGTGGGCATGAACATCCCGATCCTCATAACGGCAAGATCTTTTAAATAATCTGACATTGTATAAAGGATAACGTCCTCCCCAACGCAAGAATTTGCCAAAGAAAAAATGTTTTCTTGCAATCCCAAAACCTTTATATTTCTTTGCCTCTTTTGAAGCCAAAACACCGCGAATGGTTTTTCTCAATTTTTCCGTTACCATTTCATCACTGTCTAAAAGCAAGACCCAATTGTGTTTGGCCCGGGGAATAGCCCAGTTTTTCTGTTTAGCGCTATAAATATACTTATGGGCCAGATAGCGGCAATTATGCAAATCAGCCAAATCCTTGACTTTATCAGAAAAAGAGGAGTCCACTACCAAAATATCTTCTGCCCATTCAATTGAGCTTAAGGCGCCTTCTAAAATTTCTAAATCGCTTTCCTTGGTCGGTATAATTACTGACAATTTTTCCCTTTTCATAACTAATTTAATAATCAATTTTTAACTTTAAAGTCTATAATACTTTCTATATTTTGTCAAGTAAATTAAAAAGCGCTTCGTTCTTCACAAAGCGCTCTTTCATATTTCGTTGAATATTTCTTTAAACAGCAAAGTCTCTTCGACTCTTGCTGTTTGCCTTTAATTTTATACTCTAACTGGATAATATTATAACCATTATACCGTTTTTAATTTTTCTCTACCCTGTCGGAGTTTCTCCGCCCCAATTAGAGGCATAAACTCCTTCTTCCAGGGTTTCTCTTCCATTCTGGAAATCCCCTCTATCATTTTTCGAATCATTGGAGGAAATTTCCTTCAACCTCTCATACCGGCCTTGATCATCCGGCTCATAATCCTCAATTTGAGAAGCATAGACGGCACGTATGGTGTCATCTATCTTCCAAGTTAAGTTGAACCAGTAAATCCGGCTCCCATTATCCTCAAAGTACTTTTTTGGATTAAGAACAGAAAGCTCAACAATTTCCTGTTCAAAGGCTGCTAACTTGGCCATGGGTCCGAATTTTGCAAACCAAGACTCCTTGCCCCAGTGATGCCCGATGTAGGCATTGAAACCAGGAGTAATCCTCCAGGCTCGATCCTGAGTCAGATGAAAATCATAGATCCAGAGATTGCCGCCAACCTGGAACCAATGTTCATCGTAGGCAAACTCGTCGCCGACAAATCCTCGGGAATCTTCATAATCGGTGTCAAACGGCCTTTGGTAACGAGCAGAAAAATTAAACTCCGGGAACCACTTTTTGTTATGGAGTCTTCTCCACTCATTTTTATAAAGCAGCCCCAAATCCCAAAGCTTGTTCTCTTGGTGAGTCCAGCGATTATTAGCCGGTACCCGACCATCAGTCTCATGCCAGAGAATACCAAGCTCCAGATCCCATTCATCCCACATTCTCTTATATTGTGAGCTGAAAGAAAGACCATAGTACTCATAATCATATTCTGAGTAACGACCGTCGCTTTTCCGGGTGACCTCGGTAGAACCGGTGCCATACTTGGCTCCCAGTCCTAACCGGATTGACCCAAAGCCCAAATCGTCGTAATAACCGACATGTTTAAACTTGAAAGGACGCCACTGCAATCTTGCTCCGAAATTCCATCCTTCCCGCTCTCGGTCTTCGCCGGGATAAGCACCGTATTGGCCATAGTAAAGATTAAGCGTATCCACAGCCTCAAGCGGATTTCTGAATTCAAACTCCGCTTTCTTCTGCCGCCTTCGCTCGTGATAGGCCTCCTTTTGAGCCATCTCTTGAGCTTGAGCGATTTCCATGGCCTCATCCAAATTATTCGCTTTTTTACCAGATTTGGAAGCTGTCGTTGCCGATTTTTTAGACTTCTTTGCCTCAGCCACCAGGCCAGCCATATTTTCCGCTTTCTCAGTCGGTTTCTTCGGCGATTTCTTTTTCCAAACATCACCTAAAACTTTCTCGGCCTGTTTTTCGGCAATCTTTTCCAGTGTTTCTGCTTCTGCCTTTTCGGTCTCCGGAATCCAAAGCTGCCAGCCAATTTTAATAACATTTGGATTAGCAATCCGGACTCTTTTGCCATTCTTAATTCTCCCAATCTGACGATACTTTTTCCAACTGCCCATTTTCTCCTGGGCAATCTTGGAAAGCGTATCACCGCTCTTTACTTGGTACACCTTCGCCTGCGCTGTTGCTGTAAAAAACAGCCCCGCAAACAAAAGCATGAAAATTGCAAAAATCCTTTTCATCTCT
>CAZRQA010000006.1:0-10372 GCA_964602335.1 uncultured Bdellovibrionales bacterium
ATTGATTTTTCTCAAGGAGGGAAAATTGAGATAAAATCAAAATATAAAATTAACAATAAAAATCTTTTTCAGATTTACACTCCTGGGGTGGCAGAAATTGTAAAAGCCGTTGATAAAGATAAAAACAAAACCAATGATTTAACTTGGCGGAAAAATGCGGTAGCAATTGTATCAGACGGTAGTGCAATCTTGGGATTGGGAAATCGGGGACCGGAAGCAGCTTTGCCAGTTATGGAGGCTAAAGCGGCTTTATTTAAAGAAATGGCTGATATTAATGCTGTTCCCATTGTGGTTAAAACCCAAAACACTAAGGAAATTATTAAAATTATTGAAAACATTGCACCCAGCTTTAATGGCATAAATTTAGAAGATATCGGAGCTCCGCGCTGTTTTGAGATTGAAGCAACTTTAAAAAGAAAATTGAAAATTCCGGTTTTCCATGATGACCAGCATGGTACGGCAATTGTAATTTTAGCCGGGATGATTAACGCTGCTAAAGTAGCCAGTAAAAATCTAAAAAAAGCTAAAATCGTTATCTCCGGTGCTGGTGCTGCTGCTCTAGCCACTACTAAATTGCTTTTGAAATTCGGCTGCAAGGATATAATTCTTTTTGATTCCAGGGGACCGATTTATAAAGGCCGCAAAGGCTTGAATAAATATAAAAAAATTATTGCTAAAAAAACTAATCTGGAAAGATTTGACGGCAGTTTGAAAGAGGGAATTAAAAACAGCGATGTTTTTATCGGTCTTTCCATGCCGAGATTGTTAAATACTGCAGATATCAAAAAAATGAATAAAAACCCGATTATTTTTGCCCTGGCCAATCCAGTACCGGAAATTTTGCCGGAGAAAGCCAAAAAAGGCGGAGCGGAAGTAGTAGCTACCGGTCGAAGCGATTTTCCTAATCAAATTAATAACGCCTTAGTTTTTCCGGGAATTTTCCGCGGAGCTATTGACAGCGGAACTTCTAATATTAATGACAAAATCAAAATCGCTGTTGCTGAAGCAATTGCCGGCCTTATAAAAAAACCAACGGAAAATAAAATTATTCCTAAGGTATTGGACAGAAATATTCCAAATAAAATCGTCGGAGTTTTTAAAAATATTTAATGTATAAGGTCACTCAAAAAGAATTCAAAGAGATTATGGCCGAAGGGATAAAGGAGATTCCCGAGAAATTTTTGGAAAAGTTGGATAATGTGGCAATTATTCTAGAAAAAAAACCCACGTTGGAACAACTAAAGAAATTAAAAATTCGTCAAGGCTGGATTTTATATGGATTATATGAAGGTATCCCCCAAAATATTCGAGGAAGTAACTATACCATGGTTTTGCCGGATAAGATTACTATTTTCAGGGAGTCAATTGAAAAAGAAGCTGCAAATCGAGAAGAATTAAGGGAAATTATTAAAAATACTATTTGGCATGAAATCGCCCATCATTTCGGCTTAGATGAAAAACAAGTGCGGTCAGCCGAAGAGAAGAGAAGAGACTTCCTCTTGAATATTTTTTTTGTTTATTTTATAATAAAAAAAGTTAGATTTCCGATTGAATTCGGAAATGATAATGAAATTAAAACTTAAAATATTTTTATGAAAGTGGTTTTGCTTGAAGATGTTGAAAATCTAGGAAAACGGGGGGATATTAAGGAGGTTAGCGATGGTTATGGCCGTAATTTTTTAATTCCTCATAGAAAAGTTCAAATCGCTACAGACAAGGCTATCCAATGGGCTAAAAAAGAAGCGGAAAAAAGAGCTCAAGAAGCGGAGAAAGAACTTAAAAAAATCCAGGAATTGGCCAAGAAAATTGACGGCCAAGAAATAGTGATAAAAATGAAGGCTGATGAAGGCAAGCTGTTTGGCTCAATTGGCGAAAAAGAAATCAAAGAAGCGCTGGACAAGCAAGGTGTTTCAATTAAAAAAGAAGCCATTAAGATAGATAAGCCTATAAGAGAAACAGGAGAGCATCAAGTTGATATAAATTTACAGCATGGCATTGAAACAAAAATTAATGTCATAATCGAGGAAGATAAATAATTAAATATCAGGGGTACAGTATTATCATGCTTAAACATCCAAAGTATATATTCGTTTTTGGGGGAGTGATGTCAGGAATCGGAAAAGGGGTGGCGACATCTTCAATAGCCAAAATTATCCAGTCTAAAGGCTTTAATATAACCGCCATAAAAATCGATCCCTACGTCAATGTAGACGCAGGGACAATGAATCCCACTGAACACGGCGAAGTTTTTGTTTTATCCAGCGGACTGGAAACCGATCAGGATATGGGAAATTATGAAAGATTTTTAAATGTTGAGTTGCCGCCAACTAATTATATGACTACCGGCAGTATTTACCAGAAAGTTATTCAGAAAGAAAGAGACTTGGAGTACGGTGGCAAGTGCGTGCAAATTATTCCCCATGTTACTAATGAAATAACAAAGGTAATTCAAGACGCCTCCAAGATTAATAAGGCTGATTTTGTGATTACTGAAATCGGCGGAACTACTGGAGATTACGAAAATGACTTGTTTACCGAGGCTGCTCGGCAGATGAAATTGAAGAATCCGGGTGATGTTTTGTTTGTAATGATAAGTTATGTGCCATATCCTAATAAAATCGGCGAGATGAAAACCAAGCCCACTCAGCAAGCCGCTAGATCCCTTCATTCCGCTGGAGTGCAGCCTGATATCATTATAGCCCGCAGCGAAGATCCTTTAGACCAAAAAAGAAAAGAAAAGATCGCCAATTTTTGCAATGTGGAGCAAAAAGATGTTGTTTCCGCTCCAGATATTGAATCTATATACGAGGTCCCCTTAAATTTTGAAAAAGACAATTTAAGTAACCGCATATTAAGAAAACTCAGCCTGAAACCTCGAAAAAAAGATTTAAAAGAATGGCGTAGGATGATAGATAACATTAAAAAATCCAACGGCGAAATAAAAATTGGAATAGTAGGAAAATATTTTGGGACAGGAGACTGTATTTTGTCTGATTCCTATATTTCCGTAATTGAGGCTATCAAGCATGCTAGCTATAAATTACAAAAAAAACCGATAATAGAATGGATAAACTCAGAAATTTATGAAAGGGATAAATCTCGACTAGCAGAGTTGGATAATTATGATGGGATTATTGTTCCAGGAGGGTTTGGCGAAAGGGGAGTGGAGGGAAAAATTTTAGCTATTCAATATGTTAGAGAAAATAGAATTCCTTATTTGGGCCTCTGCTACGGAATGCAGCTGATGGTGGTAGAATTTGCTCGAAATGTGCTAGGGCTTAAGAACGCCCATACCACCGAAATAAAGCTTCGCTGCCAGCATCCGGTTATTGATTTAATGCCTTATCAAAAGAAAAATATTAAAGAAAGCCATTATGGAGCAACTATGCGCCTGGGAAATTATCCTTGTAAAATAGAGAATAATACAATTGCCAAAAGAGCTTACAACAAAAAAAATATTATAGAACGGCATAGACACCGCTATGAAGTTAACCCGCGTTATATTAATAAAATTGAGGACGGAGGACTAAAATTTTCCGGTAAGTCTCCAGATAAAAAATTAATGGAAATCGCAGAGTTGCCTGCCAACATGCATCCGTTTATGCTGGGTAGCCAGTTCCACCCGGAATTTACTTCTTCTCCGTTAAAACCCAACCCTTTGTTTTTAAAATTTATTAAAGCTTCTTTAGATAAAAATAGATCTGGGAATAAATGCAGAAAATAAAAGCAGACCCTAAGATCTGCTTTTATTTTAAAAAATTTTTATTGAGAAAATTTGGCTATTTTACATTTACAAATTTATGCTTTTTAATCTTGCCAGTAAAATTTTTAGTATTTTTAACAATAAACTCAACAGTGCCTTTTTTTAAAGCAATTATGCTGTCATCGCCTGTTTTTTTAGTATTTTCTCCGGGATGGAATTTGGTTCCTCGTTGACGCACAATAATGCCTCCTGCGTTTACTTCTTGCCCTCCATAAATTTTTACTCCTAATCTTTTGGAAATAGAATCGCGTCCTAGCCTAGTAGAACCTCCTGCTTTCTTTTTTGACATAGAATATTATTTAACTAATTAAAATATTAAACAAAAATTATTATAATATTTTTCAAATCAAATGTCAAACTTGATAAAAAAAATTTGGAAAGAGCATGATCAAAAAATTTTATTTTTTTTAGCTTTTATTTTAATTGCAGCAGTGAGTTTTAATGCAGGCCGAACCTATGAAAATACTAAAGAAAGCGCACAAATTAACGTAAAAATTAATCCCTTGGAAGCGGATAATCCCAAAGAAGAAAAAATTCTTGCTCTGGGCGAAGCATTGGAGAGAAAAGGTATTGATCCGACTGCAGCAGGAAGTAATAACAAAGAAAGTGGGAAATCGGTTGGCGCAGAAAATCCTCAGGAGTGCATGTTTGTGGGTTCAAAAAATTCTGACAAATATCATTTGCCGGATTGCCGATATGCCAAAAATATAAAAAGAGAAAATCTTGTTTGTTTTTCTTCTACTGAAGAAGCAGAAAAGCAAGGATATGTAGCAGCCGGGTGTTGTATAAAATGATGTTTAATGATAGGATTGGAAAGGTGTGCGCTTAATTAATTATAAAAAATTTTAATGAAAAATTTAATCGTGCTTTCTCTGGGAGGCTCATTAATTGTCCCGGATGAAATCGATTGGAAATTTTTAAAAAAATTTCGAAAACTTATTATTAAAGAAATTAAGAAAGGAAACAGGTTTATTTTTGTTGCTGGCGGAGGAAACATTTGCCGCAAATACCAAACAGCTGCTAGCAAAGTGACAAATCTCACTAAAGATGACCAGGATTGGCTAGGAGTGCACACTACTCGACTAAATGCCCATTTAATAAAAACTATTTTTCGTGATTATGCCCATCCGAGGATAAATAAAAATCCGCGCACCAAGGCAGACATTAAAAAACATTTTGCTAAGGGCGAAAAAATTATGGTGGGCTCTGGCTGGCGGCCGGGCTGGTCGACCGACTACGTAGCTACTATTCTAGCCCAGCGGTTGAGAGCTAAAAAGCTAATAAACTTATCTAATATAAAATACGTTTATAATAAAGATCCAAAAAAATTTAAGTATGCAAAGAAAATTAAAAATATCTCCTGGGAAGACTTTCGTAAAATCGTAGGGGATAAGTGGGATCCAGGTTTGAATTTGCCCTTTGATCCGATTGCTTCAAAATTAGCCCAAGAAATAAATCTAGAAGTCATTATTGCCGATGGAAAAAATATTAAAAATTTAGAGAGGATACTTTCAGGGAAAAAGTTTAAAGGAACAGTAGTTAACGACTAGCAATTAGTAGCCAAAATAAATGAATTGCCAAAAAGAAAAAAATTTAGAAAATTGCAATTGCACCTATCCCTGTGAAAGAAAGGGGATGTGCTGCGAATGCGTAAAATACCACCGGGAAAAAGGAGAATTGCCGGCTTGTTATTTTTCTAAGGAAACAGAAAAAACTTATAATCGAACAGTGGAGAAGTACGTGGAAGATAAAAAATAAAATCCGCTGTTACTTGCTTACAAGATAAACTAAAATACAATAAAATTTACTTTTTACTTTCTTTCACGCTTAAACTAAAAGTTTCTTTATCAATATATTTGGAATCTTCTACTTGTTTTTTCACCTTAGGAGGAAGGGTTTCGGCTACTTTTCTCAGTTTAGCGCCGTCCACTTTCAAAACATTTTCCCACA
Organism: uncultured Bdellovibrionales bacterium; assembly: GCA_964602335.1. Classification (GTDB taxonomy): domain Bacteria; phylum Patescibacteriota; class Minisyncoccia; order Moranbacterales; family DUUL01; genus CAYMRZ01. The sequence continues at coordinate 5,714 of CAZRQA010000006.1, forward strand.
TTCCCGCTTCTTCTAAAATATTTTTTAATTTTTCCTCATCGTATTTCCAGGTTTTGCGGGGAGTGCGGGCGATAATTTTATCGCCGCTAAAAAGCCGTTCTGCCTTCTCTTCTTCCATAATTTTTAAAACTTGTTCATTTAATTCAGCAATTTTTTTCCGGTAGTCCTTTATTTTTTGTTGCAATTCAATATATTCTTGAATAATTTTCTCTTTTTCTTCTTGGCTCTTAACGCTTAATTCTTGCTTCTGTTTAAATTTATGCTTCCACATCGGACACATTTCTTGATAGCCGCACCAATCGCAAAGCGGGGAGACCTGGGGCTGAAAGTCAGATTTTTTAACAGCATTGATCACATCAATAATTTTCATTTTTTCTTCTTCGATTTGGTCTTCTTTTTTCTGGGTAGATAACTTAGTGCCATGTTTAAGGAAATAAAGGCTTAATTTGACTTTGTCGGGGCTGACCTTGGGGTATCTCTTTAAAAAAGCGAGCAGATAGATTAAAAGTTGTAAATTATCATCAACTGAATTTTGAGGAGGGAGTTTGCGAGAAGTTTTGTAGTCGATAATTTCGAAACCATCAGCTGTTTTATCGATCCGATCGATAAACCCAGAAATCAAATGAGTCTCATTTTTATCGGGCATTTCAATTGAAAAACGCGATTCCAGGTCTACAATCTGAAACTCTTCCGGCTTATTTTTTTTGTAATAATCCTGAATAATTTTAACTCCCTGGGCAAAAGCGGCTCTTTCCTGGACTTCTTCCTCGAAAATTTCGCTATTCCAATTTTTAGAAAAATAATTTAAAGCGTCTTTCTGGGTAGGCAAAACAAAATTTCCATCATGAATAAATTTCATGGTGGAATGCATTAAACTGCCGAAAACCGCTTCTGGCGATTTAGGAGTTCTAATTTTATCAATTTCTTGGAACTTATATTTCAGAGGGCAAGTCTGAAAAGTATCCAAAGCAGAAAAAGAAGTATTCATAGTTTTATGTGTAGGATTAAATTATTAGTGCATATCCCCATCCAGCAAAATTTAACTGACGTTATTATTCTTTTATCATTATATCAATAATTTTAGCGCTGGCAAAAGAAAAAATAATTATTAACAAAGAAATAACAATGGTGTAAATTAGACCAAAATAGAAAATCATCACCGGAATGAAGGGAATTTTAACATTTCGGTTATATAAAAACACAGCTAAGGCGGCGTTGGAAACGCCTTGTTTTTTTAGATCGCCTAACATGGGATATAAAATGTAAGGGGGGCCGGAAATTAAAATGCCGGCAATGGTGGCATAAAAGAATGATTTTTTGCCGGCCTCCTTGCCAAAATATTTTTTTATTTTCTCCGGCTTGGCAAAATAATTTACCAGGAACATTATAGGAAAAATTATTAACAGCAGGGGAATCACTTTTAAACAAATTTGAAAAAAATTATCTAATGAAACGAAAAATAAATCGGGATTAAAAAAATAGATCATCAGATAAAGCAATAAACAGGCTAGAAAAAATTTTGCAGAAGCGGGCAGTTTCATTTTATTAAATTAATAATAGAAACGGTGAGGATAGCGATAAGAATTGAAAAAATAAAATTTAGGGCATTTCTCATAATGGCAAATTTTTTGCCAAGATATTTGGCTTCCAAGGGCAGCATGGCAACTCCAACAGTTGTCCAGGCCATAATAAAAGCGGTGACAGCGATTAAGCTAATGCCTTTTTCAATCAGTTCTCCGCCTACTACATAGCTAGTAAGGGGAATACCAAAAGAGATGCTGCCAATTATAGTACCTATCAAGGGATCAACTAAATAATTTCCCTGAAAAAAACTTGAGTAATTGTCTTGTAGTAGTGAGCTTAGGAGACCGACCAGTAACAATATCCCAAACATTATTGGTAAAGATGCTTTAAAGGTATTGAGAGTTTTTAGGAATGTTTTTTTCATTAGGGGGAGAGGGGTGGTTTAATAATTTTTAGATTATGATTATATTAAAACAACGTCGCACAATGTATATTTTACGACATACTGTATTATTTTGCCTCGTAGTATTACCCTTTTCAAATAAAATTTTTAAAATGTATAAAAAGTTGAATATTGAAGCTTATAGGCTTTAAAATTAGGCGTTTTGAATAAGATTAAAGGTATCTACCTACCACTGCGTACTGTTCATTTTTTATAGTTTATTTTAGCTTTTGTGATTCTGCTATGTTTTTTAAAATTTGCAATCTACGGTTGTATTTTTAAAATTAAATACAAAAAAATTAACAAAAAATAATACCTAATAAAAGATGTACTAATCCTCATAATAAATTGCCTGATCAACAGTTGTGGAACTGTTATAAACTGAGCCCACCAATGATTTAGTGGTGCTTAAATAGATATTGGCGCCGAAAAGCGGATCATGGACTACATACTTATCATCATCTTTATGATGAATAACCACATAATGGCCCTTCCCTCCCCTAGCGCGAACGAATACAATTACCGGATTATCTTTTTTTAACTCTTTATCTACAGTACTCCAGCTAACGGAGCCATGTGCAGTGCTGCTATCCAGTTCAAGTCCTTTCCAGTAGCTAGGCCAAACTATGAGATCCCGATAAAAAATAGGCTGGCCAGCTAATTTTCCGGGCGTAATGTCTTCATCATAATAGGTAAATATCATTGCTAGAGCAGTTACCGCACATCCGTAGTCTTTCATAAGAGAAGAGGACAGGCCAATGCGGTTATAAGCCCATTTCGGATCTTTCTGGGAATAATACCAGCTAGTTGAGGCTAAACCGTCTTTGGGCTTTTTAGCAGCCTTTAAAATTTCATCCAAATCCCCTCTCTGCTCTGCAGAAAGTTCGTCTAGACCGCCTAAAAGTTCTTGTTTTTGGGCTTCTACTCGCGAAAGTAGTTCCTGGTATTTACCTTCCTCTCCTTTGGTTTTTTCCAGGATAATTTTTTTAGTGTATTTTTCATTGTTAAGATAGTATATTTTATCTTCTAATTCTTGTTTATTTTTTTCTAATTCCTTTTTTTGTCCTTCAAACTCTTCTTTCCTGCTGTTTAATTCAGTCCTTTTCTGTTTAATTTCCGTTAATGAGCCTTGAACTTTTTGAGAAGCTTGGCTAAGATAGGCAGATTTATTAAAAATTTCCGAAAGATTCCCTCGAGAAGAAAGGAATTCCAAAGAAATTTCTTTTTCAATTCTGCTATAGGTTCTAAGCATTTCGCTAAGATGTTTTTTGGAAAGCGAAATTTCTTCTTCTTTTTTTGCTATTTTTGCCTCTATTTCCTTGATATTTTGCTCATTTTTTTTTATTTCCTCTTCTTTTAAATCAATGTCATTTTCAAGATTTTCTGCTTGAAGTTCCATTAAATCCAATTGATTCTCAAGAGTGTCTTGCTGTTTTTGCTTTAAATTAATCATCCGGCGATATTTTGCCGCTTTTTCATCCAGTGTTTCAAATTCTTCTTCAAGATCTTCCTTTTCATCTTCACTTAAATTATCTCCTTGTTCAGCTAAAATATCAGCCACATTGGGAACAGCCCGTGTTATGGAAAAATTTATACAAAAAATAAAAACAGGAAGCAATAACAAAAGCACATTGTATTTTTTAACCATCATTTTATTTTTTATTCATTTTTTAATTTTTTAACCGCTTGATTGACACGCTTCACAGATTCTTCTTTTCCGATAATCCAGGCTATTTCAAAAGGACTGGGACTTTTTTCTTTGCCTGATAAAGCCACTCTTAGCGGCCAAAGGTGCTCTCCTTTTTTCTCGCCTGCCGCTTTCAATAGGTTTTCTTGGATGCATTCCAAATTTTTAAAATCAGTTTCATTTAGGGTTGAACTCATAAATTCTAAATTTTTTATTATTTCCTTATTCTCCATATCTTTCCACTTCAACATTTCTTCGTTGTAGTTTGGCTGAATGAAATAATATTCAATGTCTTTTGTAAAATCTGTTAATCTCTCTGCTCGGCTTTTTTCTACTTGGATAATTTTTTTAAAAAACTTTTCATTGAATTTTATTTTATTTTTTTTAGAATAATCCTCCAAGAATGGCTTGGCCAGCTCAAACAGCTCCTTGCCACTTTTATTTTTTATGTAATAACCATTCATCCAATTCAATTTTTTCAAGTCAAATATCGCCCCTCCTTTATGGATTTTATTGATATTAAATTCATTTATTAATTCTTTTAAAGAAAAAATTTCTTGTTCACTCCCCTTTCCTGGATTCCAGCCGAGCAGAGCAATAAAATTCAACAAAGATTCTTTCAGGTAGCCTTTTTTTAAATAATCTTCCACTGCCACATCCCCTTGTCTTTTTGATAATTTAGAGCGATCAGGATTTAATAATAAGGGTAAATGGGCAAATTTAGGAATTTTCCAATTAAAAGCCTTGTAGAGCAGGATATGCTTAGGCGTACTGGAAAGCCACTCGTCTCCTCGAATAACATGAGTAATTTTCATTAGATAGTCGTCTACCACGTTGGCCAGGTGATAAGTAGGAAAACCGTCAGATTTAACTAAGATTTGATCATCAATATTGCCAGCACCAAAGGAAACTTTTCCTCTTATTAAATCTTCAAATTGAATACTTTCTTGCGTATCTACCTTAAGGCGGATTACATATTTTTCCCCGTTTTTAATTTTTTCTTTCG
>CAZRQA010000006.1:10472-22956 GCA_964602335.1 uncultured Bdellovibrionales bacterium
TTTAAGCCCTTCATCCCAGATTAAAAATTTGCTCAAAGTTTCCAAAATTCCCTCCGTTCCTTTTTTCACTTGCCTTTTTTGATCAGTATCTTCAATACGCAGAATAAACTTGCCATCATTTTGTTTGGCGAAAAGGTAATTATATAAAGCTGTCCTTAGCCCGCCAACATGTAAAAAGCCCGTAGGCGAAGGTGCAAATCGAGTCCTTATCTTTTTATTTTCTTTATCTTTCATAAAAATTAAAATTTTACAATTTTTCTATCGCATCCCTGGATTATAGCAGAAAATCATTATTTTTCAATTTAATTTTTTCAAATAAGGGTAGCCAGGTCAATTCTATTAAACTAATTATTTTGTTTTTGCATACAAATAAACATCTAAATATTTTTCTCCTTTTTTCTCTTCTTTTTTTAAAAAACCTTCCTTTTTATATCCCGCTTTTTCTAGTACTTTCATAGAAGCTTTATTAAAAAGAAAAACTTCAGCGCTAATCTTTTTTAATTTAAGTCTATTAAAACCATATTTAGTCATTTCCTTTACTACCTTAGTCATGACCCCTCTTCCCCAATATTTTTCACCCAGCCAGTAACCTAGCATGGCCTTATGATTTTTTTCTATATTACTAAAACCAATTCCTCCAGCTGCTTCCCCGTCAATTTCTATTGCAAAACTTAATTGATTAGGATCTTTTCTTCGTATTAATTTTTGGTTTTTATTAATCCAGTTTTTTGCAGCTTCAATTGTATAGGGATGAGGAAAAGAGTCAGTCAGATTTTTGGCTATTTTTCTATTGTTGGCATTTTTAGCGATTGATTCTGCATCGTTTTTTTGATAGGTTCGAACAATAAAATTTTTATTCTTTGTAATAATCATAATTTTTTTATAAATATTCTTTTACTACAGTATACTGGTATACTGTAGTAAAGTTGTTATCTTTTTAAAAATAAGTTTTTCCATAAAAAAACCATGGTTGCCTTCCAAATTCGACCAACTCTTTGAGGTTGCATAAAAAACCTCCAAAGCCACTCCATACCTATCTTTCTCATAAATTGGGGTGCTCTTTTTTGTTTACCTGTCCAGAAATCAAAAGTACCCCCAACGCCTATGGCTATTTTCAAGTTCGAAAAATTATTTTTAATTTTGTAAATAAATTTTTCTTGATAAGGCGCTCCTAGGCCGACAAGTAAAACATCAACATTTTTAAATTCAGAGGTTTCAAAATTTAAGTTTTTTCCAGGTTCTATTTTTTCTATAACAAACCTTTTTATTCCTAAATTATAAATCCTAAATCGCAAATCTTTTTCTTGGCTTAAACCGTCCTTTCTCATTACAAAACCAATTTTCAAATTATTTTTCCTTGCCTCCCGTAAGACATAATCCGCTAAATCAACCCCGGTTATCTTGGAGCCGATTTTTTTATTTTTCAAGAAAGCTACCAGCTTGATGCCAAAGCCGTCTATTAACTTTAAGTTTGATTTGTTTAAAATTTTTCTATAAAAATCATCCTGTTCGGCTTTTAAAAGAATTTCAGGATTAAGAGTGGCTATAAATAATTTTTCACTTTTAATGCCCTTTAATACATTATCAATTTTTTTTATTACTTGTTTCTTTTCATAGAAAGGAATTTCTATCCCAAAAATATTCATTCAGTTTTTTATTTATTAAAACCGGCTTTTTCTTTTTTGCCGCTAATCAAATCTCTAATAAAAATACTGATGGCAGTAGCCAGTGGAACGGCTATTAATATTCCTAAAAATCCAGCCAATTTTGCGCCGATCAGTAAGGCCAATATAATTATTACAGGATTTAATCCAACTGCCTTTTTCATTATTAAAGGCGTAAGAATATGGTTTTCTGCTTGTTGAATTAATAAGTAAGATATAGCTACTAACAGCGCCGTGAAAGGAGAAATCGTTAAGCCTAGCAATATGGCCGGCACGGCTGCTAGCATTGGTCCAACATAAGGGATTATTTCAAGCAAACCGCCAAAAATGGCTATGATAATAGCATAAGGAACTCCCAAAAAATAAAGGGCCAGGAAATCAAGGCTAAAAACAAAAAGCACCAAAGAAAATTGTCCAATCAGCCAGCGCCCCATTTTATATTGAATTCTGTCAATGAGATCAAAAATATAAGCTATATTTTTTCGAGGTACGATTATTTTGAGAAATCCTTTTATTCCATCTTTTTTAACCAGCATATAAAAAGAAAGAGAGAAAACAACAATTGTTTTTATAAATCCTCCGAAAAAAGCAAAGGTATTGGAAAAAATTTGCGATACAAAATTAGTCAGATTATTAGAAAAACCCGTTAGAGCATTCCCCGCTTCTGTTTCAACCTGGTATTCATTGTTAGTGAGATAAAAATTAGCCTGATTTATAAATTCATTTAAGCCCTGCAGGTAAACGGGAATATTGTTCCCCAACTTCTTTATTTCAATTGCTAAATAAGGAATAATGAAATACAAAATAGTAGCAAAAACTAGCAAGAATCCAAGGTAAATTGTCAATGCGCTTAACACCCGGGGGATTTTCTTTTTTTCCAATTTATCTACTACCGGCTGGGCAGCACTCATTAGAATAAAAGCTACAAAAACAAGGAAAATTATGTCCCGAACTAAATAAAGGAAAACTAAGAGTAGGCCAATCAGCACGAAACGCCAGATGGTGTTGCTAGAAATATCTATAGTATAATTAGTTTTCTGTTGCATATCCTTTGCCTAAAATTTTAGAATTTTAGAAATTTTTTCTTCATTTTTCTGCGGTCCGATAACAGCCAAATTAAGGCCATTACTAACAAATATTTTTTTCGCTATTTTCTTAATATCACTCTCTGTGACTCGATCTATTTTTTGGAAAATTTCTTCCGCTTTTTTAATTTTTTTCTTAAACAGCTCCTGGTCTCCAAAAAAGGTAGCCACTGCGCTGGAAGATTCTAAATTCATAAGGGCTCTCCCCTTTAGATATTCTTTGGCTTTTTTAATTTCCTTTTTGCTGGTTGTCCCCTCTTTAATTTTCTTAAATTCTTTTAAAATTAAAGTTATAACTTTTTCTAAATTTTTATGCTCTACTCCTGCGCTGGCAAAAGTATATCCAGTGTCGGTGGTTTGTTCCGTCGCAGCATTAATGTAATAAGTTAAGCCGTGTTTTTCCCTGATATTAGCAAACATTCTGCTGCTCATTCCTCCGCCTAAAATGGTTCCCAATAAGACGGTAGGATAGCGATCCGCATGGAATATGTCGCAAGAGCGTACTCCCAAAAGCAAATGAGTCTGGTCGGTTTTTTTATAAAAAAATTTCAATTGGGGAGTTTTTTGTTTTTGGAAAACCTCCTCCTTTTTTTTCTTCGTTTTATTTTTTTTTCTGGTGAATAATTTTTCAATTTTTTTTAGAGCTTTGCCCTTATTAAAATTTCCAGCTATGCAAACTACGGTCGATTTAGGCTGGTAATTTTCATCAAGATAATTTTTGAAATCAGCAGGCTGGAATTGTTTAATGTTTTTTTCCACTCCAATAATATCCCAGCCGGCTGGCTGATCGCCGTAAAGCAAGTTTTCGAAAATATCCCAAACATAACGCATAGGCATATCCTTATACATAGCAGCTTCTTGCAGAATTACGCCCCGTTCAGTGTCAATATCTTTTTTCTTCAGAAGCGGATTGAGATAGATGTCACTAACCACATCTAAAGCAATGTCAAAATGATTCTTAGGCGCTTTTATCCAATAGCCGGTTTGCTCTTTCCCGGTAAAAGCATTATACTCAGCCCCAAAATTATCCAAAGTTTCGCTAATTTTTTTAGCGCTCGGCCGATTTTTAGTCCCCTTAAAAACCATGTGCTCCAAAAAATGGGAAATGCCATTATTGCTTTTTGTTTCATATTTTGAGCCGGCTTCTACTAGAATTTGAGCAGTAACCGTCTGCGTATCCTGCATCGGTATTAAGACAATTCTCAATCCATTTTTTAATACATATTTTTTAAATTCCATATTTTTTTAAATTTTTATCTAATGAGGCCGCCGAAGGAAATGATTTTGATCCCCTTTTTCGCTAACTTATCTAAAATTATATTCATACCAATAGAATCAGAAGAAATATGGCCGGCAATAATCACATTTAAGTGGGCTGCTTCTGCTTGTTTTCTGTGATCTTCACTCAGATGCATACCGACAATAGTACCGATGCCGGCATTGGCCATAGCGGCATAAATTTCTTTTGAACCTTCGGTGCCGCCGGTCATTTCAGAGACTACCACTTTACCGCAGCGATTTTTTTCATCACCAGTGAAGAGAGCTGGTCCCGCTCCCCTTTTTTTGGCTTCCTGATATTCTGGAATTTTATTCAAGACTTCTAAGACATTTTTTACATATTTAGGCTTGGCATCACTTATTTTTTTAGTAATCAATTGAGCAACACAATTGTCTGCCGGCGTATGGATGTTTATCAAGTTTACGTCTAGTAACCTTGCTGCGTCAACTAAAGCATAGTGATTGGCCGGATTAATGCCGCGAGCTACTTCTGAAATTCTTTTTTGAATTAATTTTTCCGCAATAGTAACCGGCACTCCCATTTTTTCCAGCATATCAATTTGAAGATCCATTACACTGTCTAGGCCAGCCAGCGCCAAACCAACTGGGTGATGGTTGATTACAGTGCCAAAACCCATTTTTTTTGCAATTACTAAGCCACCCATGGAAATGTCAATGCTAGCCAGCACCTTTTTAATTGGTTTTTTATTATCGTAGTGGATTCGGCTGTCAGAATACGGGTTGGTTAATTTTTCTTTATCAAAGAATTTCTTCTCTTCTTTGGGCAATTTTTGATAAGCCTCTTTTTGCTGTTTTAGATATTCATTAATTTCCTGCTTGGTTCGAAAGTCATTTTCAATACCTGTTTTAACAGCTAGATCGTAAATTTGTTTAAGATTCATAAAATCTCGTTAAAAATAAAATAGCGAACTAATGTTTATACCGCTACTTTAGCATAATTTAAGCAATAAATGCAAACCAAAAATGTTTTCTTGCTTTTCCTTGCTTTTTGGATATTTTTTCGTTAATTTTTTCGTTAATTCAAACATTCCAATAGTTATTGGAATGTTTGAATTTTAAAAAAGAAACAAAACTAATCTTCCGTTTTTCCCCCTGGCAACTCCTCCCGGTATTCTCCTGGATCATCATACCCTATGCTGCGGGCATGCCCTAAGACGTGCATCCAGATTTGCCCCGGCACGAAACGAATTTCCTCTCCCTTATTATCGTAAAATTTAAACGGTTTATCCCATCCTTTTTCTCTTTTCCAGGTGCCGATAATTTGCCGGCCGTTAAAATAAAATTCCGCTTCTCCTTCATATTTAGTGTCAAACCAGGGATCGCCCAGCTGCATATTAGGGTATTGGCCGTGTTCCCGAGTTCGATGCGCTTGATCAATGCCCTCCCATGGATCTTGGAGCCCGGCCCCTACATAATCATAATCTGAAAGCCAGGTATCCTTTTTAGTGACAATTCCAATTAAATTTTTCGGCGCATATTGTTTTTTGGTTTCAAAATCTATATCCGCCTTTCCGTCTAAAAAACGCAAATAAGAATTGCTGGCTTTATCATATTCATAGGTTGCCCGGTATGGGTCCTGGAATTTCATTTTTACTCGCGCATGTTCCGGCCGATCCTCTACAGGGGCCTCGCCTTGGTGAAGAAAGTCCTCGGTTTGGGATTCCTTCCTATAACCTGTATTTTCCGCTACTTTTATCAATTCTGAAATACTGCAAGAAGCCTTATCCATGTGGCTGGCCGGACCCCCGTTTCTGCGAAAACAAGCATTTCCGCCTAAGGGCGCCACTTCGCCGTTACAGTCTATGTGATCAACTACACCTTTTTTTAAAAGATTTTTTCCTACGCTTGAACCGCCCCAAGGAACATAAATAGCATTCAGGGAACCGGCAACAGAAATGTGGTCGGTTCTTCCCGATCTCATTGGCCCGACAATTCCCGGCGTATTGCATTGAAAAACCCCCATTAGCCGTGGTTGGCCGTGCATGGGACGATGTGGCATTTCAAGCACAAAATCCGCTAAAGATAAATTAGCGAAATAAGGACGAGCTTTTTTATCTCCGCTGTACATAACAGCAAAAGCCCGTTTATTATAATTTTCGCAAGCTAAGCCAGTTATTGCTGAAGCGTTTGCCGGCTGTTCATAAGGATAATAATTGCCGTTTTCAGTTTCTTTTTTTATTGATTCGTTTTTTTCTATTTCAGGCTGTTTCTTTTTGCAGCCGGACAAAAAAAGAACAGTTGCGAGACAAATTGCGGAAATGATCGCTTTTTTCATTTTTTATTTTTATTTAAAATAATTAACCATTAAACCAATCCCGGAGAGCTTCCTCGTAGTTCCTTAATTTTGGAAATTTTGTATTAATTAAAACTGAAGACTCGGGCCGTTTGGCCGGCCGAGGAAATTCCTCAGGCGGCACCGGTCTAATTGCGACATTGTTAATTTTAGCAATTTTAAAAAGTTTCTTCAAACCTTCATACCAAGTGACTGCTCCCTCATTAATTAGATGATAAATTCCAAAAGGATATTTTTCTTCAATAAGCTTCTTAGTGGCTTCAGCCAAATCAGGCGTATAAGTGAAGCAAGATTTTTCACCGTCAACCGCCCTTAATTCTCTGTTATCCTTTGATAAATTTAACATAGTTTCAAAAAAACTTTTTTTGGCATTTGTTGATTGAGCTGCACGCCCAAACAATTTAGAGGTTCGGATTAAATAATATTCGCCCCCTGCATTTTGGACATTTTTTTCTCCTAATTCTTTGGAAATTCCATAATTTGAAATTGGATTAGTTTTGTCATTTTCATTATAAGCACCTTTTTTGCCATCAAAAACATAATCGCTTACGTAATGAATAAAAATAGCATTGCTATCCTTGGCAGCTTGGGCCAAATATTTCGGCCCCTTGCCGTTAATTTTTTTAGCTAATTCAAATGCTTTTTCATTCTCCTCGCACTTGTCTACGGCATTATAAGCTGCAGCATTAATAATAATATCCGGTTTTGCCTTGCTTAAATTTTCCTTCACCTGTTTTTTATTTGTAATATCAATTTCATTTATATCCCAGCCCAAAACTTCATAATTTTTATCTTCTTTAAAAATTTTCATTAAATCCGCACCTAACATCCCTCTCGATCCTATAATAATAATTTTTTTCATAATTTTTAAATTTAGATTATTTTTAGTAATTCCTTAAAATCATTAACCAAATAATCAGGATTATTTTTCTTTAGAATATTTTCAGAATTATAACCAAAAGTAACTGCTGCTATGTCAATTCCGGCTTTCCTGCAAGCCTCAATATCGCGGACTTCATCTCCAACCATTATTACTTCGCCTTTATTAACTTTTTTGTTCTTAACGGTTTTTAAGATATTCTTATGTTTTTTCATTATATGCCCTTGGCAGCGGATAAAATCAAAATAATCAATTTCATTATTAACTAAGTAATTATTAATTATTTTTTTACTGCTAGAACTTACTATTCCCATTTCTTTTTCATATTTTTGGCTGATTTGATTTAAGATTTTTTTATTTTCCGGTTTAATTTTTAATTTATCAACTCCTTTGAGCATCTCTTTTTTTACATAATGGTGCATTATGGGGATTTCGTAAGCAGAAACCTTAAAGTGATTAATTATTTCCTTTGCCGGCAGATCACGAAGTTTTTCAGCTTCTTGCTGGCTTATGAATTTTTTTTCTCTTGAGTAATAAAATTTATTGATCGCTTTAATAAAAATATCAAAAGTATCCGCAATTACTCCATCAAAATCAAATATGGCTAACTTGTAGTTTCTTTTCATCTTTTTCTCTCGGAATTATAATTTTTCTTATAATATTTTTTATATTCCCCGCTTTTAATTTTTTTCCACCAAGCTTGGTTTTTTTTGTACCAATTAATAGTTTCTCTCAGGCCTTCTTTGAATTTAATTTCTGGCTGCCAGTCCAATTCTTTTTTTGCTTTGGAAAAATCGATAGCATAGCGCAAATCATGCCCTGGCCGGTCTTTCACGTATTCAATCATTTCTTCGCCCCTCTCCATTTGTTTTAATATTTCGCGAGTTATCTCTAAATTAGTCTTCTCGCAGTTTCCTCCCAAGCAATAAGTTTCACCCATTTTTCCTTTTTTGATTATCATTTCCACGCCCCGATTATGATCATCTACGTGAATCCAATCACGGATATTTTTTCCTTCCCCATAAACAGGAATTTTCTTATTTTCAATTAAATTGGTAATAAAAAGCGGGATTAATTTTTCCGGGAATTGATAGGGGCCATAATTATTGGAGCAATTGGAAATGGTGATTGGCAAATCATGGGTATGGTAATAAGCCCGCACCAGATGGTCTGAGGAGGCCTTGGAAGCGCTGTACGGGCTTCTGGGGTCATATGCGGTATCTTCATCAAACTTTTCATCATTTAAGCCCAGGGCGCCGAAAACTTCATCTGTGGAAATGTGGTGAAATCTTTTTTTGCTGTTATTTTTTGCCGCCTCTAACAAGATTCGCGTACCCTCTATATTGGTTTTGATAAAATTTGCGCTATCCAAAACTGAGCGGTCCACATGGGATTCAGCAGCAAAATGCATAATTAAATCAATCTTTTTCACTAAATCATTCACCAATTCAACATCGCAAATATCGCCCTTAACAAATTTATAGTTAAGGTTATTTTCAATTGTTTTTAGGTTCTCCAAATTCCCGGCATAAGTCAAAGCATCCAGGTTGATAATTTCATCTTCCGGGTTATTTTTAAGCCAATAGTGGATAAAATTAGACCCTATGAAACCAGCTCCTCCCGTTACTAATATTTTCATTTAAAAAAAGGATTATTTTTTATAAATTCTTTGAAGGTTTGGTGCCGGCTATCTTTTTCAGAAACAATTGGATCGCCTTCTAATGGCCAGTCGATTTTTAAATCCAAGTCGTTCCAAATTATTCCGCTGTCATGCTCTGGTGCATAGAAGTTGTCGCACTTATATAAAAATTCAGTATTTTCTTCCAGCGTGCAAAATCCATGGGCAAAACCGCGCGGCACGAAAAGCATTTGAAAATTTTTCGCTGTCAATTCAAACCCCTGCCATTTTCCAAAGGTTTCAGAGTCTTTTCTTAAGTCTGCCACGGCGTCATACACTGTCCCGCTGGTAACTCGCACCAATTTTGCCTGGCTATGAGGCGGCAGCTGGAAATGAAGCCCCCGCAACACTCCCTTTTGTTTTGACAAAGAGTGATTATCTTGGACAAATTTTACATCAATCCCTGCTTCTTGGAATTTTTTTTGATTATAGGACTCCGTAAAAAAACCTCTCTCGTCCTGAAAAACTTGAGGTTTAATTAAAAAAACATCTTTGAGATTGGTTTTTTGAAATTCCATTTTATTGAATTTTTTAGTTATATTTCTATATTAGCATATTTTTCAAATAAAAAAACCGCCCCGGCTCCTTTGAAAAGGCGGGGCAGGTCAATACTACTCAGTCATCTGCCAATCGACTTGCAAGTCAAAATTGATTTCCTGTTTATCGCCTTCCAGATCAGTAATGGTTATATCTACCGGGACTTCTTCAATGCCGGACTGTTTTTGAATAAGCAAATCATAATTTTCTTTAATTTCTTTTGGCAGTTCATATTGAAATTCTAAAGTCTTTTCAGTATTGATAGGCACTTCAACAATTTTTCCGATATATTTTTTCCCTTTTTCTTTGCCAAAGACCACGTTTTTGTCTTCAGTTAAAAACCAAGCTTCTTCTGGAACATAAACTCTTAAATAAGTTAAATAATCGCTAGTCATCCAATCTCTGGCCCGGGCGGTATTTTTATAAGTTATTTTCAGGTTAGCCAGGGGCTTTTCTTTGGTCAAGTCAATTTCATAAACAAAGGACCTTTTCATATGCAAATCAGTTTTTAATGCTCCCAAATTAGCATCCACCATCATTAAATAATCTTTATCAAAATCCTTGATTTCCCCGCTCCATCCCAAAAGGCGAACCTTGTCTTGAAGCGCGTCGTTTTTAAAATATATCATTACGTCTTTTCGATTCAAATGATCTTCAATTCTCCGCAAAAGAGCTCTTTTCACCGTCCAGCTGGAATTGGAAATTTTTTCCAGAATTTTCTTTGATAGATCTTTCATTACATATTTTCTTTTGCCTTTCTCTATGCCCTGTTCTTTGTAGCCTTTCTCTACTTGATATTCAAGTTTGGTAATGGCATTTTCACTGTTATATTCGCCCGGATAGCCTTCAATAGTAATTGGCCCGGTAATTTTTAAAAAACTGGGCAAAAGATCAGTGGAAATAGCAATTGTGCCGTCAATTTTTTCTTTTCCGCCCTCTAAATGGTAAAGGGATTCTGCTTTTTTGGCATTAGTGGGAAAATTTGGAGACCAGTTGCTGTCTCTTAATTCCCAGTTTTCCACATTTATAATTTTTTCCAGAGGATAAGGAGGTTTAACTCCGCTATCAATTCCACTATCAAAAACAGCGGTGTCATGAACCCCAATCTCGGTTATTTTTTCTCCTTTGGTTTTTAAAATTCCAAAACTGCCGATAAAGCCGCCTCCCGGCCGAATTTCCATATTATTTTGGAATAAAAGCAAAAAAGTTTTTTCTTGGCCATTTTTAGTAATTTCAGAAAAAATATCAAATATGGTAAGGATTTCTTCTTTATTTTCCGAGCTAATCGGAGCTATTTTTACAACAGGGGCGCTTAAGCTCATAAGTCCGCTCCAGCCCTTATTTTTATATTGCAAAAAAATAGTCCAGGCGATAAGCAATATAAGAGCGCAAAACCAGAAAATAAGCCAAAACTTCCATCCTCTTTTTTTATCCCTCTTATTGATTCCATTTAAATTGTCCATAATCTTCAAAAAAATTAAAAGTTAATCTAACTATTAAAGCACACGTTTTTTTATGCTGTCAATACTTTCACTCTTCTTGGGCCGGTTAAGAATTCGGTAAAAAATTTTATTATTTAAAAGCTTTTTCTCTAGGGCATCCCTGCGGAAATTTATAACAATCCCGTAAAAAAGCCAGAAAGCGATAGCCGTTGGCCCGAAAAAAAGAATATTTGCTCCGAGAGCCTCAATAATAATACAAATAAATATGGCAGTTATCGTTATAAGGGTAATTTTATTTTCTCCGGAAACTAGGCGATAATTATTATAAAGCGCCATAAAAAAATAGTAAAAAAGCGTTAAGATTATCAAAATAGAAAAAATACCGTAATAATTCCATAAAAATAAATAAGAATTCTGGATATTCCCATTAATTAAAGCATGCTTATCTTGAAAAAAAATTCCATTTCCAAGAATCCAGTTATTTAAATTTCTAAAATTTTCCATCCAGTCCGGTACGGCCAGTTTATACTGGATTTGAAATCTTGTTACCAGGGAAGAAAATAAAACACTCCAAATGGTAGCTCCTAAGATAATTTTTTTATTTTTTAATAAAATGCCCATAACAATAGCGCTAACCCCCAGGATTATAAAGGTAAAATATGAGTGGGTCATTATTAAGGCTGCCACTTGGATAAAAAGAACTGCCCAAAATAAATAAACTAAAAAGTATTTTCCTTGTTGTTTAAGATTTTGCTTTTCCCTGTTGAAAATAATTAGTTTTCCTAAAGTTAAAAGGATAGTAATAGCCAGAAAAGAAGCGACAGAATTTGCGCCTACTCTGTAATTTACGCTATTTCCCCAGATCCCATTTAATTGGCCAAACTTTTCTAGAAAAATTTGCTTGCCTATTCCACTTGATACGCCGATTCCCAATGAATTATACCAGCCGCCAAAAACCGCCAAAAGGCCCACTATTGAATGAAGAAGGCCTATTAAAATCAATAAAAAAATAAAGCGATTGATCCTTTTTTTGGTATGGAAAAAATATTGAAAGCTGGCCAATAAAAACCAAATAAGAGTAAAGTTTATGAGGATTTCCTGAACTTGTTTTTGAGCTAAAATATTAAACAACGGACTAATGAATTGCAAAGATAATCCTATGAGAGCTAACAACAAAAAACAAAAAGAAGCTTTTCCGATTTCAAATTTTCCGTTTTCGTAAATTAACTGAAGAATACTCAAGAGGATAATAACAAATAATATTAACTGGAAAAGATAAATATCAGGGAAAATCTTTATAAAAGGAAAAATAAGGGCAATACTAAGCAAGAAAAGCCAGCCTTTGGAAAAACTTTCTTTGAAAATAGCGCTGGCGATGAAAAAAATAAAAACTACTATCGACAAAATCATCGAAAAAGTTAACGCCAAACAAATTATTCCGGCAATAAAACCTAAAATAAGGATGGAAACAGTTTCCTTATTTTGGATTATTTTATTAAATTGTGACTTTAAATAGCCTAAAATAAGCCTAAACATTAAAAAAAATATTAATAATTTTTAATAGCCTACTATAGCATAAAAACAAAAATCTGGCAAGTTTTTTGCC
>CAZRQA010000007.1:0-3445 GCA_964602335.1 uncultured Bdellovibrionales bacterium
GCCCGGGTAATAGCTTGGCGAATCCACCAAGTGGCATAAGTAGAAAATTTATAGCCTTTGTGGTAATCAAATTTTTCTACTGCTCGAAATAGGCCGATGTTGCCTTCTTGAATTAAATCTAAAAAGGAAAGATTGCGGCTTCGACCGACATATTTTTTAGCAATTGAAACTACCAATCTTAAATTGGCTTCAGTTAGGTTTTGTTTAGAAGCTTGGTCCCCTTTTTCTATGCCTTTTGCTAAGGCAACTTCTTCTTCCGTGGTTAACAAAGGAACTTTGCCGATTTCCCGCAAATACATCTGCACCGAATCGGAGGCGGTAGTCTCTTCCGGCAAATTATTTGCTTTTTTAGCGCTTTTTTTCTTGCCTTTTTTTGATTTGCTTTCATCAATTTCTTCCGCTTCTTTTTCTATCTCATCCTTAAGAATTTCTTCCGAAGAAATAACCTTGATTCCGTAAGAATTCAATTTATCATAAAATTCTTCCAATTTTTCAATATCTTTTTCAATATCCCCCAAGGTATGCAGAATTTCATCTTCCGTTAAAAAACCCCGAGCTTGTCCCCGTTTTATTAAAATCTCCGCGCCGTCCTGCTTTTTCTCTTTTTTTACCATCGACGGCTTTCCCTTAGTCGGCTTATTATTAGAAGTTCCCCGTTTTCTGTAAATTCTTTTTTTTCTCGGCCTCCCTCGCTTTTTGGGATACTTTCTCGGCCTTCCTCTTCTTTTAGAAGAATTTTTTCTCGGCCGGCCTCTTTTTGCTCCTGGCTTTTTTCTTTTTTGGCTAGCCTTAATCCTTTTTTTAGGAGTCCGCTTCTTGGCATAAATCTTTTGGCTAACAGCCTTTTTTTTATTATTCCTTTTCTTTGCGGCTGTATTTTTTCTTGCTGTTTTTTTGGTTGTCCGAGAATTTTGCCTTTTCCTTTTTTTAACATTCCGCTTAGCAGTCCTCCTTTGAGAGGAGCGCTCCTTGGCAGAATTATTTTTTTTTCGAGCCATATTTTATTATTAATGTTAGTAATGTCTAGCGTTCAACATTCACATAATTTTTTAATAATTTAATATCCGATTTAAATTTATTAATTAATGAACGATTGTTGCCTATCAAATATTGATTATTTTTATTCCTCTTCTCCCCTGCATAAATTAGAAAATTCTTTGGCTAAAATATTAACGGCTTCCCTGTCTCCTTCTCTCTCCGCTTTTTTCAAGTCTTGCGCCAAGTTACTCAATAAAATTTTTCTTTGTTCTTTTTTTAATTCCTCTAAAACTAACTCCCACTCTTTGTGCGGATCTATTTCGTTTTCATAAAAACCCTCGTTCGGGTCGTAAGCGTATTTTACCGATAATTCAAAACGATTTAAATCATCCTTGATTTCATTAATTTCTTTTTTGATTATTTTCTCCCAGTACTGCTGATATTCCGGGCTAATAAGCTCCGGGTTAAAATTTTTAATGTAGTCCGGCAATTCATCTGCATATAAACTTAAAATG
Organism: uncultured Bdellovibrionales bacterium; assembly: GCA_964602335.1. Lineage (GTDB taxonomy): Bacteria > Patescibacteriota > Minisyncoccia > Moranbacterales > DUUL01 > CAYMRZ01. The sequence goes on from CAZRQA010000007.1 coordinate 1,494, forward strand.
CCTAACAGCCGTTCTTGAAGGGCGGCTGCTCTTGTTTTTTTATTAATTTTATTTTTTTCATTTTCTGCTTCTTCAGCCTGATTACGCAAAGGCCTTGAACTTTCTTTTATTTTAACTTTCTCCAGCACTTGTGTCAAAATTTCTTCTTCTGTGTCCAGTTTCTCAGATAATTTTTTTAACCAAAAATTTCTTTCAATTGGATCAGCAATATCTTTTATGATGTTAAGCAAATCTCGGGCAATAATTTTTTTTCCCTGAGGATTCTCCGGAGAATTTTTTTCGAAGGCAATGGTGAAAAAATATTCCATTACCGGCTGAGACGCTGAAACTGCCTTTGCCCATTCTTTTTCATTTTTAATAACCAAGTCATTCACATCCTTGCATCCTTTTGGCAAAACAACTGCTTCCGCATCCACATCTGATTTTAACGCCATTTTTATGCTTTTTTCAGTAGCCCGCCTTCCAGCTTCATCTGCGTCAAAGCAAAACTTAAAATTTTCTGCATAGCGCTTTAGAATATCCACCTGCTGCTGGGTAAGCGCCGTCCCGGAGATAGCTATAATATTTTTAATTCCTGCAGAAAAAGAAGCTACTACATCCATATTGCCTTCCACTAAAATAACGCTGTTATTTTTTCTTATTTCAGAACGAGCTTGATAAATTCCATACAACGCCTGGCTTTTATCGTACACTATCGTCTGGGGAGTATTGATGTACTTAGCTCCTTCGCCGTCTTTCCCCGGCATCGCCCGGGCAGAAAAACCCACTACTTTTCCAGAAATATCAAAAATAGGAAACATTATTCTGTCTCGAAAACGGTCATAGTAACCAGATTTATCCTGCTGATTAATTTTATCTTTAGCTACCAATAATCCGCTGGCATTTATATCTTCCAGTTGATAGCCTTTTTTTAATAATAAATTCAAAATATTTTCCCACCCGTCCGGACTGTATCCGATCCTGAAATCACGCGCCTCCTCGCCGCCTATTTTCCTTTCTTTTAAATATTTGATAACTTCTTTGCCGGCATTATTTTTTGTTAACTCTGACTGGTAATAACGGGTAGCAATTTCTAATATTTCATAAACTGTTTTCTTTTGGTTTTTCTCTTGCTTGTTAATTCTTTGAAAGCGAGGAATCTCCACTCCCGCCCGCTCTGCCAGCCTTTCCAGGGCTTCCCGAAATTCCAGTCCCTCCATTTCCTGGACAAAAGAAAAAATGTCTCCGCCTTTTTGGCAACCGAAACAGTACCAAAAATTCCTCTCAGGATTAACCATAAAAGAGGGAGTTTTTTCATTATGAAAAGGACAAAGCGCTTTGAAATTCGAACCTGCTCGCTCTAACTTCAAATATTCTCCAATTAAGTCAGCTACGTTTATCCTTTCTTTTATTTGTTCGGTAACATCTGACACGCCTATCTTGTTAATACGCTATATATTCTTACAAAAAACCTTGATATTTATTTCCAATAAACCATTAAAACTCAAAATTATTTTAAATAATCTAAAAATTTAAATCAAATAAATTTAGTTTAATCTCCAAATGCTGAAATTCAAGACAGCAGCGAAGCTTACCCAGAAAATATAAGGGATTAAAAGATAGGCTGCCATCTTGGATATGCGGCTAAATTGAAAAATATTAAATAAAATGGCTATCCACAAGATAATTATTTCCAAAAAAGCTAAGCCCGGAGACTTTAAGCCAAAAAATAAAACCGACCATAAAGCATTTAGGGCCAATTGGATAAAAAAGAAAATCACCGCTTTTCTTTTTGGCATTAAATCCTGCTGCCAAATCAAAAATAAAGCTATGCCCATAAGGAAATATAAAAAAATCCAAACTGGTCCGAAAATCCAATTAGGCGGATTAAAAGCCGGCTTTTCTAAGGTTGTATACCAGGCAGCAATTGAATTAACAGTAAAAAAAGAACCAATCGCTCCGGCTGCCTGGCA
>CAZRQA010000007.1:3545-15511 GCA_964602335.1 uncultured Bdellovibrionales bacterium
AGGCAGCAATTGAATTAACAGTAAAAAAAGAACCAATCGCTCCGGCTGCCTGGCATATTATAATTGATGCTATAAATTTTAGTATTTTCATTTTGTGTTTTTTTATTAAATTAGTGGATTTATCACACCATAGCTTGATGAATTTCAGGAAGAGATTAGGCATAAGAAAAAGATATCCTGAAATACTACTGACAAGAGACGTCCTGCCAAACATTATCGATCTTGCTTCTGCATTCATTTTTACAAAAAAGTGGAATGCCCCAACAAATGTAATCAGCCCTGCAGTTATCACAGACATCACTTTTAACATTTTCAAAGCCAAGACATTTACATATTCTGTTTTCATAAAAAGTTTTTTTACTAAAATCTGCTGTAAAATCATCATCTAAACTTGATGAATTTTTAGGCCAAAGCCAGAAAATAGCCAGAAAAAATCCTAATCCTAATAACGTTAAAAAGATTATTTTTTTATTCATGTTTTTGTGTAAAATTTTTTCATTTTAAAAAACGGTTATAGCTTTTAAGAATTAATTATTATTTATTTCAGCTAAGGCTACTGTATTTTTTAAAAGCATAGCAATAGTTATCGGCCCTATTCCTCCGGGAACCGGCGTGATATATCCCGCTTTCTTTTTTACTTTTTCAAAATCTATGTCCCCTCGTACCTTTTTCCCTTGCTTAACAATCCCAATATCAATGACTACTGCGCCCTCTTTAACCATGTTTTCTTTGATAAATTCCTTTTCCCCTACTGCGCTGATAAATATGTCGGCTTGCAAAAATTTTTTCAAATCCTTCGCCGGAAAAATAAAATTATCAACTTTGGCTTTTTTGCATTCTAGCGCTTTAGCTAAACTTTCTCCAAAAATTTTAGAATTAGAGATAATTATTGCCTTTTTATCTTTAATTTCATAATCTATATGAGAAAAAATTTCTAAAACCGCTCCGACTACCGGAGGCATTACATCACTATGATTGCAAGTGCTAAAAAATTTTTCAATATTTTTTGGGTGAAAACGATCCACGTCTTTTTCAGGCGCAATGCTTTTTATTATCTTTTCAGTGTCAAAATTTTTTGGCAACGGCAATTGAACCAAAATGGCGTCAATGTTTTTATCCTTATTTAAAAAATCAATTGTTTCTAGGATCTCTCTTTCATTTTGTTGCTCAGAAAATTTATACAAGTGAGTTTCTATGCCTAATCTTCTTGCCTGCTTTTCTTTAAGTTTAATGTAGAGCGTTGAATCTTCTCTTTCCCCAATCTGAATAACGGCTAAGCCGGGCTTTAAATTCGGCCTAGCTTCCATTTCTTTTCTGATTTTACCGTATATAATTTGGGCAATTTCTTTGCCATCGATAATTTTTCCCATTTTTAGAATGTTATTTAAAATAAATCTTAATGGCATCAAATTTTTTTATTGATGCCATTATACCAAACAGATTATGCCTTCAACTTTTTGTTCCCTCAATAAGCTTATTTTTTTCTTCCAGCCAATTTTCATAATCTTTCCTCACTTTCCAAGACGCTCCATGTTTTGCTAATCCTGATAATAACCTAGAAATTTTCCTTAGATGGTTTTCTACCAAAAAAATAATTTCCTCTATGTTCATATGCGCCCAACCGGATTTAATTCTCAACTGTTCGTCCCAATCTTCTGTTTCTTCTATTAAATTTTGAATTTCCAACTCTATGCGTTCCATCTTTTTGCCATTAACTAAATTGTCTGACTCCATTTTTCACCTCCTTTCCTAATAATTTAAGGGAAAATTTCGGCATAATTTCTTTATTTGGCTTTTAACGTCTTTTACAATTTTAGAGTTATTTTTATTTATAATAACTTCGTCAATTAAATCAACTATTAAAATCATTTCTTTCTCCTTCATGCCTCGGGTAGTAGCTGCCGCAGTTCCAAACCTTACGCCAGAAGGATTCATGGGAGGATTAGGATCGTTAGGTATTGTGCTGCGGCTAACAGAGATTCCAACCTTGTCTAGTATCTGTTCTGCCTCTTTGCCGCTTAAATTTTTACTTGTCATATCTGCTACTAAAAGGTGATTGTCAGTGCCATCTGAAATTACTTTATAGCCTTTCTCCATAAAAGCTTCGGCCATCTCCTTGGCATTTTTGATAACCTGTTTGGCATAATTTTTAAAATTAGGCTTCAAAGCTTCGCCAAAAGCTACTGCTTTAGCAGCGGTAATATGGTCATGCGGCCCTCCCTGCATGCCCGGAAATACCGCCCGGTCTATTTCTTTTGCATATTTCTTTTTGCACATAATCATCGCGCCCCGCGGACCGCGGAGAGTTTTATGGGTGGTAGTAGTCACCACATCAAAAATTGGCACCGGATTTTTCATCGCCCCGGCCGCTATCAAGCCGGCGGTATGAGCAATATCAGCGAAAGTGAAAGCGCCTGCTTCGTCAGCAATTTTTTTGAATCCTCGCCAATCAATTTCCCTGGAATAGGCACTGTATCCGGCTACAATCATTTTTGGTTTTTCTTTTAAAGCTATTTTCCGAACTTTTTCCATATCAATTTTCCCTGTTTTTTTGTCTATCCCATATTGAACAAAATTATATAGCATACCGGAAAAATTCACCGGATGGCCGTGGGACAAGTGGCCTCCATGGTCTAATTTTAACCCCATTACTTTGTCCCCGGGCTCCAAGAAAGCAAAATAAACTGCTGCATTAGCCGGCGAACCGCTTAAGGGTTGCACATTTACATGTTGGGCTTTAAATAATTTTTTCGCTCTTTCGATCGCCAGATTTTCAATGTTATCTATTATCTGATTGCCTCCATAATAGCGATGCCCGGGATATCCCTCTGAATATTTATTAGTGAGCACGCTGCCCATGGCTTCCATTACTGCCTTGGAAACATAATTTTCGCTGGCAATTAATTCCAACTCCTCTTTTTGCCTGCGGGCTTCTGCATCAATAATTTTTTTTACCCTCCTGTCTTGCTTTTCAAGATTTTTATAACTTGGCATAATTTGAAAAAATAAATTATTAAAAAAGTTAATTAAGTTCCTTCAGAATATTATTTTTGCGGGATTTTATAATCCGGCAAAAAATTATTTTTTTGCTAAATTTTTAGATGCAAAAAATACTATAATTCCTCCAATTATTAAGGCGACAGACAGGGTTATCGCCATTATCGCCTCCCAGCTTAACTCATTTTTAAAAAGCACTGAACCTTTTCCCGCTGCCTTGATTCCTTCAGTTTGAATTTGGGTGCTTAAATAAGCATAATTGCCTCCATTCGACATAAAAACGGTTAACGCTCCCAGCACGCCTGTGCAAATCATAAGCAAACCGGATTTTTTATTAAAATTTTTCTGATAAACCGTTTTTTTATTTTTTACCATTTTTTTATTTAATGATTATTAAGCTTTATTCTATATTAAAAAAATAATGCCACCAATAGTAATAATTGGGCTTGTTAATTTTTATTTCAGGTTTTTGTTCTTGTGTTCTTTCTTTTGCGGGAATTTCTTTTTCCTTAATTTCAACTATGCGCTCCCCTTCCTTAATCAGCCCTAGTTTTTCCCGCGCCTCCTTTTCCTTGTAATGATCCGTTTGAAAATAATCGCTTAATTGTTCCAATTTGCTATTATCTTGATTAAGCCGGTCTATCTCCTCTTGAAGCGCCGCAATTTCTCCGCTTATCTCTTTTTGGCGATAAATTTGCCGGGATAACTTGTAAAATATGAAAAAAAGTGCCAATAAACCAAGCAACACCATGGCCTTAAACATAAAATTGGAGAAAAAACTATTATTCTGTTTTCCCTTCGCAGATCTGTTTTTTTTCTTCTTCATAAAATTAATATGACTGCATCAACGGCACCAATGTAAAGGCCAGCATCCCCAAAACTCCCAAAATTGAAATAATGATCCAAACTATTTTTATCCTTTTTCTTGTTTTTTTTAACATATTAAAATTGTTAATTTTAATCAGTTTTTTCTGCTAAAATAACCTTGTCGCCTCGAGAAATTCCTGACTTTATTTCCAGCATGCTGCTGTCTCCTTTTAATCCGGTTTTTACCTGTTTCTCAACCACTTCGCCTTCCTTGGTTAATATTTTCACTTTTTTATTCTCCACCGCTCTTTGCGGCACTGCTAATACATTTTTTCTTTCATCAATTTTTACGTCTATGTCAGCGCTCATGCCAGGTTTCAACCGGCTATCCAAGTCCTCAATTTTTAATTTAACTTTATAATAAACCACATCCTGAATAACAGTAGAGCTTGGTTCAATCCCAACAATTTCTGCCTCAAATCTCTCTTCTTCGCTTAAGGAATCAAAAGTTATTTCCGCCGTCTGCTCTTTTTTTAATAAAACAATATCAGACTCTGGAACATTCGCTTCCAATAATAAATCATAAGAAATTAACCGGCCAAAAGGAGTACTGGCCGCCGCGCTGCCAATCACTTCCCCCGCTTCGTAATTCATTTTGGTAATTATGCCGTTCACCGGCGATTTCAGCTGGGCTTTTTCTAAATTAGTCAGGGCTAAATTATAATTTACGCGGGCAGTTTCTATTACAGAATCAGTGCTTTTTTGGGCAAAATCCGATTCCACCGTCCTTCTTTGGTCTTTGGCTAATTTCAGGCTGTTTTCAGCAGAAAGTATATTAAGGTCCTTGGTTTCTTCCGCTGTTTCCAAGGCTTCTTGAGCGCTATTTTTGCTTTTTAAAGCACTGGTCAGGGTAAGCTTGGCATACTTGGCAGTGCTGCTCTCTTCTCCCTCTTCCTCAACTATTTTATTGTAATAGGCCTCAGTATCATCATAATAATCGCAAGCGTCATCATAGGCCTGCTGAGCTGCTTCCACTTTTTGGTCTTCCAAGTCTTCCACGCCCTCCAAGTATTTCTTGGCATTGCTTACTGACTGGCCAGCTTCTTCAATCTTATCATCAGTTATTCCTGCCTCAGCCATCGCTTTATCGAGAGCTAATTTAGCTTTTTTAACTTCCTGATTTAAATCATAATCTTCTAAAGCGCCTATTGCCTCGCCCTGGGCTGCTTCCTCTCCGACTTTAGCTACGCTTTTCAGCCGTCCGGTAATTTCAAAATTCAAGTTTAACTCACTATCTGCCTTCAGTTCTCCAGTGGCAGAAACAGTTTTGATAATATCCTGATAACTAGCTTTTTCGGTGATATATTCTGTTTGGGATTTTTTTCTGCTAAAATAAAAAACTAAGCCTATCATTAAAATCAGCGCTATGGCAGAAGCAATAACTATTTTTTTCTTTTTGGATACCATTTTTTTTTATTTATGCTATATTTATTTATATCATATTTTAAAAAAAATAAAAAGCATTACAACATTTCCATCCTAAAGCAATAGAAGGAGCCTTAATTCATTCATTAGAAGAAGCACATATAAAAAATTTATAAAATAATTAAATTATTCTTAAATCCTAAATCTTAATTCTTAAATCTATTTAATAAAAATGAAATTCAAATTAAAAAACAATTTTTCTGAAAATTTTAATTCTATTTTAAGAAGATGCGGCTATATGCCGATCCATGACAGGCAAACTCAAAAAAACAGCTATATCCGAAAAATAACTTCTTATCGCTATCCCCGTTTTCATCTTTATTTAAAGGAAACAGGAGACGAAATTATTTTTGATCTTCACCTGGACCAGGCAGCTGCTGTTTACGAAAACCAAAAGGCCCATAATGCAGACTATGACAGCCAGGAAGTGAAATCTGAATTGGCCCGGATCTATTCAGTATTGAAAGATTTTATAAGTTGATTATCTTCTTCTCCAATCCCTGATTTCCAAAACTCCCCGGCCCTTGTCTTTAATCACCAGCTTCTGCTTCTCTCTCCAGCCATATTTGTCTATGAATTCCTTAGGAATGGTTAGGCCATAACTATATTTGCTTTTTTTCTTCAATTTGTGGATTGATTGTTCCATTTTTTATTTATCCCGCTTGCCAGAAATTGACTTCTGGTCAAGGCTGGCTAAATAGCTTGGGTATTTAACTGGGAAATTTAATTTTTATTTTAGAGGCCTCTATAGAGGCCTCTATTTTTATTGAAAAATTAAGCTCTAGCTTATTTCAATAAATTGAACCTGCTGATTATTTTCACTGAGCCGCGCATAATAAAGCATAATTTCTTTATCCGGATGTTTTTGCTTGATGATTTCCCGGGCTTTTCTCAACTCTTGGCTATGGAATTCTTGCTCCGCATCTTTGTCGCCCTCAAATTTTCCGCTGCCGCCATAAGCTCCGCAATCCTCGTGGTTGACAATTATAATTTTTTTAACTTTATGCAAATCACACGGCACGCATATGCAATTCTGGCTCACGTCCTCTTCATTTGATTCATTGATAGCCTTGGCTGCGCCAGGCAGCTTGGGAAAATCATAAGATTTTATTTTTAATTTTTCATCCGCGAATTGCATTGTCTCCCTCCAGAAACGAAAATCAATGCAACAGAGAACTACGGCTTCGCATTTATGGACACCATCATAACAGAAGGCGGTTCGATAATTTTCTTGAGTCTCCATTTTAAACATAAAATTAATTATAATTTCACAAGGCAATCCTAAAAGTGCTCCAAAATTTTTAAATGTTTAATTTTCATTATCCAAATAAATTTTCCTGGTTATTTTCAAAAGGATAATCCAAGCCTAAATGCTCGCAAGCATTTTTAGTAATTTTTCTTCCTCGGGGAGTCCTTTCCAAGAAGCCCAATTGGAGCAAGAAAGGCTCGTAAACGTCTTCAATGGTTTGGACTTCTTCAGAAATAGCGGCTGCTAAAGTCTGAACGCCTACCGGCCCTCCCTGAAATTTTTCCACTAAAATCCGTAAAATATCTCTGTCTACCGGTTCTAATCCCTTTGGATCAATTTCCAGCATTTTCAATGATTTTTTCACCACTCCTTCATCCACTGTTTTTTTATTCTCAATTTGGGCAAAATCCCGCACTCTTTTCAAAATCCGATTAGCTACCCGGGGAGTTTTTCGGCTGGAAGAAGAAATGCTTAGACAGCCCGACTCGTTAATATCAACATCCAGTATTTGAGCGGATCTTTTTACTATTTCCCCGATTTCTGAATTATCATAAAAATTTAATCGAAAAATAGCTCCAAAACGGTTTCTTAAGGGAGAGGAAATCATTCCCAATCTGGTAGTGGCTCCAATTAAGGTAAACTTGGGCAATTCTAATTGAATTGTTTTTGCAGAAGGGCCCTTGCCTAAAATAATGTCTATTTTCCCGTCTTCCATCGCCGGGTATAAAATTTCTTCCACTGTTTTATTTAAGCGATGAATTTCATCAATAAATAAAATATCCCCATCATTTAAATTAGTTATAATGGAGCCCAAATCCCCTATCCTTTCAATAGCCGGACCTGAGGTGACTTTTATACCACTCCCCATTTCATTAGCAATTATGTGGGCTAAGGTGGTTTTTCCCAAACCGGAAGGGCCGGCTAGCAAAACATGTTCTACCACCTCTTTCCGGCCTTTCGCAGCATCAATCAATACCCTTAAATTATCTTTAATTTTGGGTTGTCCGACATACTCCTTAAATGTCCTAGGGCGCAAAGTTGTCTCAAATTTATCTTCCTGCTGGTTCTTTTTGTTAGAAGTAATCATAAAATATTTTTCAGGTTATTTTGTATTAATAGATACTATACATTAACATACTATAATTTAATTTAAAACTTACTTGACAAAATTTTAAATATAGTATAGAATTTATTTTCAGTTGTTAAAAATATTTAATTAAAGAATTTCAGGCTTTTTATTTTTGACCTGTAGACAAAAGGGGTATTTGACTTCTAATTTGCTCCTAAGGGGATTTTTCCCAGCTATAGGAAAATAAGGTTTCGGCTTTATTTCTCCTCGGAATTATTCCAATCTTGCAATTCCCTAATTGCAAGAATTGTCTACAGATTAAAAGCAAAAAGCCTTTTTTATTTTCCTTAAAAAAAATCATAATAGCCTGTCTAATCTGGCTTTAATAGCCGGCTACTCTGCCTACTTCCTCTATGGTGGTCTCTCCGCTCAATACCCTTAAATAGCCGTCTTGGCGCAAAGTCAGCATTCCGTTTTTAATTGCTTCAGAACGAATCTCGCTGGTAGTGGGTTTTTCTTTTAAAAATTTTTCCATATTTTTGTCTATCTGTAAAACTTCAGCAACAGGCAGCCGACCTTCGTAGCCAAAACCATGGCAATGCTTGCAGCCAACTGCTTCATATTTATAATCCATTTTATACTTGCTTAAGTCAATAGAATCAGGAGCCTCTTGGAAAACCTCTTTTATATGTTTTTTCTCCTCACTGGTCATTTTTACTTTCTTCTTGCATTTCTCACATAATTTTCTGGTTAAGCGCTGAGCAATAAAACAATTGGTGCCACTAATAACATCTGAAATATTAACCCCCATATTTAATAATCTCTGCACAGACGAAGGCGCATCATTGGTGTGTAAAGTAGTGAGCACTAAATGGCCGGCTAAAGCTGACTGATAAGCTATTTTAGCTGTTTCTTTATCCCTCACCTCGCCGATCATAATAATATCGGGGTTCTGCCTTAAAATAGAACGCAAAGCATTGGAAAAGGTATACTCCTCTTTCTTATTGACTTGTGTCTGAAGCACCCCTTTCATCTGGTATTCAATTGGATCTTCCACTGTTATTATTTTTATCTCCGGCTTGTTAAGAACTTTCAAGATGCTGTAAAGCGTAGTCGTTTTACCGCTGCCAGTAGGTCCAGTGTTAATTATCATGCCGTTAGGCTTTTTCATTTCCTGTTCAATTTTGCTATAGTTTAACTCTCTGAAACCAAGTTTTTCAAAATTAATTGATTCAAAATCTTGGCTTAATAACCGCATCACCACAATATCGCCATAACCGCCTAAAATGATAGAAACTCTCACGTCCACATTGTTTTTTGGCACTTCTTTTATGGATTGATCTAATACAATTCCAAATCGTCCATCAACAGAGCCTTCTCTTTCTTCAATGTTTATGTTTAAAAATGTTTTTATCTCATTTAAAAGAGGCAAAAACTCATTCATTGGCAACTCTACAATATCCTGCAAGACCCCATCTATGCGATATCTTATTTTAAAATTCTCTTTGCCGGGCTCTATATGGACATCTCCAGCATCCATTAATAAACCAATCAATAAAACATATTTAACAACATCTGCCGGCTCGGCATTTTGAATGATAACCCTCAAGGCATTATAATCTTCTTTTATATTTTTGACCTTTTCATAAATTTCCCCCTCAATTTGTACACTTCTAGATAAAGCCTGAATAACAATCTTTTCATACATTTCTAATAAATAATCTCCTTTCCCTACAACACGAGTAAGCTCTTCCATTGAAGTATAGCCTTTCAAGGTTTTTATTATTCCATCTTGTTCCATAGTAATCATGCCATCTTCTAATGCGCTGCTAGTAATTGACTCGGCAGACTCCATTCGCTCTATCTTTTCCTTTACTCGCCCTGTTAATTTAAGAATTTCAAAAATACCCACTCGGCTCTTGTAACCTATTCCTCGGCACTTGGGACATCCCTTGGACCGCCATAAATAATCTACTTTTTTAGGAATCTTAACCTTTGCTTTAGGAGAAATAAGCGAGACCATTTTTTTAAGAATATCTACGGTTTCTGGCGCCGGTTTATATTTCTCCTTGCAGTGCTCACATAATTTCCTCACCAACCTTTGGGCTACGCAAATATTTAAGGAAGAATTTATTAAAGTGGGTTTAATACCAAGATCTATTAAGCGAGGAATGACTCCGGCAGAGGTGTTGGCATGAATAGTGGATAAAACCAAATGCCCGGTCAACGCAGATTGGATAGCAATATTAGCAGTCTCTTCATCTCGGATCTCTCCTACCAAGATTATGTCAGGATCTTGGCGCACAATAGCGCGTAATCCGTTAGCAAAGCTAAATCCCCTTTCCTCTTCTACCTGGGTCTGTACTATATTTTTTATTTTATATTCTACTGGATCTTCAATGGTGATTATTTTTTTATCCGGGGTATTTATCATATTTATAATGGCATATAGCGTAGTCGTTTTACCGCTGCCGGTAGGTCCGGAATTAATAATCATTCCCTGTTTTTTTTCTGATTCATTTACTAAACGCTTATAGGCTGCCCCTTCCAAGCCAAGCTTATCGATCTGCAATTCGCTAATATCCTGATTCAACAGTCGCATTACTATAGATTCTCCATGATTGCCTGGCAATATAGAAACACGCACATCTATTTCCCCCTCGCCTTTTGAGGCAATGGAAAATCTCCCGTCTTGGGCTACATCACGAACATTTATCATCATGTCACTTAACATTTTAACCCTGGATAAGACAGAGGGATAAAAACTTCCTTCAAACTCGGCCACATCTTGCAAAACACCATCTACCCGATAACGCAATCTAATATTTCCTTCTTTGTACGGCTCAAAATGAATATCAGAGGCTTCTAATTTTACTGCTCCCGCTATTATTATGCTAATAATTTCTGTAGTGGAAATTTTTCTTATTTTTTTCTCTAAATCAACCAAGTTTTTAATTTCTTTTTCAAATTGGGCAAGGCTTTCTCTGTCTAGTTTCACTTTCATTGAATCTAGACGATCTAACAATTTAATACTTTTATAGTTTTCCCATGCTCTCTCAATTGAAGACTTTGAAACCACGTATTGCGTAATATTCAAATCTTCATTCTTTTCTAACTGGTTAATAAAATCAACTGTTTCTTCGTTTTTTGGATCTAATACTCCCATTTTAACCTCCTTCCCAAATCGTCTCAAAACCACCACTCCATATTTTTTAGCATCTTTTTTTTCAACTAAGCTTAAATTTTCCTGATCAACAGGAAAAACATGCAAGTCTAAATATGGCATGCCGATATCCTTGGCATATTGGGCAATAGTTTCCTCTTCTCCTTCTCTGTAGGATTCTTCAATAAAAGAGGCTACTTTGTCATGTTGCCGCGATTTATAAACTTCCCTTTTATCCAAAGTTTCTTCTATTTTTTCCTCATTTTCTTCATCTTCTTTATTTTTCTTTTGTTTCTTTTTAGTTGATTTTAACATTTGATTTTTATTTCATTACTTCTTTATAAGCCTGCTCTCTTATTTATAACTAAAATATTAAAATTTTACAAGTTATTTTTAATAACTAACGTTAATTTTTTCCAATCTTTTAAATCAAAATTTTCCGCTCTGCTGTTTAATGAAATGCCAAGCTGTTCGAAAATCTTAATTAAAAATTTTTTGTCTACTTTCAGGCCGTTGGCTAAATTATTTATCAGCATTTTTCTAGGACTGGAGAATCCAATTCTAATTATCTGAAATACCTTTTTAAAAAAATCGCGATCTGCTTTAAAATTGTTAATTTTTATTTTTAAAACAGCGGAATCAACCTTCGGCACAGGCTCAAAGGCCTCTTTCGGCACTTCGCTTATTATTTCCGCTTTCCCGAAATATTTTACCAGCAAGGCTGGTTTGTTCATATTTCCTTTTTTAGCGCAAATTCTTTCCGCCACCTCTTTTTGCAGCATCAACACCATTATTTCAGGCAAATACTTTCCTTCTAAAATTATCCGCAGAAATTTTCCAGTTATATAGTAAGGAATATTGGCTACAATTTTATAGTCCTGAAAATCATTTTCTTCAATTAATTTGGTTAGATTTATTTTTAATATATCCCCCTCAATAATTTCCACCTTGTCATTCCCGCGAAGGCGGGAATCCATTAGAGATGAAAGGTTTTTGTCTTTTTCGACCGTAATTACTCTTCCCGCTTTCTCAGCCAAAGCACTAGTCAGCACGCCTTTTCCCGGTCCAATTTCTAAAATATTATCAGTTTCCTTTAGTTCTGCCGCTTCAATAATTTTTTTTAAAACTTCTTTGTCTTTAAGGAAATTCTGTCCCAGTGATTTTTTAGGAATTATTTTTTCATCTCTCATATTTTT
>CAZRQA010000007.1:15611-21443 GCA_964602335.1 uncultured Bdellovibrionales bacterium
GCTAATTTTTTTATTGCCTTAAAACGAATTTTGTGCTTTTCTTTTTCTTTTTGTGTCATTTGGGCGTAAGTTTTGGAAGAACCATTAGGCTGAAAAATCTTATCCCAGGCAAACCCTCCAGTGCCTTGGGGATAAACCGCTTTTCCATAAGCCTTGGCGCTAAAATATTTTATCGCGCCTTTCTTGTTTCTATACCCCAAAATCACTCCTGCTTTGCATTTAAAATCATTGGCCTGCTTGGCAATTTTATAAACGCCGTATTCTCCAATAGATTTCAAAAACCATTTTATTAAAGGGCCGGGCAACTTGCCTCCCAGGCAATGCAAATAAAAAGAAACGTCATCTACAATAAATTCTCCTTTTCTGGCTTTTGAAGCTTCTTCCAGCTTAGCTTTGATAATTTTCTTGGAATCAATTTCTTGGATTTCCGGCAAATCCAAATCCAGCTGCCGGATATTTTTCCCTAAAATACTTTGGGCTTCTTTAAATTTATCTTTATTACCAGTAACAAAATAAATCATTTTTTATTTCACTCTCATATATGCATATATGAGAGTATGAAAATATTTAAAATTTAACGATAAAATAAAAACTCTTTGTGCTTGTAGTAAATAGTGAAGGTGTTCTTTATTAATAAGTAAAGGCTAGCCTAGATGGAAGAAAAAAATCTCGTCCTTGCCCATGACATAAAAAATGCAAGGATAGAGTGGAAAAAGCCACTTATAACAAGATGAATTATCTGCTGATTTTGTAAAAGGAATTAGGGGGTATGCAGTTAGAATTATAAGTGGTTTTTAAATTGTCAATTTCCATTGTTAGATTGCTTCATTGTCGTATTGTTTTTTAAACAATTCAGCAATACAACAATAAAACAATCTTCGAATCATCGGATATTTTAAATTAGTAATTTTATACGAGAAATTAGGAATTGAAAATCAGACATTAACCTACAAGTTATCAGCTACTTTCTACAAGCTAATCTAGTATCTCCTCCACTTTTACTTCCAACACTCCTTGCCCTAAATTACCAACCTTTTTAAACGCCTCCTTGTCTAAATCAATCATTTTGCCTGTTCCGCGCATCGGGCCATAGTCATTCACTTGCACGAAAATTTGTTTGCCGTTTTCTTTGTTAGTGACCCGCAGCCAAGTGCCTCGCGGAAACATTCGGCTGGCGCAAAACATTCCGCCCATATGACTATACCAGCTAGCTACGCCAGTCTTAGTTTTCCCTACTTCAATTTTGGTGCCAATGGCAATTATTTCTTTAACTGGTTCTTTCTTTGTTCTAGAGGCTAGCTTGGTTTTTTTTACTAATTTGCCATCTTCATATTTCAACCGGTAATCCACTTCTTTTATCCCGTTTTCCCCTTCTTGGACAACTTTTTCTTTACGCCATTTTAGATCATCATCTTCTTTTTCTACGGTTTTAAAATCGATAATTTCTTCTTCGGTAATTTCCTCTATTTCTATTCGGGTAATTTCTATTTCTATTCCTTCGTATAAAGCAGCCTCTCCGGCCGGTTTTACAATATCTAAGTGGCTTACTGCCACGGAAGCATCCTTAAGCGCTCCCACCACCGTCCTATTTAAAGTATCTATTTCAATCTCTTGGCCATCTACATAAATATTGGCTTTAACCGACCGCTTGATCTCTATATTCATTTTTGGCAATAATTCCGCATTCTTAGAGGGAAAAATCAAATCTTTTTCTTTTAAATTTATATTATGCTCCGCTAAAAAATCTTCAACTGTATTTGCTCTGGAAAGAGTAATAAAACGATGGCCGTTGTCAATTAAAATTATCTCCTTGGCTGCCGGCAATTGCAATTCCCTTTTATCAAACCAAAAAGCTTTAATAGCTAATGGTAAAGCTATCACTAAAAAAATGGCTATTGAGATTACAATCTTGTATTTTTTCATTTTACAATTATTGATGATGGTACCTATTTTTTTGATGACTGATCTCTGTTGATTTATCCCGTAGTTAAGCTATAAGCTTATACTACCGGGACTAGTTACTAACCTCCAACACCTCCGAACTTTTAGCAATTTTTTTAAGTCCCACTTTGGCAAAAACTATAGACAGCAAATTTTCATCCTGCCCTACCACTATTCCATTGCCGAAATCCGGATGAATTACCTTAGCGCCGTCAGGAAATTTTTCTTTATTAGCTCCCCTCCCTTCCTCTTTGGCATCATATTCCTCAGATTCAAAGAAAAAATTTTCTAATCTTCTTTCCTCAATTAGGGCCGGCTCAATTTCATCCAAAAATCTGGATTTAATGGAAATTTGAGTGGAACCATAAATATTTCTGGCATTAGTGAAAAGCAAAAAAGCTTGGCGCTGCGCCCGGGTAATCCCCACATAACAAAGCCTTCTTTCTTCCTCCATTTCTTTTTCATTTAACATTGCCCTGTTGTGCGGCAGCAAGCCTTCTTCCATTCCCACAATAAAGACGGTGTCAAATTCCAATCCTTTGGCACTATGCAAAGTCATAAGCGGAACAGCATCTTGGGCTTCCAAATCGCGATCCGCCTGAGAAACTAAAGCAACTTCCTCCAGAAAAGCTTGCAAGCCGTTCTGCTCATCATCATATTTATTGGCTACCGTTAACAACTCTTGGATATTCTCGTGCCTTATTTGCCCTTCCTCCCCCTGTTTAGACAGCATGGCTTCATAGCCAGATTTTTGGTAAGCCCTTTGGATGGTTTTACTGACTGGATTTTCTTTTGCATAAGCAGTTAAATTTTCTATAAATTTTTTGAAATCAGCCAAGCTTTGTACTTTAGCGGGTTGAATATTGTAGCGGCCGGCTTCCTCTTCTATTTTTCCTATAACTTCCAGTAAACTTGTTTTTTTCGCTTCTGTCAAAGAAAAAATTTTTTCAATTGTCTTGTCTCCGATTCCCCGCCGCGGTAAATTTATAATTCTTTCAAAACTTACCTTGTCAAAAGGATTGTTCACTAAAAACAAAAAAGCTAAAATATCTTTAATTTCTTTGCGCTGATAAAACTTAACTCCGCCGATAATTTTATAGGGAATTTCTTCTCTTATAAAAGCCTCTTCCAGCGCCCTGGACTGGGCATTAGTCCGGTATAAAACCGCTAAGTTATCAAATTTAGTATTTAATTCTTTTTTCATTTTTTTAACTTCTTCAGCCACGAACATCGCTTCAGCCGCTTCATCCTCTGCTTCGATAGAAACAATCAAATCGCCTTCTTTATTTCTAGTCCATAATTTTTTATCTTTGCGATTGACATTTTTCGAAATCACGCAATGAGCCGCATCCAAGATATTTTGAGTACTGCGATAATTTTGTTCCAACAAGACCACCTTGGCTCCGGGATAATCGTTTTCAAAATTTAAAATATTACGGATATCTGCTTGACGCCAACCGTATATGGATTGCCAGTCGTCGCCCACTACGCAAATATTTTGGTGTTGCTGAGCCAATAATTTCAATAAAATATATTGGGCGTGATTAGTATCCTGGTATTCATCTACCATAATATACTGAAAAAGCTGCTGATATTTTCCCAAAATTTCCGGATATTTTTTAAAAATTTCCACAGTTTTCATTATTATATCGTCAAAATCCAGCGCTTCGGCACGTTTTAATTCTTGTTGATAAAGCTCATAGCACTTGGCTGCCGTTTCTTCAAACTGGCTGCCCACTTCATTTTTAAAAGTATTAAAGTCTATCAGTTGGCTTTTGCTCCCGGAAATAGCATTTAAAATCGCCTTGGGCTTTATTTGCTCTGCTGAAATATTAAGCCTTTTCATCACTTTTTTCATCAGCACCAGCTGATCTTGATCGTCATAAATAACAAAATTACTTTTATAGCCTATTTTATCGATTTCTTTGCGAAGAATTCTTACGCAAATAGAATGAAATGTTCCAATATGGGGAAGATATTGGGAATAAGGCGGAATATTAAAGGGCAAGCCTAGTATTTTTTTTATTCTTTCCAGCATTTCACCGGCCGCTTTATTGGTAAAGGTAACCGCTAAAATATTTTTCGGCGGAATGTTCTTCTCTTTTATTAAATAAGCCACTCTGTACGTAAGCGCTCGGGTTTTGCCCGATCCGGCACCGGCCAATATTAAAACCGGCCCTTCCGTCTGCAACACCGCTTCTTTTTGCTTTTCGTTAAGCTCGTCTAAAATTTTTGTCATTTATTTTTGGAATTATGAATTATGGAAAACCCTAAAATATTCTAACATTCTTAAAAGGGCTAAGCAGGTTTTTATTTTTATTCTTTTCAGTTTTTACGCTTACCGCTCGCCAAAATAAAATTATCTATATTAATTAACATTAAAATACAAAAATATTTCAAATTGACCTAATTTGAAATTAAAAATTTTCTTGATAAATTAATACTACACTAAAAAAAATAACTTTACAAAAAATTATATTCACAATCTAAATTTGCCAAAAATATAAGCTTGTGATATATTGATAATAACTTAATAATCTATAATTTAAGCTTGCCTGCTCGAAATCTCTCGTAAATACCTTTTATTTTGTAATGGGATTAAAGGTTGAGGAGAGGTTCCGACAGGACGGTGATTTAAACAATGGCACTAACAAAAAGGCAAAAGGCGAACGCAACTAAAAGTTTTCGCCTCCACAAGGAAGATAACGGTTCAGCTAGTTATCAAGTAGCTTTAATAACGGCAAAAATTAAAAAATTAGTTTCTCATTTGAAAAAGAACCCAAAAGACAAGCATTCCAGGAGAGGATTGCTGGGAATGGTACAAAAAAGAAAAAAATTTCTTCAATACCTCAAAGTTAACGACGAGAAAAAATACAAAAAAGTTATTAAAGATCTAGATTTAAAGGGCTAAAATAGGCCCTTTAAATTATTATAATTAAAATAAAATATGGCTAAATTTTCAGACCAGCGAGTTGGCGTTCTAGTGGACGTACAAAATTTATATTACAGCGCCCGCGTAATTCACCACAACAAAAAAACAAACTTTAAAGAAATTCTAAAAACTGCTACTGTGGGGAGGAAGCCGATTCGAGCAATTGCTTATGGCATTAAAACCGAAGAGGGATCAGAAGAAAAATTTTTCGAATCTCTGGAAAAAATCGGCTATGAAGTTAAAACCAAGGACTTGCAAATTTTTAAAGGCGGTATGAAAAAAGGCGACTGGGATGTCGGCATTGCCATTGATGCCATTAAATTAGCCAATAACTTAGATGTGATTGTATTGGTCAGCGGAGACGGCGATTATATCCCCCTTTTAAAATATCTCCAGTTTAATAAAGGCATTCGAGTAGAATTGATGGCTTTTGAAGAGAGTTGCAGCCGAAAACTCATTGAGGAAGCGGATGATTTTGTAAATTTAAGCAAAAATAAAAAATATTTGATATAAGATGGAAAAATTCCCTAATTCTGAAAGCGAGAAAAAGGTAAATATTAAATCAATATATAAAGACTGCGGCCAAAGCCAAATTGAGGGTCTAATGGACAAAGTTGCCAGTGAATGTCATGGATTGAAAATAAATACTTCCAATGAAATTATTCCTTTACTTTCTAAATGGATTGAGGAATATAAAAACAGCTTTATGAGAATTCCGAAGATGAAAGAAAGAACTATTATGTCAAAAATAATTGAAAAAAGATTAAATAAAAAGAGTGATCCCCAAAAGGAAAAACTAACTCCCCCTCCCAATTCAGCAACTTCCAGGCCCGATTATCCCGAACAAATGAATTTATTTGAATGAAATTTTTATAAAAATATTTACAAGAAATATCCCGAGTACTTGGGATATTTTTTGTTAACTGTTAAGTGTTAATCGTTAATTGTTACTAATTCCG
>CAZRQA010000008.1:0-21321 GCA_964602335.1 uncultured Bdellovibrionales bacterium
GCTGTTAAGATTTTTGAAATTACCAGTTGTAATATTTTTTTAGAAAAGATATAATTAATAAAAAGACACTAATATCACTTATAATAAAAACCATTCAGTTAACCGAATTTAATTAAAAATTAAAAATAAAAAATGAAGAAAAATATATACGTAGTTATTGCTATTTTTCTGGGTGTCTTTTTGAGCTTTATTATTCACGCAGTGATTGAAATTATTTATATAAAATATTCCCTCAACAATGGTGCCGCATTGGCTAACCATCCAATGTTCGGAAAGCATTGCGTTTTGCCCCATTGGTTAAATTACGGCCTGCTGGTTGTTGGCATAGTAGGCGGTTTTTTTCTAGGCCTGTATTGGTGGAAGGTGGTTTATATCCAAAAAAGGCATTGGCGGCTGAAAAAAAATAAGATAAAATAGCTGATAATTTTTCTTTGGCCCTACTTTATCGGCCAAGTGATTCATGATGTGGTAAAATTAAATGTTTAATAAATAATATAAATTTTTTGGCTTGCTTTATCCTTGTGAATAAGTTAAAATTTTGGAGTGGAAATTATTTTTTTGCCGAAAGCATTTGGTTGTCGTCGGCAGAGGTTGGCTAGCTCTTGGTTTAAAAATTTAAAATTTACAAGCCCCCTTAGCTCAATTGGATAGAGCGTCTGGCTTCCCTGCCCGCCGTACAAGCCCTCGTAGTGAAATGGATATCACGCTTGGCTTCGGACCAAGAATTTCGGGTTCGAATCCTGACGAGGGTACGGCTTAGCAGGCGGGGGACCAGAAGGTTGAGGGTTCAAGTCCTTCAGGGGGTACAAACTAAAAACTGAATCTTTTTTGCAAATAATTGTCCGATATTTTTAGAGGAGTTCGCTCTATTATACAATAGGGTGCCATGTTGAATAACATGGCGAGTCCTTCAGGGGGTACTTTATTAGCTTTTTAGGAGTTAGCTTCTTAGCTTATTAAACAAAAGAGGGTTTTATTAATTTATCTGTGAGTCTTTGGGTAGCAACAAATTAATAACCCCGCACTTGATTTCGCTTTAGTGGGAGAATAGTTGCTGGGCAGCCTTAAAAGTTTTCAAGGCAAAAATCTTTCGGGAAAGTACGAATTAAATTTTTATTTTATAAAAAACTGGGCTAATTTACTTTATGGTTATCGCCCGGTTTTTTTATAAAAACAAAATCTGTGATAAAATGGAAATAAATCCGTAGTAAACTATATGAAAATATTTAAAAATATACTTTCCATCCTGTTTTTATTGGCAGTTCTGTTTTTTGTTTCTAAAATCGCAGGTTTTGATTATTCAAAATTTAATTTAAAGCCGGAAGTGGAAAAGAAAGAGAAAGGCTCTACTGCGGAAAAATATCAAACGCCTATCCTTAGGAACGAAGATCAGGAGCAAATCCAGGAAAGGGAGTTTCAGGGGACAGAATTAGAGATTATCGAATTAGTTAACCAGGCTCGCTTCAAAGAAGAATTGCCAGTGCTTAAAAAAAATGAAAAATTAATGCAGTCAGCCTTATTAAAAGCTAAAGATATGAAAGAAAAAAATTATTTTGAACACATTTCCCCGGAAGGATTGCAGCCTTGGTTTTTTGCGGAAAAAATAGGCTATAAATATAAAACGTTTGGTGAAAATTTAGCAGAAGGATTTTTTGATCCTCAAAGTGTGCATGAAGCCTGGATGAATAGTGCGGGGCATCGGAAAAATATTCTAGGAAAAGACTTTAAAGAAATAGGCATTGGCATTACCGGCTTTGAACAAAATGGGATGAAAAGCTACATCATTGTTCAGCATTTTGCTTCCAAACTTACAGAAAAAGATTTGGAACCTCAAGTGGTTTGTGATGAAGAAGTAAGGGAAAGCTGTGAAAATGCAGATGAAAAAGAAAAAGAGATAGATGATGTAATTGACGAACAAAAAGAAGAGATTAAAAAAGCTAAAAAAGCCGGCGCTTCCAAAAAAGACATAGAGAAAATGGAAGACAACTTGGATGATTTAAAAGAGATGGATGATAATATAGATGAATATTTGGATGATTGCGAAGATTATATAAAAAAGTGTGATAAATGGGAATAATGCGTTGCTTTGACAGTTTGTTTTTTCTAGACTATTATTATGTTAAAAGAATCACTTAATTTTTGGCTATTATGCTATTATATTCAAATCATTGTTTATTGATAGTTTAAGCCCTGACAATCTTTAAGACAAAAAAATGCTACAGTCGAAACTTTTTGCGCCGATGGTTAAAGAAGCTCCCAAAGATGAGGCTAGCTTAAACGCCCAAATTTTAATCCGGGCTGGTTTTATTGATAAAACATCAGCTGGTATTTACAGCTTACTGCCATTGGGCTGGAAAACATTAAAAAACATTGAAAAAATAATCCGCCAGGAAATGAAAAAAGCGGGCGGCCAAGAAATTTTTTTGCCTGCCTTGCATGCCAAGAAAAATTGGGAAATAACGGGGCGCTGGGAGAGCTTGGATGTGCTTTTTAAATTAAAGACAGGGAAAAGAAAAGAATTTGCCCTGGGAGCGACTCATGAAGAAATTATCACTCCTTTAGTTAAAAAATATATTAATTCTTACCGGGATTTGCCAATTTATCTTTTTCAATTTCAAAATAAGTTTAGAAATGAAAAGCGGGCTAAATCCGGCTTGATTCGCGGAAGAGAATTTTTGATGAAAGATTTATATTCCTTCCATAAAAACGAAAAAGATTTAAATAATTACTATGAGAAAATAAAAGAAGCCTACGAGAAAATATTTGAGCGCTGTGGCCTTGGCGAGCGAACTTATTTTACCTATGCTAGTGGCGGAACTTTTTCAAAATATTCCCATGAATTTCAAGCGGTAACTGAATCCGGAGAGGATTTAATTTATATCTGCCCAAATTGTAAAGTAGCGATAAATAAAGAAATTTTAGATGTCCAAAATGTCCAATGCCTGGAATGCGGCAACACCAAACTAAAAAAAGAAAAAGCTGCTGAAGTGGGCAATATATTTAAGCTTAAAGATAAATTTAGCCGGTCTTTTGATTTGAATTATCTAAACCAAAAAGGAGAAAAAAAGCCGGTTTTAATGGGTTGTTACGGGATAGGATTACAAAGAGTGCTTGGCACGATAGTAGAGGTATGCCATGACGAAAGCGGAATTATTTGGCCAGAGCAGGTTGCTCCTTATCAAATTCATTTAATTAGCTTATTTGGCAACGAGAATAATAAAATCAAGGAATATTCCAGGAAATTATATCAACAGCTAAAAAATAGAAAAAATAAAGTTTTATGGGATAATCGTGAAAATGTAAAAGCAGGAGTAAAATTTGCCGAAGCAGATTTAATCGGATGTCCCTGGAGATTGGTGGTGAGTGAGAAGACTTTTGCGAATGAAAAGGTTGAAATAAAAAATCGAAATTCTGACCAGCCAGAATTGCTAGATAAAGAAGAAGTTTTAAACAAATTTTAATTAGATGTTATTAGATAAATTATTTGGAAAATTTTCAAAGGACATCGGAATTGACTTAGGTACAGCCAATACTTTAGTTTATGTAAGAGGAAGAGGCATTGTTATTAATGAGCCGTCAGTAGTAGCCTTAAATAAAAAAACTGGCCAAATACTTTCTATAGGGAAAGAAGCCAAAAAAATGGTCGGCAAAACTCCTTCCCATATTGTGGCTGTCCGGCCGCTGGTAGACGGTGTAGTTTCAGATTTCGAAATAACGGAACAGATGCTTAAATATTTTATTGGCAAGGTTCACCAAGACGGCTTCAGTTTTTTGGCTAAGCCGAGAATTTTAATTGGTATTCCCTCGGGAGTGACGGAAGTAGAAAAACGGGCAGTAATTGATGCGGCTATTAGTGCTGGTGCCAGAGAGGCTTATTTAATCGATGAACCCATGGCAGCCGCTATTGGCGCTCGTTTGCCTGTCCAGGATGCAGCTGGCAATATGATAGTGGATATCGGCGGCGGGACTACGGAAGTGGCGGTGATTTCCTTAGGCGGTGTTGTGAGTTGCAAAAGCTTGAGGATTGCCGGTGATGAAATGAACGAAGATGTAATTCGATTTGCCCGGGATGAGTACAATTTATTATTAGGAGAAAAAACTGCGGAGGAAATAAAAATTTCTATTGGCAATGCCTACCAAGGCAATGAAAAACAATTAGCGATAATGCGCGGCCGGGATTTGATCAGCGGCCTGCCGAAGGAAATAAAAATTTCCGATAGTGAAATGAGGAGAGCCTTATCCCGATCAATTAGAATAATAGTTAACAGTATTCGCTCTACTATTGAAGACACGCCGCCAGAATTAATTGGAGATATTATGCAGCGGGGAATTATAGTTGCTGGAGGAGGAAGCCTTATAAAAGGCCTGGATAAATTAATAGCTGAACAAACTGAAATGCCAGTTAATCGAATGGAGGATCCGCTTACCGCCGTAGTTCGCGGTACGGGCATTGTTCTTGAAAATTTAGAAAAATTAAAAGATGTTTTAATTGAAGCGCCAGACGAAAAAAAATTAAGATAGAAAAATGGCTAAACTAAATTCAAAAACAAAATATTTTTGGTTTTTCTTGTTGTTTCTTTTATTAGTCGTAATAATTATTCGGGCTAATCAAGAAAAGCCTCCTGCGAATAATATAATCCATGAAGTTTCTTCTCCTGTTGCTAAATTTTTTTCCGCTGTTGGTTTTTGGTGTTCTGAAAAAATTGATTTTATATTTTCTATCGGCAGCCTAAAAAAAGAGAATGAACAATTATTAAAGGAAAACGTTAGGCTGAAATTTACTTTAGCTGATTACAAGGATATCGAAAAAGAAAATGAGCAATTAAGAAGAGAGCTGAATTTAAAATCTCGAGTAGACCACCAAATGGAGCCTGCATTAGTAATTGGAGAAGACATTAATAATCGTTCCGAAATGATAATAATAGACAAGGGCTCCAGAGATGGTCTTTGGGAGGGGGCGCCGGTTTTACTAGAAAAAGGAATTTTAATTGGACAAATTAAAAGGATTTACTCAAATCAATCGGAAGTAGAGCTTATTCTCAGCCAAAGAAAAAATATAAATGCAGAAATTGAAGAAAGTTCAGAGCGGGGAATTGTCCATGGAGAATACGGCACTTCAGTAGTAATGGACATGATTTCTCAAACAGTAGAAATTAAAAAGGGAGATACTGTTATAACTTCAGGTTTAAGTGATAATATTCCTAGAGGATTGTTGATTGGCTATGTGGAAGAAGTAACCCCCGCAGCTGATCAGCTTTTTCAGAAAGCCTCTCTTAATCTTCCCCTGGATTTAAATAAAATCAGGCTGGTTTGGGTAATTAAGGATAAAAAAAATGAATAAATGGAAGATTTTTTTATTAATTTTATTTTTTTTCTTGCAATTATCTTTTATGCCGTTTTTCTTAAAAGCAGGCTATCATATAAATTTTTTACTTATTTTTTGCTTAATAATCTTTTTAAATTTTAAAAATTCTTTTCAGGAAAATTTAATTTGGGTAATCTCCGTGGGCTTGCTCTTTGATTATTTTTCTTATAATTTCTTTGGGTTAGGCGTATTGGTTTTTTTAGTTACCGGATATGCAATTTTTTTATTGGGCAAAAAAATATTCAGAGAGGAGAGAATGTTTTTCCTGGAGTTCTTCGGCTTGGTTTTTGTTAAGTTAATGTTTGATTTTCAGTTATGGTTTTACAGCCATTATGCTTTAAAATTTTTTAGTAAAATTGGATCAACAATTCATTGGCATCAAATTTACCATAAAAATTACGTTATTAACGTATTAATATTTAGCGGCTTAAGTTTAGCGATAATTTTCTTTATAGATAAAATAAAAGAGAAAAAACAAGCGAAATTAATAATAAAATGAAAAGAAACAATTCATATTATAAAAAAGGCTCAGAAATTGAAAACCCAGTGGTTTATCCAGCCTTATCTTCAGACGAAGATAAATACTTAGTAAAAAATGAAGGAACTCATAATAAAAAATTCAAGTGGTTTTTATTTTTGATATTCTTATGCTTAGCAATAATAGCCGGTCGAATATTTTTTTTACAAGTAATAAGAGGAGAGTATTACCGAGAAATTTCGGAAAATAACCGTATACGATCTATAACTATTAAAGCACCCAGGGGACTTATTAAAGATAGCCAGGGCCAAGTACTTGCCCAAAATATACCAAGTTTTGATTTGGTTTTTATCCCCCTTGATCTTCCTAAGGAGGAAGGCCGAAAAAACAAAATTTTTCAAGATTTGGCTGATTTTTTAAATACAAACAAAAAAACCCTGGCTTTAAAAATTAATGAGGTTGATAAAAACTCCAAAAAACGTTATTTGATTAAAGAAAATTTAAACAATGATCAAGCCCTAATTTTTTCTGAAAAAATAGAGCAATTTCCCGGTTTTTATCTGGAAAAGTCAGCTATTAGAGATTATGTAGATGGTAGAATTTTTGCCCATATCATCGGCTACAGCGGGAAGATAAATAAGAAAGAGCTGGAGAATAATAAAAATTATTTGATGACTGATTCCATTGGGAAAAACGGACTAGAATATACTTATGAAAAATGGCTAAGAGGAGAGCACGGCTACCAAAAAGTAGAGGTGGACTCCAGCGGCAATATTAAAGAGGAGCTTGGCATTGCCAATCCCCAAAGAGGCGATACTTTAATATTAAATATCAACGCTAAACTTCAAAAAAAAGCCTATGAAGTTTTAAACGAAATATTGGAAAAGAATGAAGACGCTACTGTGGCTTCCGTGGTAGCTATAAATCCTCAAAATGGCGCCGTGAAAGCTCTGGTTAATATTCCAAGTTATGATAATAATTTATTTGCCCGGGAAATCTCTAGTAAAGATTATAAAGAGCTGGTAAACAATGAAAGAAATCCCATGTTAAATCGGGCGGTTAGGGGAGAATATCCTCCCGGGTCTACTTTTAAGCCTTTTGTAGCAGTCGGTGCTCTGGAAGAAGGGATTGTAAATGAAAATACTACGATAGATTGCCATGGATTAATTTCTATCGGAGAATGGAAATTTCCAGACTGGAAAATTCATGGTTTGACTGACATTAAAAAAGCTATCGCTCAAAGTTGTAATATTTTCTTTTATTCCATTGGGGGAGGGCAGGGAAATATTTCCGGCTTAGGAATAAATAAAATAAAAGAATATGCTAATCATTTTGGCTTAGGAAAATTAACCGGCATTGATTTGCCATGGGAAAGCCCTGCTATTATACCTAACAAAGAATGGAAGTTTAAAAAATTTGGAGAAAAGTGGTATATTGGCGATGATTACCATTCTTCCATTGGCCAGGGATTTATTACTACTACCCCCTTGCAATTGGCTGCTGGAACAGCCGCGATCGCTAATGGCGGAACTTTTTATCGTCCCCAGGTAGTGGATAAAATAATTGATCATGCTGGCCGAGAAAATGATTTGCCTCCAGAAGCGGCAAACAGCAATTTAGTAAACAAAGAATCAATTAGGATAGTGAAAGAAGGAATGAAACGAACTGTTTTCGGGGAAGAGGGTTCGGGCCGACAATTAAAAACTCTTTCCCAGCCGACTGCCGGAAAAACCGGAACAGCTCAATTTGGGAATGAAGACAAAACGCATTCCTGGTTTATTTCTTTCGGGCCTTATGATAATCCGGAGATAGCGATGGCAGTTTTAATTGAAGGAGGAGGAGAAGGACATGATTGGGCAGTGCCGGCTACCAAAAATATTTTAGAGTGGTATTATGATAATAGAGAATAATTTTAAATTTTTAAATAATGCTATAATTTTATAATTTTTTAAAATTAAATCATTCAAAAATTATTTTAAAATTTATCATTTAATATTAAAAATTAACAACTTATGTCTGGACATTCAAAGTGGCATTCCATTAAGCATAAGAAAGCAGCCGAAGACGCAAAACGAGCAAATATTTTCACTAAATTAGCTAAAGATATTGCCGTGGCAGCTCGCAATGGCAATGACCCAGAAACTAATTTTCAATTAAGAATGGCGATTGACAAAGCCAAAGCTTCTAATCTGCCGAAAGAAAATATTGAAAGAGCTATAAAGCGAGGCAGCGGACAATTGGGTGATGGAGAACAAATTGAAGAAATTATCTATGAGGCTTATGGCCCAGAGCAAATCGCCATGCTAATTAAGGTAGCCACTGACAATAAAAATCGAACTCTTTCGGAAATTAAAAGTCTTCTGCAAAAAAATGGCGGGAAATTTGCAGAAGGAGGCAGTGTAAGCTGGCAGTTTGAACAGCAAGGAGTTTTAAAAATTGGGATAGAAAACAAAAATCTTGAAAAAATCGAGTTAGCTATTATTGAATCCGGGGCAAAAAATTACCAACAGAAGGACGGCGCTGTTGAAGTTTATACCGAAGTAAAAGATTTACAAACAATTCAAGAAAAACTGGAAAAAGAGTTTGTTATAAAGGAGGCTAATTTAAAATTTTTACCTAAAAATCAAATAAAGGTAAGCGAGGAAAGCCGCGAAAAATACAATAAATTGCTAAATGTTTTAGAGGAAAATGACGATGTCGTTAATATCTATGATAATATGGAATAAATAATAATTAAAATAAAAGTATGAATAAAAGATTATTTTTAGCGGGCTTTATTTTGCTGGCAGGCTTGGTTATAAGTGGATGCGAAGAAAAAAAACAGGAAGGACCTTCTAAATCCGACCAAGGGCAGAAAGAAAAAAACCAACAAGAGTTAAACAAACAAGAATTAAAAAATCCAGCTTCTGTTTATTGCGCAGAGCATGGTGGGAAATTAGAAATTAGAAGCAATAAGTTTGGAGAAGTGGGGTATTGCGTATTCGATGACGGCAGCGAATGCGAGGAATGGAGTTTTTATCAAGGCGAATGCCAAAAAGGAGAAAAAAAAGAAAATGAAGATAATGAGAAAAACAACAGCTCGCAATAGGGTCATCCTCGGTCTTGATCCGGGAACAGCTATCACTGGCTGGGGAGTAATAAACTCAATTAAAAAAACGCCGGAACTAGAAGCTTTCGGAAGCATTCAAACGGATAGTAAAACAGATAATACCCTTAGGCTTTGCGAAATTGCCGGAGATTTGGAAAAAATCATCAAACAATACCAGCCGGACGAGGTTGCGATTGAAGACCTTTTCTTTTTCAAGAATTTAAAAACTGCCGTTAAAGTTGCCCAGGCGCGCGGGGTTTTAATTTTGATTTCAAGCCGCCAAAAAATTCCTGTTTTTGAGTATACGCCATTGCAAGTAAAGCAGGCTTTAACCGGTTATGGTAGAGCGGATAAAAATCAAGTTCAGCTTATGGTTAAAAATATTCTTAAATTAGAAAAAATTCCCAAGCCGGATGATGCTGCCGATGCTCTAGCAGTGTCTATTTGCCATCAACAAACCAACATTATTTTATAGTTTTGGCTTATGTATTTATTTTTAAATTTTTAAACGATAGGTTTTTTATTATAGCTATATATTTTTCCCCTTGCTTAAATTTTTAAAATAATATATAATTTTTCCTGTTGTTTAAGTAATCCAAAATTTAGAAAATGAAAAAAACCATCATTGGCCTTTTAGGTGAAACCGGTTCCGGCAAAGACACTGTGGCAAAATATTTAAAAAATAATTACGGGGCAAAATTGATGCGTTTTGCCGACCCGCTGAAAGAAGCCCTGTCTATATATTTTGACAAGCTTTCTAAGGCTGATCAGCAATGGCTCTATTTAGTTTTCAAAGAAAGATTCGGCGAAGATATTCTTTCCCGGGCAATGGCTAAAAGAATTGCAGAAAATGGCAGCCAATTAGTAGTGATTAACGGTTTGCGTATGCCTTCTGATTATGATTTTGTAAAAAATTATCCCAATTCGCACGTTTTATATGTTACCTTGGATCAAAAAACTCGTTGGGAGCGGGTAGCCGAACGAAAAGAAAAAACTGATGATAAAATTTCTTTCGAAGATTTCCAAAAATTGGATCAGCAAGAAACGGAAATCCATATTCCGGAAATAGGCGAAAAAGCGGATAAAAAAATCGTTAATAACAAGGATTTAAATCATCTGCTCAACGAAGTGGATGAATATATGACCGAGCTTGGCGTGCCGAGAAAATTTAAGGAAGTGAGAGAGGAACATGAAGTAGTGGGGGATATTCCTAAATTTGAATAGAAGACTGAGAAAGGAGGAGTAAAATGGACCAGCTAGAAAAATTCAAAAGAAATCTTGAAAAAAGAGACTTAAGAAAGTTGAGCTTTCCAGCAATTTTAGAAGAATTAAGGTCAGCTTCATTTGTCCAAGGAATGGCTAAAGTAAAAAAAGATTTTATTCTTAACGGGGAAGAGAAAAAACGGATAGAGGAAGTCTATCAATTAGCCAAAAAACGGGCGAACGAAGCTCAATTACAAATTATTGAAAACTGGAGTTGAAAAAATGCCTCGGGGTGATAAAAACTTCGAGGCGTTATTTGTTTTTTAAATATTTTTTGTTATAATAAAAAAGTACAAGCTTAAAAATATAAAAATTAATAATTTTTCAAAAAGGGGAGTGATCTCTTTTTTGTTTAAAAAAAATGAAAGAAAAAAAACAAAAAAATGAAAGACCGAGCTGGGATGAATATTTTATGAATTTAGTAGAAATGGTCGGGAGCAGGGGGACATGTGATCGAGGAAAGGCCGGCTGTGTGGTCACTAGAGAAAAAAGAATTTTAGCTACCGGATATGTAGGTGCTCCTATGGGCGCGGCCCATTGTGATGATGTGGGGCATGAAATGCATGAAGTAATTCACGAAAACGGCAATCACACTAAACACTGCATTCGCACTAGCCACGCTGAACAGAATGCCATTGCCAATGCCGCCCGTTTTGGTGTCAGTTTGGATGGCGGAACCTTATATTGCCATATGACTCCTTGCTATACCTGTGCCAAGATGATAATCAATGCCGGCATAAAAAGAGTAGTCTGCAATATGGATTACCACGCCGGTGACAGAAGCAAAGAACTTTTCAAAGAATGCGGCATTAAGTATGAATTAGTGAATAATGAAGTGCAGAAATATGATAATATGTGATTCAAATTAAAATGCAAAAAAAAATAATCGGTCTAACCGGAGAAATTGCTAGCGGAAAAGGAACAGTGGCAGAATATATTAAAAAAAATTATAACGGCTCCATTCACCGTTTTTCCACTATACTCAGGGATGTTTTAGACCGGCTCTATTTAGATCAATCTCGGGAGAATATGCAAAAACTATCCACTACTCTTCGAAAAAATTATGGCCAGGATTTATTTTCAAAAGTTATTAGCCAAGATGTGAAAAATGATTCAGCCAAAGTGATTGCTATTGACGGGATTCGCCGGGAATCGGATATTGAATATCTGAAAAAAATTGACGGTTTTAGATTGGTTTATCTTGAAGCGGATTTAGAAATTCGCTATAAACGCCTAATTAAACGAGATGAAAATTCTGATGACCAAAATAAAGCTTTTGAACAATTTAAAAAAGACCATCGGGGGGAATCCGAACTTCAGATAAAAGAATTAAAAAACATTGCTGGCGAAGTGATCGATAATAATGGAATAATGGAAAGTTTATATCAACAAGTAGATAAAATTTTAAAAAAATAATATGAAAATACACATTTACGATGAATTTGGACCGCAGGATAACGCCATGATGCAGGCGCTCTATTCCCGCAGTCCCCTGAGTGTGACCGAACACGTCAAAAAAGTCCGTAAAAGCGGATCGGGAAATTTTATGAAAAGATTCTATGTCGGTTATGGCCATGCCAGTATTGCCGATTGCGGCAGTACCACCATGTTTATTGAAGGCATCAGCATTTTAGCTGATAAGGCTATTCAGGATTGGCCTTTATACAGCGGCCAAGAAACATCCACTCGCTATATTGATATGTCCAAGCAAAAAATTATTGATCCTAAAAGTTCTAAAAATTCTAAAGAAATAATTAAGCGCTGGATGGATTTTTATGTGAAAAGCCAAGAGCCGGTTAGGGAGTATCTGCGAGAAAAATATCCCCGAAAAAAAGGCGAGGCAGAACAGATGTATGAAAAAGCTATCGCAGCGCGCAGTTTTGATATTCTGCGCGGATTTTTACCAGCTGGTATTACTACTCAATTAAGCTGGCATACTAATTTGCGCCAGGCCGGAGATAAGCTAGCAGTTTTTATGCATCATCCACTTCCAGAAGTGAGAGAAATTGCTAAAGAGATGATGAATAAACTGAAGAAAAAATATCCGGAAAGCTTCAGCCATATTTTTACTAAAAAACAAAAAGACTATCGAAAATATTGCGCGGAAAAATACAATTATTTTAAGTCCAGTAAAAAAGTGAATTTCGATTTTAAAACCACTATAAAGCCTGGGGAGCTGAAGAAATACAAGGATATTTTTCGCAAAAGGCCGGAAAAAACGGGGCTGCCAATATTTTTAGGAGAATTAGGCCAAATTCAGTTTAGTTTTCTTTTGGATTATGGATCATTTCGAGATATTCAAAGGCATCGCAATGGAGTTTGCCGCATGCCGCTTCTGACTACCCAAAGGGGATTCAATGGATGGTATTTAGATCAATTGCCGGATGACTTAAAAAAACAAGCCAAGCAATTAATTACTTTGCAAAAAAAGGAAATTAACAAGATGAAAGCCCCGGCAGAAATCAAGCAATACTATATTGCCTTAGGCTTTAATGTTGATTGCCGAGTCACCTATGCTTTGCCGGCCACGGTTTATGTGATTGAACTGCGTTCTAGCCGCTATGTCCATCCTACTCTTCGAAAAATTGCCCATCAAATGTATGAAAGTTTATCCAAGAAGTTCCCGGAACTCAAAATGCATGTTGATTTGGAACCGGATGATTGGGATGTGAGAAGGGGAAGCCATGATATAAAGATGAAGAAGTGATTAGTAGATTTAAAAAATAAAAAAATCGACCCAATAGATGTTTAAAAGTTTTTCTGTTATTTTTTAAGATGAACATATCAATAAATATATCATGCCTATCCGCTGAATTGGCGAGGTATATTCAAAATTAAAAATAAAAATATTATGAAAGGAAAATTTATTGTTATTGACGGAACAGACGGGAGTGGAAAAGCCACTCAGGCAAAAATATTGGCTAGCAATTTAAGAAAAAAAGGAAAAAAGGTCAAAAAAATCGATTTTCCAAGGTATTATAAAAATTTTTTTGGAAAATTAATTGGAGAATGCCTGATAGGCAAACACGGAGACTTTATTAAGCTAAGTCCTCATATTGCTTCTGTTTTGTATGCGGCAGATAGATTCGAATCAAGTGAAAAAATAATAGAGTGGCTGAAAAAAGGATATTTTGTAATAGCTGATAGATATACCAGCGCAAATCAAATTCATCAAGGAGGAAAAATAAAAAGTTCTAAAAAAAGAAGAGAATTTCTCAAATGGTTGGATGAAATGGAATTTAAGGTTTTTAAAATTCCCCGGCCAGATGCAATTTTTTATCTAAATGTCCCTTTGGAAATTTCTTTAAGATTGATGGAAGAGGAAAATAAGGAGAAAAAAAAGAAATATCAAAACGGTAAAAAAGATCTGCATGAAACTGACAGCAAACATCTTGAAAATGCAAAAAAGAGCGCTATAAATTTGATTAGAAAACAAAATAACTGGATCAATGTAAGTTGTACAAAAAATAAAAAATTAATGTCTAAAAAAGAAATTAGTGAAATAATTTGGAAGAAAGCAGGAGATAAAAAATTAATATAAGATGAAAATATATGGAAAAAGTTTTAGTAGTAAAAAATAATATAATTTTCAAGGATGGAAAATGGCAAGGGTTGAAAACTGATGGCGTAGAAAAAATATATGATTTGATTTTAAAAAACAGTGAATTTATAAATCGAGACGAAGCAGAAGTCAGCAATAAATACCAGCAAATCATTCCTTATATTTTATTTAAAAATAAAAATAATTTTTTTTTGTATGAATATCTTGAAGGAGCAGGTGAAACCCGTCTACATAGAAATTATATTCTAGGCGTGGCTGGACATATAAACCCAATAGATAATAGAAAAAATGAAGATGTCATTGAAAAGGGAATAGAGAGAGAATTAGAGGAGGAAATTAAATATCAGGGAAATATTTTGGAAAAAAAATTAATAGGCATTTTAAACGACAATCGCCGGGAAGTGGAAAAAGTGCATTTAGGGCTCATTTATGTGTACGAAGGAAACAGTGAGGAAATGGAAATAAAAGAGAAAGATAAAATGGCTGGAGAATTTCGAAATATTGAAGAAATGGAACCGCTAATCGGCAATCAAGAAAATTTAGGTTGGGCGCCGCTTCTATTTCCTTATTTAAAAAAATTTTAATGATAATTTTTGCCTTAAATTAGCCAAAAAACAATATTTGACTTGTTATTAAAATTGAAGTATAATAGAAAAACGGTTTTTAATTTAACTGTTAGTTTTAAACTTAAATTAATAGTAAATAGCATTGATTTATGGAAAATTCAGAAAAAAACGACCTGCGAGAAGAAAAATCGGAAAAACCGGGAAAATTTTCCTATTTTTTTGAACTGATAAAAGTGGTTATTTGGGCTTTAATTATAATAATCCCCATTAGGACTTTCTTATTCCAGCCTTTTTTTGTCCAGGGTGCCTCCATGGAACCCAATTTCCATGACGGGGAATATCTTATCATTAACGAGCTTGGTTACAAGGAAACAGAAGTGGGCATAGGAGATAAAGAAATTTTTAAGGTTAGCGCTTATAAAGATTTACAACGGGGAGATGTAATAGTTTTCCGTTATCCTAAAAATCCTAAGGACTATTTTATTAAAAGGATAATTGGCTTGCCCGGGGAAAAGATCAAAATAAGTGATGGAAAAGTAGAAGTTTATAACGAGGACAACCCCCGAGGATTGATTTTAAATGAAAATAATTATTTGCCCATGGTGAATAATCATACTGCTTGCCAGCAAAATAACTGCTTATTCGAACTGAAAGAAGATGAATATATGGTATTAGGCGACAATCGTTCCCACAGCAGTGATTCAAGGACTTGGGGCGTATTGACCCAGGATTATATTATCGGAAAAGTTTTATTGCGCGCCTGGCCGTTAAACAGATTTGATTTTTTTTAATTAATTTTTTATTAAAAACATGCCAAGAAAAAAAAGTAATTCCAGAAAAAAAAGCTATTCAACCAAAAAAAGGAGGAAGGCTCCCAGCAGGAGAAAAGCTGTTCAAAGGAAAAAAACAGTTAAAAAAAATTATGCTCGCAAAAAATCTGGCCCTAAAGAAAAAAATATTAATAAGAATCCTTTTAAAAAAAGAGAAATTAAGCAATTTCAGAATGTGAAAGGCATGAGAGATATTTTGCCGGACGAACAAGGTTATTGGGAGAAAGTAAAAAATGTAGTAGAAAAAAACGCAGAAGATTACAGTTATAAAAGGATAGATTTTCCTATCGTAGAATCCCGAGAACTTTTTGAAAGAGGCACTGGCACAGGGACAGATATCGTAGAAAAAGAAATGTATAAATTTAAAACTCGAGGCGGCGATGACGTATGCTTAAGGCCGGAAGGCACGCCAAGCGTAGTCAGATCATATATTCAACATGGAATGCGTACTTGGCCAAAACCGGTAAAACTCTTTTATATGGGGCCTATGTACCGCCATGATCGGCCGCAAGAAGGGCGCTATCGTGAGTTTTATCAATTTGGTTTTGAAGCGATCGGGGAGGAAGATCCGGTAATTGATGCCCAAATGATTCAGCTGGCGATAAAAATATTCAATAATCTTGGATTTAAAAAAATTTCTTTGCAAATTAACAGTATCGGATGTGAAGGGTGCCGTCCGGATTATGATAAACTTTTAATTTCTTATCTGAAAAACAGGCGATCATCTCTTTGTATGGATTGCAAGAAAAGACTGCAAAAAAATCCCTTAAGGATTTTGGATTGCAAGGAAGATAAGTGTAAGCAAGTGGTTTCCCAAGCGCCGCAAACTATTGATCATCTTTGTGATGAGTGCAAAGAACATTTCACTTTTCTATTGGAATGTTTGGATGAGATGGAAATACAATATGAAATTAATTCTTTTTTAGTTCGAGGCTTGGATTATTACACTAAAACCGTTTTTGAATTTTGGTCAGAGGATGATGAGTATGGCTCAATGTCATTAGGAGGAGGAGGACGCTATGATCGATTGGTTAAATTACTGGGCGGAAAAGACACGCCAGCGATTGGCTTTGCTCCTGGCATTGATAGAATGATTAAAAAAATAAAAGAAATGGAAATAAAAATTCCAGAAAAAAAACAGCCTCAGGTCTATTTAGCCCAATTAGGAAAGTTAGCTAAGAAAAAAAGTTTGAAGATTTTTAGCGAATTGCAAAAAAACAGGATAACTGTAGCTGAAAGTTTCGGGAAAGGAAATTTGCGATCTCAATTAAAACACGCTAATCAGCTTGGAATAAATCTGGTACTAATTATTGGACAAAGAGAGGCCTTAGACGAAACAATTATTTTAAAAGATATGGCCAGCGGCAACCAAGAGCTTTTCACTTTTAAAAAAGTTATCAAGGAAATCAAGAAAAGAATTAAAAAAGGCTAGTCCCTAGAATTATTTAACTAATTAACTTTTTAACCAACCTTCCATGGAAGATTGCTTATTCTGTAAAATAATTAATAAAGAAATTCCATCTGATACTGTATATGAAGATAAGGAGGTTTATGCTTTTAATGACATCCATCCTTTGGCTCCGGTGCATATTTTAATTATTCCCAAAAAGCATATTAAAAGCATGAATGATATAGCCGAAGATGACACGGAACTTATTGGAAAAATGTTTTTGATTGCCAAGGAATTAGCCCAAAAGAATGGAATATCAGAAGACGGATACAAGCTTCTTTTTAGAACCGGAAAACATGGAGGGCAGGAAGTGCCGCACATTCATCTTCATCTTATCGGCGGAGCGCCTTTATCAGAAAATATTTATCCGCTTAAGTAGCCGTTGACGAAAAATGATTTTTTTGCTAGCATTAATAATCCTCTTAATTCAATAGGCAGTGAATTTTAATCTATATTAACTAATTTTATGTTTTTAAGTTATAAAAATAACATTAATAGTTTAAAAAAAAGAAAGGAGGTTTTTCAATGGTGGAAGTAGAGAAAAGAGATAAAGAATCTACCGAGGGCCTTATTCGGAGATTTAATAAAACACTTCAGCAAAGTGGAGTTTTAACCAAAGCTCGAAGCCAAAGATTTCGACAGAAAGAAAAGAATAAAAATCAACTGGTCAAAGAAGCGGTTTATCGAATTATGATGAAAAAAGAGATTGATAAATTGAAAAAGATGGATAAATTCGATGAAGAAAATTTTAAGGACGTTAAAAGGAAGATTTTA
The DNA here is from genome assembly GCA_964602335.1 of uncultured Bdellovibrionales bacterium. Classification (GTDB taxonomy): domain Bacteria; phylum Patescibacteriota; class Minisyncoccia; order Moranbacterales; family DUUL01; genus CAYMRZ01. Next base: position 17,377 of record CAZRQA010000008.1, read on the forward strand.
GCCCGAAAAAAGAATAATTAAATAAAAAAATTAATGACTCTAAAGGAGAAAATTTTTCAAGATTTTAAAAAGGCTTTTACTGAAAAAAGTCAAATTAAAAAGTCTGTTTTGTCAATGTTGCAGTCAGAAATTAAAAACAAAGAAATTGAATTGGGATTGAAATCCCAAAAAAAAGACTTGCCAGATAAAGAAGTGATCCAGTTACTCAAAAAATCCCAAAAGCAGAGGCAGGATTCAATTGAAAATTATTTGCGAGGCAATCGCCAAGAACTTGCGGATAAGGAAAAAGAAGAGCTAGCAGTAGTTGAAGAATATTTGCCTAAGCAGCTTGATGAAAAAGATCTGGAGAGTAAAGTGGATGAAATCATCAGCGAAGAAAATTTTAGCGGCAAACAAGATTTTGGAAAGGCGATGGGCTTAGTGATGTCAAAGCTAAAAGGCCAGGCAGACGGAGAAAGCATAAGATTCTTTGTAGAGAAAAAATTAAATAAATAAAAGGAGAGGGAAATATTGCTTGAAAAATAACAGCAAAGCCAATGGCTATAAAAATAGAAGTAAATGATAAAACAAACAGCGGACTCAATCCTAAAAAATTAGAACGATTGCTTTATGAGGGAATCAGATATTTGAAAAAAGAAAAAGCACTACCTTCTAAAGCGGAGATAGTTATAAGTTTGGCTTTAGTTAGCCCAAAGGAGATAAAAAAAATTAATTTTCAGTACAGGAGGAAAGGAGTTCCCACGGACATTCTTTCTTTTTGTTATGAAAAAAGTAAAAAAATTTTAAATGGCGAGTTAATAATAAGTCTTGACGTTATTTTTAAAAATGCTCGCGATTGCGGTATTAGTAAAGAGAGAGAATTAAAAAATATTCTTATGCATGGCCTGTTGCATCTAGCAGGACTTAAACATTCTAAAAAAATGTTTTACTTACAAGAGGAGATGTTAAATTTTTCAAAAGAATAAAAAATGTTAAAAAGGTTTTTCTTGAATAAAATCGGAATAGATTTAGGCACAGCCAATACTTTGGTTTTTGTTCCTGGCCGGGGCATTATTATTAATGAGCCTTCGGTGGTAGCGGTTTCTATAGAAGATAATAAAGTATTAGCAGTCGGCAATGAAGCAAGGGATATGTTAGGAAGAACTCCGGAAGCGATTGTAGCTTCTAAACCATTAAAAGACGGTGCTATTGCTAATTACAGGGAAACAGAGGCAATGATTCGTTATTTTGTTAATAAAATTAGCCCTAAACTCAGGCTGGTAAGGCCAGACGTATTAATTTCTATTCCAGCGGGTATAACTTCCACGGAAAGGAGGGCGGTAATTGAAGCAGCTATTAAGGCAGGAGCTAAAAATGCTTATGTAGTAAAGGAGCCAGTCTTAGCAGCTATCGGCGCTGGCATTCCTATTAATGAGGCTACAGGGAATATGATTATTGATATTGGCGGCGGGACTTCTGAAGTAGCAGTAATTTCTTTAGGCGGAATTGTGGCGGCCAATAGCGCTAGGGTGGGAGGAAATAAAATAGATAACGCCATTGCCCAATATATAAAAAGACGCCATGGCCTGTCTATCGGTGATCGAACGGCAGAAGAAATAAAAATTGCTGTTGGAAGCGCTGTTCCCCAAGTTAAAGAAAAGTATATTGAAGTAAAGGGGCGTGATCTTATGGGTGGCTTGCCGCGTAACGTGAGAATTGCTTCCAATGAGATTAGCGAAGCCATTCAAGATGAATTGCGGGAAGTAACTAATACTATTAAAAAGGTTTTGCAGGAAACGCCGCCAGAATTATCAGCTGACATAATGGATAAAGGCATGGTTTTATCCGGCGGAGGGGCGCTATTGAGAAATTTGGATAAACTGATTACGGAAATTATCGGTGTGCCTTGCTATGTGGCTGATGAACCCCATTTGTGCGTAGCTAAAGGAGCCGGGGCAGCGTTAGAAAATCTAGGTGTTTACAAGAGAATGATTTTATTAAAATAATTTTAAATTCCCCCTTAGGACATAAATCCTAGAGTTCAACTCTTGGAAATTCCAAGAGTTGAACTCTAGAAAGCTAATTATTATAGTTTCAAGAAAAATAAAAAATTATAAAAATGATTGTCTGCGTTTAGCCTGTGTTAGCCCGCGACAATTGTTTTACAATTATATGAGAATTGGCATTGATGCTTCCCGGGCTTTCCTGAAAAATCGTACCGGCATTGAAGAGCATAGTTATCAAGTTATAACCCACTTGATTGAGGAATTGAAAAATCACGAGGTGGTTTTATATGTTAAAAAAAACCAAAAATCAAATTTAGAAAATCGGAATTGCAAAGATATAAAAATCAAGGAAATTAAATTCTATCGCTTTTGGACGCAGATCGGCCTGGCCTTTGAAATGCTTTTAAATCCGGTAGATATACTTTTTGTGCCGGCTCACGTTGTGCCCTGGATTCATCCCAAAAAAACTTTAGTAACGGTGCACGGCTTAGAATATGAGAATTGCCCGGAAAGCTATTCTTTTTGGTCGCGCTGGCTGCACCGTTTTTTTATAAAAAAAAGCTGCGCTTGGGCGAAGAGAATAATTGCTGTTTCTCGAAAAACCAAAGCTGATTTAGTTAAGCTCTACCAAGTGCCGAAAAGTAAGATTAAGGTGGTTTATAATGGATATAGTGAAAAAGAGACAAGATATAAGAAGCAGGATGCAAGAAAAATTTCAAATTATTTATTATACATTGGGAGACTGGAAAAAAGAAAAAATATTGAAAATATTATTAAAGCTTTTAGAATTTTAAAAGAAAAATATAACTACTCCGGAAAATTATTTCTAGCCGGCCGACCAGGATATAAATATAATAAGATAAGAAACAAGATACAAGAAACAAGATACAAAAATTTTATAATTGAAAAAGGTTTTATTAATAATCAAGAAAAGTGGCAATTGATGCGGAGAGCGGACGTCTTCCTTTTTCCTTCCTTGTGCGAGGGTTTTGGAATTCCAATTCTAGAGGCCCAAAGCGCTGGTGTGCCAGTGATTACTTCAAATTTCGGCCCAATGGATGAAGTGGCGGGCGATAAAAATATTTTAGTTAATCCCAAGAAACCGGAGGCAATGGCAATTTTGACAAATAGACTAATTAATGATAGGATATTTCGTCAAAGGATTATTAAAAAGGGTTTGCAAAATATCAAAAAATTTTCTTGGCAAAAGAGTGGAAAGGAGGTAAAAGATATTCTTAAAAATCTTTAATTAAGTAAAACAAGGAGGAAAGAATATGGCGAGAGATAGGAAGGGTTTGTTTATTTGGGAAAAATGGGATAGGGGCATTACTTTTTCCGATGAAGATTTTCGAGGAATTCTTGACCCAGGGCTCTCAGCCGATTGCCGGAGTAATGGATACCAGGGAATTTTAACTGAATGGTCTGCCTTAGCTTCAATTGAGGCTTGGGGTGATGGGATTCTGGAACCTTCCGGTCTTATCGAAGGGGATTATCCTCATCGTCAAAAACAAAATAAACATAATCCGTTTATTACCGCAGAAAAAACAATTGCAATGGAAGGGGAATCGCCCTGGCCATTTTAAAAAGGAGGAAAATTTTTGTTTTTTTACTACATCTAGAACGAGGTTCAGCTAACTAAGCTAAGCCTCGTTTTTTTAATTCTATAATAAAACCCAATAAATTATTTGTATATTCACCTAATTTTCTTAAACAATATAGCAATTCAACAATTCAATAATTTTTTATTTCTTTCTGTATATCTGCCAGTGGATTTTTGGTTAATTAATGAAATAAAAATAGCATAACAAAATTAAATAAACCATTTGTATATTTGTATTAGATTTGTTGATTTGTAGGGCAAGTCATCTTGCTAGTTTTAATATTTTAACGATCTATTAATTTATGATTTTAAATATACATAAGATTTTATTCACGAAGGACTTGACAACTATTTTTATAG
>CAZRQA010000009.1:0-21241 GCA_964602335.1 uncultured Bdellovibrionales bacterium
CTAATCCATTTGATTACACTACGGCCAGGTATTATTTTGGAGAAGGCCGGGTTAAATATTACAACAAAGGCAACCCCCAGGAAGATTTTTCCGGCTGGGTGGTAGTGGGAAACAAGAATAGAATTACCGATATAAACGAAATAAAAAACTATTTCGAAGCCGCTGTTATCGCTGATAATTGCGATTGGGAAGGAATAGAGTTTAAGGAAGAGACAGATATGGGAAATGTGAAAATATGCAAGTAAAACAATAATCAATGCTTAATACCCAATATTTATTCAATCATTCGATATCTAAATAATCAATTTCGTATTCTTTTTTAACTTTTCCAGTGCTAGTTGTGATGGAGCCAGTAAATATTAGCAATAATTCTTGGGCTTTTATAATCTTCTAATGCCCTCTTTTTTCTCAGGGTTAGTTTTTGCTAACAACCTTAATCATTAATCAGTATTTTGTTTCTTTTTTAGTGATTCCCATTTATGCCTAAAGGCTTTTTTGCTAATAATTAACTCCAGTGGAACCACTTGATGCTATTAGTTGGTATATTATTTTTGAATTTAAAGGGCATGTCTTAATTTTTCTGCAAAGATCTGTATAATATCTTCCACAAACCTAACTGTTCTTTCTTGTAAATCATATTTTTTATTTCCCTCATTTAGTATTAAAAATTTTATTAGTTAATTAGAAATTGGGAATTAGTAATTTTAAGATTACCGCATAATCCAAAAATTGTAACCTTCATAATTAATTTTATCAGTTTTTAAATCGGGGCATTTTTTTTCAAATTGCCTAATCAGCCATTCATCTGCTTCATAAAAAACATATAAAGCATCTTCGCAAGTAGTACTCTTTAGTGCCTCACCGGGCTTCCAGAATATATATTTTTTTATTTCTGGATAAGCCATAAATTGAGCTGATTTTAAAGTGGAGTCATTTCGGTTGGGGGCAATACCTGTATCTTCGGCTGTTATAAGTAGATTGTATTTTTTTGTTGGCATATTTTTAACGACTTTTCCAAAAATAACCATTTCTTTTTCAAAAGAAGACGCTGTCCTTGGATGATTTGGCCAAACTGAGAAATATAAAAGCACTTGTAAGAATCCGCTGAATATTACCAATAAAATTATACAGGTTAACGATATTTTCAGAATAATCCAACGTTTTATTTTAAGCCTTATATTGTTGGAATTTTTTATTTTTTTAAACAACCTCACCATATATTCAAAAGGAAGCGCTATAAATAAAAAGGTGCTCGGTATTACCCCAATAATTCTTAGGGTATGGGGTATGCTTTCAGTAGTCAAAACTCCGGGAATGAGCATTACCCAAAAGATGCCTTGGGCCAAAAAAGACATTTCCGCCAAGCGGGTGTTTCTTTTTAAGTTTTTTGTTTTTCTAAAAATAGCCAGGAATATTTCCTTGATTGATAAAACAAAGCCGAAAACAAAAAGCACTCCCCAAGCAGCCGGCAGCATAGGATAGCTGAGATGGTTGTGTCTTTGATTGGGATCGCCGTGAACAGAAAAACTTCCCAGATGATAAAGCAAGCTTTTTCCAAAAGCTTTTAAGGGGGACATTTCTGTCTGATTAAAAATAGAAACTTGATTGCTTCGTCCGATAAGCTGGTCTTTTTCATTATAGAAAAACCAAATCATAGGAGCGGCGGTTATTAAAGCGGCAAAAAAGAAAAACAAGGCGCCTTTCCAGTATTTTTTAATAAAACTTTTTCGATATAAAAAGAGATAAAAACCGATTATTAAAACAAAAATGAGCGGGACGACTCGAAAAGAAATATAAGTATGCAAGCCAGTGCCAGTTAATAATCCGGATAATATAAAAAATAAGTAGCGGAGGTTTTGTTTTTTAGCGTATAACCCTTTATAGAAAAAATAAAAAATCCAAACCAGAAGAAAAGGCACCATAATGCCACGATAAGCCAAGCGGGAAAAAATGATATGCCAAAAAGAAAATGAAAAGCAAAAAAGGGCTAATATAATAGAAAGCCTTGATAGGCGAAATTGTTTCAGCAGAAAATAGAAGCCGAGCAAGGTAAAAATTCCAAATAGCACGCTGACCAATTTCAATGCTTGGATGTTTACCCCAAAAGCCTTAAAGGAAAAAGCCAGTAAGTTTATATAAAGTCCTTCCCGGCCATTATTTTCATTATAAAATATCTTATAGTCGTTGTTCTCCATCGCCTCTACGGCATCCAATCCATTATGGGCTTCGTCATATTGAATGCCGGGCGGGATTGAATCTAACTGCCATAAGCGAATAAAAGCTCCGGTGCAAATTATCAGCCCGATTAAAATATAGTAACTTATTTTTAGATTTTTATTTTTCATCTTAATTTTATTTGTTTTTAATGCTTTTATTTTAACATAGAAGTTAAAAATTAAAAATAACCAACAACAAGCTTTTTCAGGCCTTGAATGTTAAGATTTATAAATTTTAGATTCCAAGAGTTGGACTCCGGGAAAAGGCGTTTACAAAAATTATCTACGTAAATATCTACGTAGATAATTTGTTATAATCACTAGTCAACGAAAACTATTTTACTATTCAACCATTCAACCAAGTTTATACCTCAATAATTACTGGCAAAACCATCGGCCTGCGCTGAGTTTTCTGGAATAAAAATTTTCCAACATCGTCTCGGATGTTGTTTTTAATATAGTCCCAATTAGGAGAGCTGTCTTTGGAGGTTTTTTGGGCAATGATTTTTTTTACTCTTCGCTTAGTATCATTCAGCAAGTCAAAATTCTTTTTGACATAAATGAATCCGCGAGAAGTAACCTGGGGCTCACCGATAACTTTTTTGGTTTTTTTATCAACAATGGCGATTACCGTAAACATTCCGTCTTTAGCTAAAAGCTGCCGGTCGCGCAGTACCACATTGCCTACGTCGCCTACTCCTAGTCCGTCCACCATAACAAAAGAAGAAGGCGCCTGCTCATTGGTAATTTTTCCATTGCCGCGGTAATCAAATTCAATTACCCGGCCGTTTTCCCCCACCAAAACGTTTTTTTCATCCATCCCCACCACCTGGGCTAATTTGCCGTGCAATTTCAGCATATAATAAGTGCCATGGATAGGAATTAAATATTTGGGCCGCACTAAGTTTATCATCATTTTTAAATCTTCCTGCCTGGCATGCCCGCCAGAATGGATATCCATCATCTTATAATGGATAACCTCGGCGCCTTTTTTGTAAAGAGTGTCTTTTAGGCCCTGGACAGTACGCTCATTGCCAGGGATTACTGAAGAAGAGAAGACTACAGTATCCCCATGATGGATTTGGATGTAACGGTGTTCGCCGTTGACAATTCGCATTAAAATAGCATTGCCTTCTCCCTGGGCGCCGGTGCACAGAACAGCCACTTTGCTATCGGGATAATTATTAATTTGCTTGGGATCAATAAAGGTGGACTTTTTAGCATTGATGTAGCCCAGTTCTTTGGCTATTTCTACGTTATTTTTCATAGAATATCCGTCAACGGCTAATTTCCGGCCGTATTTCTCCGCAATTTCCGCAATTTGCTGGATACGGCTCACCAGGGAAGCAAAAGTAGCGGTTATTACCCGTCCTTTGGCTTCAGAAAATATCCGTTCCAAATTTTCTTTAATATTTGATTCGGAAATACTGTAGCCTTCTGATTGGGAATCCGTACTGTCCGACATTAGGGCTAGGACATTTTCCGATCCTAAGCGGGCAATTTTGGAGATATCAGCCGGTACGTCGCAGACCGGAGAATGGTCAAATTTGAAATCCCCAGTATGAATGACAGTGCCTACCGGCGTTCGGATAGCCAGTCCTACTGCATCAGGAATGGAATGGTTTACGTGGAAAAATTCAATCTTAAAAGCGCCTAAAGTAATGCGATCAATTTTTCTAACAGTCTTTACATTCAAAGGCGCTAGATTTTTGTAATCTTCCTGCCTTTTTAAAATCATGCCACGAGTTAATTCAGTGGCATAAATAGGCGGATTGCCGATTTCCGGGATAATATGGGGAATGGCTCCGATATGGTCAAAATGTCCGTGAGTGATTATAACTCCCCTGATTTTATCTTTTTTGTTTTTGAGATAGTCAATATTGGGAATAATGTAATCGATTCCCATCATTTCTTCTTCCGGAAACATTAGTCCGCAGTCAACGATAATAATATCGTCGCCGTACTCAAAAACGGTCATATTGCGGCCTATTTCCTCTAAGCCGCCTAAAGGAATTATCCGCAAATTTTTGCGGACCGAGTTCCGTTGGCGGTTCAGCTGGATAGATTTTTTATTTTTTGTTGCAATCATAGATTAGTGGTTAGTAGCCAGAAACTAAGATAATTAGTGCCTAGCACTTAAAGTTAATAAATTAAAGTTAAGAATTAAAAAAGTGTGCCGGAAAGAGGATTTGAACCTCCAATCCCATAAAGGGAACATGGCCCTGAACCATGCGTGTCTACCAATTCCACCATTCCGGCTTTTAAAAAGTGAAAGTTAGCTAAAAAGTAAAATAAATTTTTTGGAATTTCCAATATCCAGCCCCCAAATACCTAAAAATTTATCAGAAAAATCAGCCTTTGCATTGAACCTTAAAGGAAAGGCAAATATTAAAAAATAAATAATTAAGAAAGTATAAAGAAATTTGTTAATTTTTCATTTTTTCCTTAAAATCCTCCACCATATCTACCGGAGTCGGGTCTTGGCCGTATTCAAGCGCTAAATAGTAGGATGTCCAATCTCCCAGCACTAAGCCATTTAACAGTTTTTCTAAATAATTTTCTCCTTTTATTTGAATAATTTCCCCGCTTATGCCCTTTTGCTGATAAAGTTTATTGGTAATTTCCATTCTTTTTTTAATTAACGCTTCTTCGTTTTTTGTGCTGAGAATAATATTAAAAAATTTTCCCTGCGGATTAGTAAACCCTACCATTTCATTGTGATTGAGTTCAGGAAAATAATTCCAAAAAGCTGGAGTTTTGGCATTTTCATTTATTTTAATTTTCCAATTTTTGGCAACCACCTTTAGCTGGTTAGAAGCGTAAATAATAGGAGTTTTGTTTTTTAATTTTCTTGCTAAAGCTTGGCCTTCTTTTTCTAAAAAAGAAACGCTTATTTTGGGAAATTCTGTTATTATATCAGTTAATTTTAAATTTGTCAATACTTGATGCATGGCAATAAAAGCGTAGGTGGCGGCGTAGCGCGGCTGAAAATTTTCAAAGCCTAAATCATATTTGACCATTGGCACCTTTTTTTCTTCCGCTATTTCAGCAATTTTTCCTCCCTTGGTAAAAACTGCTACAGAAGCGTCTAGCCTTAAGGCCTCTTTAAAACAGCTTATGGTTTCTTCGGTATTGCCGGAATAAGAAGAGATAAAAATCAAAGAATTTTTGTTGACATTTTTTGGCAAATAATAGCTTCGGCTTATATATATTGGCAAATCGAATTTTTGCTGGTTTTGAAAATAGCTTATTAATAAATCGCCGGGCAGAGCCGATCCTCCCATGCCGCAAATAATCAGATTACTAAAACTTTTCTCTGCCGGCTTAACATTTTCCGCAAAATGCTGTCCCTTTTTTAATTGATTGGGGTATTTTAAAATAAGCCCTCTAAGGTTAAATTTGTCCATAGTTTAGTAATTAGTGAATTAAAAAGAAAGAATAATTTTAATAATTTGCAGAGAAATATGAATTAGTCCGGACAGAAATGATTAATAGGAAAATAGTCCCAACTATTATTGGAATATTGTCTTAACAGCCATTTAAATGAACATTTTATTTTTTAATTCTTTTTGTATTGATATGCCAAGAAGAGACTTCACTTAAATGCAATGCCGGATTGACAATCGCTTCCTCGGTAATACCTTTTATTTTTTTGTTGGTGATATAAACATAATTGGGGCTAAAAAGGAAAATTGCGGGATAATCCTTTTTTAATTTTTCCGTGAATTCCTGGTAAAGTTTTTGAATTTCACCTTGGTCAGAAGTTTTTCTTATTTTTTCCAAAATTTCATCTACTTCCTCGTTCTCGTAGAGAGCGATATTTTTGCCCGGATCCTTTTGTTTGCCGGAATGCCAAAAGGTATAAGCGTCCGGGCTGTTTCCTTTGTATTCTTGGCCGAAAAGCACTGCTTCGTAATCTCGAGGACGGATATAGTTTTGTTGGAACTCATTAACGCCCACACTGCTTGTTTCTACCTTTGCGCCAACGGCTTGCCATTGGTTTTTGATTATTTCTGCCGCTTTTTCCAGAGCTGGCCATTGAGTGGTAATGATATTAACTTTCAATTCTTCTTCGTCTTTTTTTCTAAACTCCGAATTTTCAACTTTTTCCCAACCGTTTTCTTCTAAAAGTTTTTTGGCTTCCCCTGGATTGTAATTATCTTCGCCCACATTAACTTGGATTTTGCCGAAATTATTTAAAATAGGAGAATTAATTTTTTCTGCATAACCATGAAATATTTTTTCTATAATTTCATTTTTATTGGTAGCTAAGCTGAGAGCCTGGCGTACTTTTTCATCTGCCAAAGGCACGGATTTTTTTTCGTTTAAGAAAACAGCAAAGTAGCGAGGAATTCTTATTTTTAAAATCCGGGTATCTTTTTTTTCTTCAAACTGGCTTATTTTATCATAGGAAGTTAACCCAAAGCCATTAATTTCTTTGTTGTTATAGTCCTCAATAAGCTCGTCTTCATTGGAATAAAAATTCATTTTTAATTTTTCAAAATAAGGCCTTTCGCCATAATAGTTTTCATTGGCTATTAACTGGTAAGAGATGATATTGTCTCGGCTGTCTTTTTCCAAGTCATAAAAAACAAAGGGGCCGGTGCCTACCGGTTTGATGTTTAAGTCGTTTAAAAGAAAATTGTCCGGAGAAATGTCTTTAAACAGATGGGCGGGGAGGATGCCGAAAGTAAGATTGTTTAAAAATGGCGTATAAGGCTCTTTAAGTATAAATTTAAGGCTGTAGTCATCTTGCATTTCCACTTCAATCTCGCCCTCTTCTGTTTCAAAAGCGCTTCTTAAAGAGCTGCGAAAAGCGGGATTTTTTATTAAATCAACAGTAAAAACAACATCTTTGGCAGTAAATTGGGCTCCGTCGTGCCATTTTATATTTTCTTTTAATTTTAATTCGTAAACCTTGCCATCTTCTTTCACTTCATATTTTTCCACCAAATCTTCTGTAATATTCGCCTGGGAATCATATTTAAATAAAGAAGAGAAAATTAAATCAGTTAGAACCGCGTCAATCTCGTTAGACTGGGACAAAAGGGGGTTTATATACAAAATTTTTCCCACATAGCCTTCTGTGTATTCTCCTCCGTAATCAGGAACTGTTTTAGTCGATTTAAAATAATGATTAAGCGACCAGCCGATTAAAGATCCCAAAAAAATCAAGAGGGCCAAAACAAGCGCCATTTTTTCTTTTTTTGAAATGGTTTTTTTATTTTTAGATTTTGTAAAGCTGTTTTGAACTTTTTCTGATTGGGACATCTAGATAGATAATTGTTGAAGATTGCCAAAAAATAATTTTATAATATTGGTAGCAATTAATTAATTTGTCTGGATAAGAATAAGCAAAAAGGCATTTATAATAAAGCTGCTGCCCAGCACGATAGAGATAATGTAAAGAAATTTTTCTAATCCTCTTTTAGTATAAAAACCACCGAAATCTCCGCCAAAAGCGGCTGATAAACCGGAGCCCCTGTTTTGCAGGAGGATGGAAATAATAAGCAATAGAGAAATGATAATCTGAATATAAATGAGAATTTTTTCCATATGCTGGTTTTTAATAGATTTATTTTTTATCTTAACTGTAAAAACAGAAAGAATAAACGGTCTTTTATTCTTTTATAAAGAAAGACAGGATATAGTTTACTAAACTAATAATAATAACTCCCAATACAGCAGAAGAAAAATTTTCAATGCTGAAGGCGGGAATTAAAAAAGAAGCTAATAACAAGCAGGCAGTATTTATAATAATCATAAACAGCCCGAAAGTCAAGACAATCAAAGGGAAAGCCAGGATCTTTATAATTGGCCGAATTAAGGCATTAATAATGCCCAGAATAGCGCCGATCGCAAAGAGGCTCCAAACATCTCCTTGAATTTTGATGCCGTCAATAAAATAAGCGGCGGCGTAAACAGCCAGCGCGTTAATGGAAATGTGGGCAAGAATTTTTATAATAAATTTCATAAAAAATATTTTAATTTAATGAATTTCAGAGAGAAGCGGCAGGCGGTTAAGTTTGTTTGCTATTAATTCACTATTAAATAAACTTACCAGAAAAAACGGAAAAAGTCAACTTAGCTTATTTAATTTTAGCCATTTTCTTAAAAATTACAAATTTAAAAATCGCAAACTAAGTTTGATTTTAAAAATAGGCGAGGATTAACAAAAAAAATTATAAAAAAACAAAATTTCTAAACTAAAAATTAAATAGGTTTTTGTTATAATAGTTTTGCTTAAAAAATACTATATTAGCTTAGTCGGCCGCCTGTTTGTTCATAACAGGGAGCAATTGTTTTACTCACTTGTTTTAATTATAAGCCAATTCGAGCAGGTAAACAGTGAGCCGGCCGGTTTGCCTGCCTGTTGCCAGACATATTTGATGCAAGCTATGCGGACTTGGCAACGCTATGTGTTAGTATTGCGGGCAGGAATCTGACGGATGATTCAGTGAAAAGAGAAAAAATTTTTATTACGTAGCCCGCTAAAGGCGGATAGGTATGCTACGTAGCTTGCTACGTAACAAAAAACATCCTTCAAATCTGGGATGTTTTTTGTAATTAAAACTATCTTTTATTAGCGATTCATTCCTCGGTCAAATCCTCTTTTTTGGCCACTGCCCAAGCCTTTTCCAAAACCAAAAAATTTCATATCAATGCCATTTTCTTCTGCCCATTTTTCCATTTCTTTTCGATGTTGTTCCATTTGATTTCTTTTTTCTTCGTTGCTCAAGGTCAAATCATCGAGACGCTGGCTTTGTAACTCTTCTTTTTTTTCAAGAATTAAAGTTTTTTGTTCTTGGGTTAATTCTCCATTTGAGATGGCTTGGTCAAGCCGTTCTTCAAAATGCACTTGATTTTTTTGGCGCATTTCATTGCGATGCTCATCGCGATGCTCATCAAAAACGCTTTGGACTTCAGATTCATTAAGATTAAATTTTTCCACTAAAGCTTGAACAAGGGAATTATACCTATCATAGCTATTAAAGTTTGCTTTTGAGACGCCTATTCCAACTAAAGTTAGTACAGCCAAGGAAAGGGCGGAAATAACTGCTATTTTTGGCTTAGTGAATTGAAATTTATTTTTTTTCATTGAATTTTTTAATTATTATTTTCTATAATTTTGATATAAAACAATCTCAATTAATGTTTTTTTGTCCGTTTTTTCTGCAAATTGCAGATATGGCGAGACAAGCGCGCTTTAAAAAAATTTGAATTGAAATGTTTTATTAACCTGGTTGCAAAAATATATTACGCAAGATAAAAAATTAGTTTGCACATCGCCCATTGCATTTTTCTTGGCGAGAAAAATGTGTTGGAGGCAAATCAGTAATGATAGTTTTTGCCTTAAAAACACTATTCTCTTGTTTTTTCTTGCCAAAAACTAAAATCATTACTCCTATTTCCATTGGCTTTCTACCCTTAACTTCTGTTTCAGAAGAGAAAGTTATTGCCCATTCTTGTTTTCGGTTTTGGATAATAATTTGATTTTTCTCGATTGTTTTTATTCGGCCGGCAACTATGCCTTCTTGAGGCATTGAAAAACGTTTTTCCCTGGAGGGGGCGAATCTGCCAAGCCGGGGCAGCACATGCTCTTCAAACGGCCTTTCCATATGCCGGTTTATTTTTGAAATATGGTTAATAAAACCCAGCAAAGAAATAGCCAGCACTATAAGGATTATTATGGAAGTAATTTTGTGGCGGTAGCCTTTTTTAGTGCTACGATAGGCTAAAATGGCGAAAAATAAGGATAAAAATAAAAGTATAATCCATAAGAGCGGAGCAGTTCGGAGCATTATGAAAATGAATTTTCCTAAATGAAAATGCCTGGCCAGTGCCGGAGTAATATTGAAATAGTCTATAAAAAGAAAAGAAGCGAAAACGCCGCCAAAAAGAACAAGTAAAATTAAAAATCCCCAATAGACATAATTGGACAAATTGGCTTTCCATTTGGGTAGCGGCCTAATATTTTCTTTCTTAATTTTATTAATTATTTCTAAGGATTTTTTGTTGCTCATATTTTTAAATCAGTATTAATTTTTTGCTTTTTAGCGGCCTCAATTATTTTTTTTCTTCCCCTATTTATTAAAGCGGCTACCGTGCCCTTGGGTTTTTTTAAAATATCCATAATTTCCTCATAGCTTTTATTTTCCAGGAATTTCAATACCAGCGCCTCTCTGTATTTTCTATCTAAAGAAATAATGATTTTTTTAACTTTATCTGCTTCATCTTTTTGAACAGCTTCCCGCTGAACGTCAACACTGCTTTTGAAAAGATTAACTGCGTCATTAATGTCCAGATTGGCGGTGATGGGGCGTGCTTGTTTTTTTCGAATAGCATCAAAAACGCAATTTCGGGTAATGCGGTACATCCAGGAAGAAAATTTTAGATCATTATCAAAATTGTTTAAATTGCGGTAGGCTTTAATAAAAGATTCTTGAAGAATATCCTCCGCATCTTCATTGGAAAAATAAGAAATTCTTTTTATATAACTAAAAAGCGGCTGCCAATAGCGATTCACCAATTTTTCGAATTTATTCGGATTCAACTTTGCTAATTCAACCAGCCGGCTGTCGCTGGGATTTTTTGCGTTAAATATTTTATTCAGAATAAAGTTATTAAATTTTTAATTTGTGAATGATTTTCATTGCTATCCTATCTCTTTATATACGAAAAAGATGACTTTTATTTGCAAAAACCGCAACTTTTAAATAAGCCGCGGCTTTATTATATCAATTTTTAAAAATATTTAATTTTCGTATTTTTCCAAAAGATAACTTCTTAATTCCCAAAACCTTTTGGCCTGTTCCAAAATTTCTTCTTCTGATTCTTCATAACTCATATCCAAAGTAGCTTTAATGAAAGTAATTACCCTTCCAAAGTAAAGCGGTTTTAAGGCTTCTATTAAGCCGTTATTTAGGTCTGTGGTTTCATAAGCGTAGATTGCGTCATAAACAACCTTAGTCCAAAGAGTGCGCCCGATGGTGATACTTTTTTCTTTAAACATTTTGTCTATTTTTTTGAAATTTTCCGGCGCCAGAGCGCGCTTGAGAATGTCGCTGTTGGAGGCATATTCAAATAAGGCGGTAACTTTCATACTCTTATAATCTACTCCCAAGGGCTGAGGCTTGCCGCATTTCTCTTTTCCCAGAGTGGGCAGTCTTTTTACTTTTTCCACTGCTTGCCACTGTTCCTTAGAAGAAATAATGTTTTTAAAAAGCGTGGAAACTACTTGCGAAAACATCGGTCCCAGCTTGGGAGCGCTGGGCTTGTGAATTTTTTCGCCCAGCTTGATTTGGCAGCTTTTAGCGCCGGAGAGGATGGCGCCCATAGTCATAAAAATATCAACCCCGTATTGTTTAGTGGTTTTGTGCCATTTTTTATCTGCCCAAATATTGATTAAATCTGAGGAAAAAGCGAAATCTCCGCCGATCGGCTGGCGCATATCAATGCCATAGAGCCCATAGATTAAAGGGTAAACGATGCTGTTGGTAATGGTTCCGTCATATTCATTGCGGGTGTAGAATGGGGAGACAAACTGGTATTTTTTATTGATAATCGGTTCAAGAAATTTCTTTACCCAAGCAGGATCAATACTTTTCATGTCGGCGTCAATTACCATGCAATAACGGGCATTGACAGTTTTAATGAAATGGAAAAGATTTAGAAAATTATTGCCTTTGCCACGGATGTTTCCAGGGGTAGAGACATAGACTTTGGGAGTGGTAGTTTTAGTTTCCAAAAAAACCTCCTTAGTCTTGTCATCGGAATTATTATCCACATTCACAATCACTGCCCGGTATTTTTTGAAATATTTTTTTAAGCCCTGGTCGATTTGCTGGGTTACAAAATCAATGTTATCTCCCTCATTTAATGACGGAATGCCGACCACGATGTCAGCCTTCTTGATATTTTTTGGATTTTTAGTAATGGAATTTTTAATTTTCATTGGGATAAAATCTTATTGATAAAAGAATACTTAATTTTTAGTTAAATCATATTTTTCTGCTCTTCGCGTAGCCTTTCCACAAATTAACGAATTATTTCACTAATTTACATATTTCCTACGAATTACAAAGCAGTATAAATATACAAATAAGCAAGTAGGATAAATTTACAATATTTTTTGATTAATTCCTTTTTGTTTTAACAATCATCCTCCGAATTATATATCCTTATAATAATATAACTATGCATTTTTTCAACCATAGATTCCATCAATTAACGAATTTTTTTACTAATGCACGAATATAGATTTTTAATTTGTAAATTTGTGAGTTGATTTGTAGATTAGCAGGGTAATACAGCTTGAGAAATATCCCAATGTTTTTTAACTGATAAGTTCATTATTGAGCAGATACCCCTGCAGTTTTTACCTGAAACATTTCATCCGGCAAGCGGTGTTTTTCAATGATATTTTTATTTTTATCATTGTTTTTAATAAAAATAATCACATCATCGTCTACAAAAACCGGCACCCATTTTTTGTCGGATATTTTTTCCACTAAAAATTTTTGTCCCCAAGTGGTGTAGTCGTGGCGGTAGAAAAAAATGACATTAAAATTATATTCTTTGTTTTGTTGTTGCCAAACTTCCTGATTTTCTTGCATGGGAATATAAGTTTCCTTAAAATGTTTTTCTGGATAGGCTTCGGGCCGGTTGTCAGTAAACACTTTTTCGTTGGGATACAGCCCGTAAATCAGAAATCCTCCCACATCATAATTGTTAAAAATCGGTCCGGATAATTTATTTTTCTTAAAAAATTCAATTCCGGCCAGATTATCTTTTTTTAGGCCTAGGCCGAATTCGGAAAGGTGGGCTGGCAAAATTTTGGAATTAATAATCAAAATAAATCCTGCCAAACAGAAAAATCCGAGAGCAATCAAGGAATAGTCGATTTTAGGGATTTTAAACTTTAGGTTGTTTTTAATTATTCCGAGATTTATGCCTAGGGCCGCTAAAGCGAAAATGCCAAAATGTGAAAGGTTCCGGGAGGCTGTCCAGGCCATAACGCAGAAGAAGGAAGCAATGAAAAAATTAGCGATGAGCGGTTCATTAATTAGCCAATTTTTTCTAGGAAGATTAGATTTTTTAAAGATTAATATTGAAATCCAAATAAAACTGATAATTAATAACAGCGTAGCAATTTTAAGAATGAAAAAATTAGAGTTTTGCATTCCGAAGTTTTCTAAAAACCAAACAGATTGGTTTTCTGCCAAGCGGTAGCCGAAATTTTGGAAAATTTGCAGAGGATAAAATAGGCCCTTGGCGCCAAAAGGATTTATTAATGACATCAAAGCGACAGCCAGGCTTAAAATTAAAATTCGTTTAAACTGAGAGAATTTTTTTTGAAGAAATCCTTGGGCTAAGAATTGCAACAGGAAAACGCTGATAATAAAAAACCCGAAGACAAAACCGATATGTATATTTACCCAAAAAAGTTGAACAGGCAAAATAATGATTAATAATTTTTTAAAAGATATTTTTTTTAGGCTGTATTGCCAAAAAAGAAAGAAGTATAAAGCGCTGAAAAAATAAGAAAAAGCTTCCGGTCGGATTTCTGCGCGATCAGCTGTGAGCGGTGCCAATAAAATTGCCAAAAAACAAGCCAATAAAAACCCGCTATGTTTTTGAGCGATATGGAACATAAGAGCGAAACTGGCCCAAACTAGAAATATGTAAGCCAACGAAAGCCCGATAAAACCGATTGTTTTATGGATAATAAAAAAAACCGCGCCGCTTAGCCAATGGTGGTTGACAAAAGGGAAGCCGGTTTCGGTGTAAGAATAAAAATTGGTATGCAGCAGTGCTTGGCGGTTTTCCGGCTGGTTAAGCATAATTTCGCCGTTTTTCAAGTGCCGCCCAATGTCAGAATTGGCCAGATTGATTTTTTCCGCTAGAAAAAAGAAAAGCCAGAAAGAAATTAAAGCAAAAACGACTATCTTGCCTGCTAAAAACATTTTCTCTTGTTGAGATAATCTGTAGAAAGAATTTAAAAACTTCATTTCCTTGAGCAAATTGTTATAAAAAACAACATTTATTTAATTATTCAGTATACTAGTATACTGAATAGCATGATTAAGGGCGGGATGAAAATTGTAAAATTATTCTCCTAAAGCCTCGTTAGGAATTTTCCAATAAATATTGGTTTTTTTGGGCAATGTCTTAGTGGCGGATTTTATATGAGGATTTATTTTTTTTAATTTTTCAAGCATTTCCTTGTTTTTAGCTAAATTTTTCAGGCTGTCTTTCCCCATAGCGATTTTTCTTTCTATTTCAGGCGAAGCATTTCGGTATTCAGGGTCGATATCCTTTAATTCTCCCTCTTCTCTCAATTTTTCTACCAACTCCATTACTGCATTGAACTTAGCCGGATAGTTCAGATTTTCAATTATGCCGTTGATATGAATAGAATCTTCATAAAGCGCTCGCCGCTGTTTTTGGCTGACAAGCGGGATTTTTAAAACAGCTCCCTTTTGTATGTTATTGCTTTTGAGCTTATTTGTTTTTTTAATGTCTTCCACGCTGCAATAAAATTTTTGGGAAATTCTCCAAAGGGTGTCGCCTTTAGCAATTTTATAGCTGCAAGATCCATTATTTTCATCTTGAAAAAATTTTTTCTTGGCGTTAATATCTTCCTGAATAAAACGAAGAAATCTCTCGTAGCTTGACTGGCCGTTTTCTTCTTGGCTTAGATATGCCCAGATAAAATGTTTATTATAACCGCTTGAAGCTAAATCTTCATTTTGCTGGCAGGCATTATAGAGGTAGGTGATATTATTAGCGCAGGCCTCAGCGCTTTTGGCTGGGTCCAGCCTTTCGTCCAGCAAATCATCTACTCTAATTAGGGCATGTTTGGCAGTGCTTCTAATGAATTGATAAGCACCGAGGGCTTTAGATGGAGATTCAGCATAGGGATCGAAATGGGATTCCGGGATAGCCAGATAAGCAAATTTTTTTAATTTTTCCGGATCCATGGAAAATTCTTTGGTTTCATAACCATTGCCTTTTGGCTTTAGCACTTCGTGTTTATGGCTTCTTTCTTCAAAAGGGGCGGAAATAAAAGGAAACCAAAAGCGCATTCTTTTTAGGCCGTTCAGAAAATCACCATGCATTTTCCCTTTTTCGCTATATTCCCTGAGCCAGCGCTGTTTAATTTTTTCAGTTAATTTAGTATCAAGCTTTACTTCATCCGGGCAACTAAAATCAAGAATTTCTGATAATTTTTTTCCGATTTCCGGTATTTCTTTTTCCATAGTCTCATCTACTATTTGGCCATCAGGGGTGTCAAATTTTTCTCCTAAAAGTGATTCATATTGGGCGATTTGTTTTTCAGTTGTGTTCTTGGCCCATTTAACATCCTTGTCTATGCGATCCTGCAGTTCTTGCTCTTTTTTATCTAATAAAGCCTTCGCCTGGAAAAATAATTTTCCGCCTACAAACGCAGCCGCTGTTCCTCCAGCCAGCCAAGCAGCATCTTTCATAAATTTTCTGCGGGCTGGATCAGCGATTTCATCCGGGCTTGCTTTTGTGTGATCTTTTTTGTTTTTAAAACTTGATAAATTCTCCATAATTTCAAATAATAATTACATTGGAATTATAGCAAGAAAACAAGGTAAAACAAACAGAGCTTATTTTTTTTCGCAGGTACGGATGCAAGTTGGGTATGCAAGCAGATGCTCGCGAGGTGCGGAAAAATTAAATTATAAAAAAGGCACCTCCTTGCGGCGCCTTTATTAATTGTTGTTAATCAGAGCTAGCATTCCTGCTCTTCTAGCCTTTCTAAGGCTTTAATCATTTGCTTCAGGTTCTCTTCACTTCGCGTTTTTTTTGATTTTTCATCATGGCAAGTTTTCAACTCCATTGCCCGCCGGGCATTTTCCTCATTCCGTTCTTCCCGCTTATCCTGCCAGTCAGACATTTTTTCCTCCTTTTTCTTCTTGCTTTAATTAAAAATAAATTTTTAAAATAAACTATCCTTCTTAACAAGAACATATTATGTTATGATTTAAAAAAAGTCAATTATTTAAATGAGCCGAAGATTATACAATAAAAAAACCAAGATAATCTGGAAGGGATTTATTTTGAGGCTGTTAGCCTTGTTTTTACTGGCATGCTTAAGCTTGGTTGGCTATTTTGGCTATAAATTTTATAATCTGGAAGAAAAAATTGTGCAGGAGGCTAAGCAATCACCTGGAAATAAAAACGAAGAAAACGGCTCCACTCTTGTAGAGGCTACAAAAAACATTATTACCCAGAAGAGGAAAGAGCTGAAAGGAGAAGATCGCGGAAGAATTAATATTTTACTTTTAGGCATGGGCGGGGAGGGGCATAGCGGAAAATATTTGACAGATACCATAATGCTGGCCTCTATTAATCCAGAAACTTACCAATCGGCTTTTCTTTCTATTCCCCGAGATTTATATGTGGAAATTCCTGACACTGGCATTCATACCAAGATTAACGCAGTATATGCCTATGAGTTAAGAAATGAACCTAAAAATTCCGGACAATCCATATTTAAATTGAAACAATTAATAAAAGAAATAACCGGCCAGGAAGTTGATTATTATATTGCTCTGGATTTTGAAGGATTTAAAAAAATTATTGACGAGCTGGGCGGGATTAATATTGAAGTAGAAGAAGATATTTATGACAGCCGTTACCCAGGCCCGAATTATTCTTATGAAACTTTTGAAATTAACAAAGGCCTTCACCATTTAGATGGTGAGGTAGCTCTAAAATACTCCCGGGTACGGCATACAGCAGGCGGAGATTTTGGACGGGCCCGCCGGCAGCAAAAAGTTTTGGCGGCGGCTAAGAAAAAAGCTTTTTCCATCCAAGGTTTTGCTAATCCGGTGCATCTAAACAGTTTGATTGAGATTTTAGGCCAGCACTTAAAAACTGATATTCATTTTGTTGAAATCTCTTCTTTTGTTGACTTAGTTAAAAAAGTAAATATTTACCAAACCACTAATAAAGTTTTGGATGCTTGGAGTGAAGACTCCCTCTTAGCCTCTTCTCATACACTGTTGGGAGGGGTAATGGCTTACACTCTGATTCCAAGAGCTAAAAATTATAGCCAAATACATGAGTTGGCGGAAAATATTTTTGATTTAAACTTATTGGAAAGAAAAAAACGGGAAATTGAAAAAGAAGCAGCCGAAATTTCGGTAATAATTCAGGATTCTAGTAACTATTATAAAATAAAAAATATTTTCAGGAAGCTGGGCTACCAAATTAGAATCGAAAGAAACGGGATGGAAAATGTTAATTGCCGAGAGAAGACTAAGATCTACAATAATAACCAACAGAATCCTAAAATATTTACCTTAGATGATTTAAATGCTAAATTAGAAGGAGAGGTAATTGATCAGAAAATAACTGAAGTGGAAGAAGATATTGTTATTTGCATTTCTCCGGATCTTTTTGATTATTTCCAGGCTCAAAACAGCAAAGAGGAAGAAAAGGAAGAATTAAAAGAAAAAAGCGTCATAAGCGAGAAAGGGGAAATCTTAATCAATAAAAAATAAAATGGCAATTTATTGTATAACAGGCCTGGGAAATCCAGGCAAAAAATATGAAGGTACTAGGCATAATTTGGGCTTTGAGGTTGTTAATGAATTAGCCAAGGCGTTAAATTATCCCGAGCCAGATGTTTTAAATTTCAAAAAAGAAAAGAAACTTCAATGCCAATATTTAAAGATTGATTATCAAAAGGAAAAACTTATTTTAGTCAAACCCGAAACTTTTATGAATTTTTCCGGCCAGGCAGTGAAAAAAGTTTTAAATTTTTTCGATATCAAATTGGAAAATTTTTTGTTAATACATGATGACATAGATCTAAGTTTGGACAAAGAACAAGCTAGGCTTTCTTATGATTCCAGCAGCGCTGGCCATAAGGGCGTGGAATCTGTTATTCAGGAATTAGGCACCCAGCAATTTTATCGTCTGAGGCTGGGAATAAGAAATGAAAAATTTTTAGCTGGAAACAAAATCCCCACAGAAAAATTTGTATTGGGAAAATTTTTGCCGGTAGAAAGGAAAAATAAAAATAATATTATCCAATCTGCCTTAAAAGTAATTTTTAATTTTTTGGAAGACAAAAATAAATAAAAAAATAAGCAATATGCCACTTGCAAGATGCCAAAGTAAAGTTTTAGGAGGGAGTCACTTTACGTTTGAAATTGCAAGCGGCAAACTGCTTATTTTTAAAAATTCTAAGTATAGCAGTCTAGCGAAACACTAATTTTTTGTCAAGGCATTATGCGGAGTTTTTAAAATTTCCTAATTTGGTGTAGAATATAAACAAATTAAAATAAACATACAAAAAAATGCCATTAAAAAAGCTTCACGAAAAATTGTATTACAAAGATAAAGATAAAAAAAAGAAGAAAATTAAAACGGAATACTCTAATTCTGAAAACAGCCAAGGCGCTTCTTTCAAAAAAAGGGAACCGCTCTTGAATTGGGAGAGAGAAACCTTGCTAAAAAAAGAGAAACCGGATTTCCGAAAAGAAGAGCAAAATATAGAGGATAAAAAAAAATTTAGACTGTACCTGATTATTGGCAGTGTGGTTTTTATTTCTTTAGTCATCTTAATAGGCTTGGGAATTGTTTTTTATGGTAAATATAAAGAAAGTTTATTTGATCCGGAAAGAGTCATAGTGGATATAATTGGGACTAAAGAGATAGACAGCGGAAGAGAATGCAGTTATAAATTTAAAATAACCAATAATAACAAAGTCGATCTTGGCCATTCTAAACTTAAAATAGACATACCTTCTGAATTAGAATTAAAGGAAAACGAGTTTACCGAATTAGAATTGGCGACGGCCGCTATTAATATAGGAAAAATCAAGGCCAAGGGCTCTAAAGAATATGAACTGAACTTTAATGTTTTTGGAGCTAAAAACAGCCAAATATATCTTAAGGGAATCTTAGATTATCAGCCAGAAGGCTTTAATGCTTTTTTTGAGAGCCGGAATCAAATTGATTTATTGATTAAATCATCGGCGTTGCAACTAGATATTGTGGCTAGTCAAGAAGCCAGTCAGGGGGAGCTGGTCGAATATAGAATTTATATAGAAAATAAAAGCAAAAAGCCTTTAAAAAATTTAGTGCTTAATGCCGAATATCCTGAAGAGTTTTCATATTACTCAGGAGAACCTCAGTCTTTCAGCGATAATCATATTTGGAGAATAAGCGAGATAGAGGCTTTTCAGCAAAAAGAGATTGTGATTAAGGGAACTTTAAAGGGTTCGATTGACGCAGTAAAGAAGTTTTCTGCCGTTATTGGTGTTGGCAGTATAGGAGATAATTTTACCACCCTAAACAAGGCGGAAACCAATATTAAAATAATAAAACCGAGGGTGGAAATAAACCAGACAATTAACGGGAAAAGTGATTTAAAAAGCGTCAAGGCCGGAGATGTTTTAAAATTTGTAATTAATTTTAAAAATACCTCAGAAGAGCCTTTGAGAGATTTAATTTTAACCGAAAAAATGGAAAGCAGGGTCATAGATGAAGCTAGTTATATTTTGCCGCGAGGAGGGCATTATGATGAAGAAAAAAATACTATAATTTGGAAGGCTTCTGATATTTCTCAATTAAAAAATCTTAATCCCCAAAAAGAAGGCCAAGTTGCATTTAGGGTGCAAGTCAAGGAAATATTGCCGGTAGAAAATGAAGGCGATGAAAATTTCATTATCCAAGCCTCTCCCGCCATAGAAAGTTTAGATGTGGATTCCCCATTATGGGAAAATAAGAAAATTGGTTTAGGGGCAGTGTCTTTAAAAGTCCAAAGCAAGCTGCTGCTTGAGATTTCAGGAAATTATAACGACGGAGAACTTGCCAATGAAGGTCCTATGCCTTTGGCACAAGGAGAAAAAACTACATTTACTCTGAGGTTTAGCCTGTTAAACACTTCTAATGACTTAAAAGATGTAGTTATAAAAACGGCTTTGCCTACCGGGGTTACTTGGGAAGAAAATTATTTACCCCAAGAAACCGGAGTAGAGTTTAATGAGAGAACGAACGAACTAACATGGAAAGTAGGGAGCTTGAAGGCGGGAACAGGCTTTAGAATCCCCGTAAGAAGCTTAGCTTTTCAAGTCGGCGTTACGCCTTCCGAATATCAGCTGGAAGAAGGAGATAAAAAAATAGGACTGATTAACCAGATAAAGGCAACAGCATTTGATACTTTTCTGGGGGAAAATGTTGAGTATGATTATAAAGAATTCAGAGTGCTTCAAATAAATGATTACTAAAATTAATGCCGATTTTTATATATAATTTTTAGTTTTCAGATTGACCAGAAAGTTTTTTTCTGTTATTTTTCATAGAGCTTTTTAAAAATTTATTAATAAAAAAGATTAGCAATAAAGAATAAAGTTTAAAATGATCTTTTAAGGTCGCATGGTTCCACTGAGCGGGATTAGGCACATGAAAGATTCTTGATTTAAAGTAAAATTATTAGGTCGTGTGGTCCCGCTGAGCGGGATTAGGCACATGAAAGATTCTTGATTTAAAGTAAAATTATTAGGTCGTGTGGCCGAGTGGTTAGGCAAGGGTCTGCAAAACCCTGTACTCCGGTTCAAATCCGGACACGACCTCGGGTTAATTGTTAAGAGCTGTTAGTTCTTTGTTATAATTATGCCCGGGTGGTGGAATTGGTAGACACGAGGGACTTAAAATCCCTTGGGAGTAATCCTGTGCGAGTTCGAGTCTCGCCCCGGGCACAATTTTTAGCTTAAAATCAAAATCAGCTGTTATCCACAGCTTAGTTACAAGAGTTCGCCATGTTATTCAACATGGCGCCCCGTCGTATGACGGGGCGAGTCTCGCCCCGGGCACAATTTTCCAAGATTAGATTAAGAGTTCGCCTCAGGCACTGGCAGATAATTTGAAAATTAAAATTTTGGACGGTTTAAATTTTAAAGAGCGTGTTGTGATTTGCAAGCATGCTTTTTTAAGTTCGGGCAAAAACCTGCCTTTTTTCTTTTAAAAATTATTCCTTT
>CAZRQA010000010.1:0-1163 GCA_964602335.1 uncultured Bdellovibrionales bacterium
CGCTGGGCTTCAAATTTTTTAGCAGTGCAAGGCATTACTGAAATGCTGGTAATGTTTTCTTTGTTAATTTTTTTCTTCTCTGGATAATAAGTTTTTATCAAAGCGCCTAGCATTTGCTGCGGGGATTTGCAACTGGAAACGTGATCCAGATATTGGGGCCAATATTTTTCCATATACAAAACCCAAGCCGGACAGCAGCTGGTAAACATCGGGAGCTTAGGCATTGGAGGTTCGACCTCCAATTTGGAGGTCGAACCTCCAAATTCTGTAATTCTTTTGATCAGCTCATTGGCTTCTTCCATAATTGTTAAATCCGCTGAAAAACTAGTATCAAAAACCAAATCTGCTCCCAAATTTTTTAAGGCAGTAATTATTTTGCCTTCTACAAAACTGCCCGGCGCCATGCCGAATTCTTCTCCAACAGTGAAGTGCACCGAAGGAGCAAATTGGACAATTTTTAACTTATCTTCATCAGCTAAAAGTTTTTCCAACTCTTCGCTGTTATCTTTTTCAGTGATTGCCGCAGTCGGGCAATAGAGGCTACATTGTCCGCAATAAATGCAATCCAAAGGACGCTCATTGGGAGTGCCGACTTTGGTTTCAATAGACCGGTAATTCATTTCATAGGAATGAATAGATTGAATTTGCTTGCAGGCTTTGATACAGCGCCGGCATTCAATGCAATATTGATTGTCTCGATAGATAGACGGATTTTTGTCATCCACTACCCGGTTTTTCAAGCTGTTTTTTAATAATTTTAACTGTTCCTCGTTTTCAAATTTAGTTAAAGACGGAATGAAATCGTCGGTATCAATGCCATACTCTTTGGCTAATTTCTGCAATTCACAATTACCGTTCCGCGGACACTCTTTGCATTTGCCGTGGTGGTCTGCCCATAGAAGTTCCAGGTTGTAAAGCCTGGCTTTTTTAATATCTTCGTCTTCAGTGGTAACCTCCATGAATTCTTCTGCTTCAGTTTGGCAAGAAGTCACCAAATCCTTGTGTTTATTGGTTTTTACCAAGCAAAGCCGGCAAACACCTTCTGCCGGCAATAAATCCTCGTGATAGCAAAGAGTCGGAATTCGAATCTTGTTGCGGCGGCAAACATCCAGCACTGTTTCGCCTTCTTTGAAGTCATATATTTTTTTGTTGATTTTGATTTG
>CAZRQA010000010.1:1263-20183 GCA_964602335.1 uncultured Bdellovibrionales bacterium
CCAGCACTGTTTCGCCTTCTTTGAAGTCATATATTTTTTTGTTGATTTTGATTTGCATCTTCTCGGTTAAAATATTAACAGGTTAAAATGTTAACAAATTATCTAATAAATTCTTTATTATTTCTTTTCTTTTCTAGATAATTTATAAATCCTCCAATTTTTCTAGATAAAATTTCAACTTTTTTATGTAAATTTTCAAAATCTTTTTCAGCTAAATATCCAATTTTTTGAGCAATATATAATTGGGTCCTAACTTCTCCAGCTGAACCCTTTGCTATTTTAAGAAATCTTATAAATTCATTATTATTACTCCTCTCAAATCCTTCAGAAATATTTGAATTGATTGAAATAACAGCTCTTCTGACTTGGTCTCTTAAACAAAAATCCTTATTAAATTCTGAATTACTGTTATGTAGTTAAATATATTTTTTCCGCTAAATCCAAGCTTTCCCTCCAAATTTCTAAATCTTCGAATTTCTCTATTTTCATATTTTTTTACCTTTTTAATATTTTAATTCCTGAACTTTTTAATCTTTTAACTCTTTAACTCTTTAACTCTTTAACTCTTTAATCAACCCATAATTAATAACATCTTTCAAGGCCGTTACTGAAAATTTTCCCAAAGGACAAAAGGTAGTATTGTCCAATGTCCAAATTATCTTTTCCATATCTTCCCGGTCATTTTTATTAAAATCGCCGGAATTCAATCTTTCTATTATTGCTTTCAAGCGAAACAGCCCCTCTCGGCAAGGCACGCATTTGCCACAGGATTCTCTTTGGAAAAAATTTATCCAGCCCTGGGTTAGCTTTTTAACATCTTGGAATTTATCTACAGCTAAAATAGAGCCCTGTCCCAAAGGAATTTTAGCTTTTTTGCTATAGCTGGGAACTTCATCTAGAAAGGGTGCAGTAATTATTCTTCCGGAGGAACCGCCCACTTGAATAAAAAGCAACTCCGTACCAGCCTTTAAGCCGCCGGCACATTCAAAAAGGACTTCTTTTAAGCTACTGCCTATCGGGGCTTCATAAAGCCCTGGGTTTTTTACGCAGCCGTCTACAGAAAATAATTTGGTGCCCGGCGAATCTTTTGCGCCTATTTCCTTAAATTTTTGATGCCCTTTATTTATTATCCAAGGAATATTTGCTAAAGTTTCAGCATTATTTATCACTGTCGGCCGGCAAAGTAACCCCCTTTCACAAGGAAAGACACTTTTTAACCGAGGCTCGCCCCTTTTGCCTTCCATGGAATTCAAAAGCGCCGTTTCTTCTCCGCAAATGTAAGCGCCTGCTCCGTTAAATATCTCCAAATCCACATCAAAGGCCGCACCTAAAATATTTTTGCCTAAAATATTTTTTTTATAAGCTTGTTCTATGGCAATCTTTAAAATTTGTCGCGCCTGGTGAAAAGAGCCGTTTAAATATATAAAAGCCTTCTTGGCACCAATAGCATAACAGCCAATTAAAATTCCCTCAATGAGCTGGTGAGGATTTTCTTCCGCTATTATCCGATCTTTAAAAGTGCCCGGTTCAGATTCGTCTAAATTACAAATAAAATATTTTTCAGGAGAATCCTGTTCAGCAGTAATTTGCCATTTTTTTCCAGTGGGAAACCCGGCTCCGCCTCGTCCCCTCAGCCTGGAATCAGCTACTGCCTTTATCGCTTCCTGGGATTTAAATTCTCTCAAGACTTTTCTCAGAGCATGGTAACCGCTTTTCTTAAGATAACTATCAATACTAAGAGGCTCTATTTTACCCCAATTTTTGGTTATAATTTTTAAAACAGAATTCATTTTAACTTTTTAATCTTTTAACTTTTTAACTGCTATACATATTGCCTTAAAATTTCTACTGCTCTGGCTGGATCCACTTTTTCAAATATAGTGCCATTTACCATCATAATCGGCCCCTGCTCGCAACGCCCCAAACAGCTTATTCTCTCAATTTTAACCTTCCTAGACTGTTCTCCAGCTTTCTGATGAAAAAAACTCTCCACTGCTTGGATAATTTTTTCCGCATTTTTGAGTTGGCAGTTAGCGCTATCGCAAATCTGAATAGTTATCCGGGAAACTGGCTGAGTGTTAACTTCCCCATAAAAGCTGGCAGCGGAAAAAACCTCTGCCGGCTTTAAATTGAAATGCTTAGCCAGTAAATTAACTGATTTTTCCGAAATCCAGCCTTCTTGCTTATTTATTTCCTTGATAACTCTTAATAAATTTTCTTTTTCAGGCTCAAATTTTGTTAATATTTTTGTTATTGGCATTTTATTTTTTACAATTCATTATAATTTTACTATTAACCCGAGCTTCTGGCAAATAACTTAAGAGTTTCTTATTTAATTTAATTTTGTTATAATACAAACAGATAAAAATTAAAAATGGAAAAATGGAAAACAATGTTTTAGCTTCGATTAGCATTTTGGTAAAAGATCGAAAAAACAACTCTGCTTCCATAAATAAAATCTTAACCGAAAATGGAAGTTTGATTATGGCTAGATTGGGGGTTAATCTTCAAAGAAAATGTGTTGAAAATTGCCAAGCGATGATCGTTGTTGCAGTTGAAGGGAAAAAAGAAGAGGTAAAAGAGCTAGGAGAAGAGCTTCAACAAACCGGAGCAGTTGTCAAAGCTGATATTTTTGAAGAATAAAAAAAACTAATTTTAAAAATAGATCATTGATTTTTAAATTTTTTAACTCTTTAATATTTTATTAATATTTAAAAAAATCCTATGAAAGAATTAATTCAAACTAAAATTTTATCCCGGCCGCTTATTGGCGTAAAAACTAAAGATATTGTCTGGACAATCGGATTAATAATTGCCGCTGTAGCAGCACCAGCAATTTTTGCCCACACTCCCCATAACCAATGGGTTACCGGAACCTTGGTTAACGCCGCCCTGTTTTTTGCCGCTTATAAGCTTCTACCCGCCAATGCTTTACTGGTAGCAATATTCCCTTCCACAGTAGCGCTAACACGTGGATTGCTACCCTTGCCGATGGCTATGATGATTCCTTTTATAATTATCTCTAACATACTGCTAATCAATGCTTTTTATTTCTTTAAGAAAAAACCTCTAACCGCTGTAATTGCCTCCAGTCTAGCAAAATTTTCTTTTCTCTATATCATCGTCTTGTTTTTTGCCGAAAAAATAAACAGCCAGCTGATAATAATGCTTCAGTGGCCGCAATTATTCACTGCTTTGGCTGGCGGCTTACTGTTTCTGGGATTGACCAAAACGTTTGGAAAAAGCTAATTTTTTCAACTTTTTCTTTTTTCTTCCTTTTTTTTCTGTTTTAAATTTTTCAATTCACGTTTAGCTTCATTGATTTTTTTGGCTTCCCTTTCAATGTCTTGCTGAATAATAAAATTGTCATTATTAATTTTTTTTCTTTCTTCAATTAAGTCCTCTAATTCCATTTTGATATAATCAGTTTCCTTCTTCAGAGAGCTGATTTTTTCTTTTAAATCATCTCTTCTTGATTCATGTTTTTTGAGATCATCGATAAAACTGGCCAATTCTCTTCTTAAATTTTCTATTTCTTGTTTTTTATTTTTTTCCTCTTCTTTGCCTCCCTTAGTAGCAAGTTTTTTCTCTACTTCATCGATTTTATTTTGAAAAATTCCATCAATTTGAGAATTATCTCTGCCTAAAGCTTCCGCTTTTAAGCGCTCTTGATTTATCTTGTTAATTTCTGCTAATAAATCTTCTTTTTCTATAACTTTCTCAAGCTGTTGCTTTTGAATTTTTTTCTTAAGCTTTAAAATACTTTTGATGACATCTTCTATTTTTTCTTCAATTTTCTCTTTTTCTTCGCTTTCCTTTTCTAACTCTCTCTCAGTTGCATCAAGGTTCTTATTTAGTTGCCTTTCTCTGCTTTCAATTTCTTTCAAGCGTTTTTCATTAACTGCTAAGTCTTCTTTTAGCAATCCCAAATTACCTTCCTTGCTACTGATTTGGTTTCTTTTGTGCCTTAATTCATCTTCCATTTTTATTTTTAAAAATAATTATATTATTTTACCTTTGTTATAACTCCCCCGCCTAAAACTTTTTCTTTTTCATAAACCACCAAAGATTGGCCTTCTGTTACTGCCCAAGCGGGTTTAGCTAAATTTGCTTGCCATTGCCCTTTGTTATCCTTGTTTAATTTCGCTTCAATTGGTTCGGCGACATATCTGATCTTTACTTGATAAACTCGCCCTTTTTTGGGCTCTTTTTGCGCCCAGAAAACTTTTTTAAAAATAATTTTATTGTTTTTCAAGTCTGGATGATATTTTTTTTTGCTCACAAAAAGCACATTTTTTCTTTTATCTTTTTTGGTAACATAAAAAGGTCCGCCAGGCAAATTTAATCCTTTTCTTTGGCCTTTAGTATAAAAATGCAAACCGCTATGCCAGCCCAAATGTTCCAAGCTTTCGTTCAAAATCTGCCCCCTGTTCTCTTTGAAAAATTTTTTTAAATATTTTTTTAAGGTTTCTTTTTTAGAAAAAAAGCATAAATCCTGAGATTCTCTTTGGAAGTTTAATCTCGCCAGGGGGCTGCTTTTCGCTTTTTTAATTATATCTCTTTTTTTGTAATTTCCCAAGGGGAAAATTACTTTTTTTAATATTGAAGGCTTTAAACGGTACAAAAAATAACTCTGGTCTTTCCCTTTGTCTTTGGCCTTTCTAACATACAGTTTGCCTTTTCCTTTATAAATCCTGGCATAATGGCCAGTAGCAATCCAATTAAACTGGTATTTTTGGGCTATTTTTTCCAGAAATTTAAATTTTATTTCTGCATTGCAATTTATGCATGGATTGGGCGTTTCGTTTTTGCCATAAGCCTTTAAAAAATTCTCTATTATTTTATTTTTAAACTGGCAGCTTAAGTCCTGGCGAATCAATTTAATCCCAAGGATTTCAGCAATTTTTTCCGCCTTTTTTAGGGTTCTTCTTTGTTTTTCGTTTAAAATAAAAAAAAGAGCTGTTATTTGATAACCCTTCTCCTTTAAAAGTAAAGCAGTCACCGCCGAGTCGATACCTCCGCTAAGACCGACTAAAACTTTCTCTTTTTTTATTTTCTGGTTCATTATTTTTATTTTATTATTCAATATCTAATTTTTTGCTAGAGTGGTATCGCCATTTTTATAGCTTTGATTGCAATTAATTTCGGCAAGGAGGTGAGCCAAAAAAACGCAAATAAGCAATAAAAAATGCTCTAAAAAGAGTGGCGATACCGCTTCAGTAAAAAATTGTTTAAAAAAATCTAACTTATTTTTAATATGTTATCATAACACAACTAAGAAATTTGTCAAGGTTTTACAAAAAAAACTATATGCCGGCTTTTTATTATTAAAAAACAACCCCTTAAAGGTTGCTTTTCCCTTTTTTCCAAATTAGCCAATGTTTTTGCCCGGTTTTCTTGTCTTTTTCGAAATTGTTTATTTTAATTAAAACAAATCTGCCTTTTATTTTATTTCCAAATAAATTAAAGGATAATTTTTTTTGACTGACGCCTCCCTTCATCATCCCCCACTTTCCCTGATCCCAAATTTTAACTTTTCCAGCACCATAACTTCCCACAGGAATTTCACCTTCAAAATATAAGTAATCAACCGGGTGGTCTTCAGTTTGGATAGCCAATCTCTTTTGTTCTTCCGATTGAGGAATATTTTTGGGAACTGCCCAGGATTTTAAAACAACCTCCTTAGTTTTCTCGTCTTGAAGTTCTAATCTA
Organism: uncultured Bdellovibrionales bacterium; assembly: GCA_964602335.1. Classification (GTDB taxonomy): domain Bacteria; phylum Patescibacteriota; class Minisyncoccia; order Moranbacterales; family DUUL01; genus CAYMRZ01. The sequence continues at coordinate 6,976 of CAZRQA010000010.1, forward strand.
AAATCATAATGTAAAGTGCTGGCATGATGCTCTTGAATAACGAACCGCTGTTGGGCTTCTTCTCCCGCTAATTTTTTAGGCCGTGGCTCTTTGGTTTTTTTAAAGTTCCTCCTAAGCTTATATTTTATCAAGCTCATAAATACTGTAAATTTTTAAAATTAAATTTTTAAAATTAAAAATAAATCTAAATTTTTGATGTTTAAAACATTAAAAATTAGAAAATATTTATAAAATTATAAAAATTAAAAATTAAAAAATTCCGGCTTGTTATTCTCCTATAACTTGAACAATGTAATCTCGCTTCCTGCCCCCGTCTAATTCTGTAAAAAAAATACTTTGCCTCTCTCCCAAAAGCAACTCTCCGTTTTCAATTACTAAATTTTGGTTACAACCTAAAATAACATTTTTACAATGGCTGTGCCCATTACTTCTTCCGTCAGAAGAGTTCTTTTTTGATAATTCAAAAATATCATGATTATATCGCTCGTCAATAGGAGCTATGCCATAAAGGATTCTCCCTAAATCCTGAAGTAGTAACGGCTCATTATGGTTTATCACTATAGAAGCGGTAGTATGAGGAGAAAAAATAACCGCTTGGCCTTTCTTGGCTCCTGATTCTTCTACAACCTCTTTTACATCTTCCGTGATATCAATAAATTCAAGCTGTTGTTTGGTAGTTAAGTTTATTTTTTTATAATGGTTTATCATTTTGTTTTTTTGTTATTTATAAAAATATTTTTAAAACTTTCTTAATATAATAATACACGAATTAAAAATAAAAATCAAAAACCCCTGTTTTATAAAAAGGGGTTTTTGACAGAATGTAAAAAGTACCTATTTTTTAACTGCATCCTTCAAGGTTTTGCCAGCTTTAAATTTAGGAACCTTAACAGCTGGAATTTTAATTTTTTCTTTAGTTAAAGGATTGATTCCGTTTCTAGCGGCTCTATGTGATACGCTAAAAGTGCCAAAGCCGGTTAAGGCAACCGCCCCTTCCTTTTGAAGTTCACCAGTAATAGTATCAGTGAAAGCTTCAACTGCTGCTTCAGCATCTTTTTTACTAAGGCCTGTTTTTGAAGAAATGGCATTTACAAATTCGCTTTTATTCATTGTTTCACCTCCGTTCTATAATTAATTTTTATTTATATTGTTTATATGATTATTAACCTCGCTTGCTTTATACCTAAGCTAATTTTAATACAAAATTGCTTATTTTTACAAGTTTTTTTACCTGGCGTATTCCACAGACTTGGTTTCCCTTAAAAGATTTACTTTTATTTCTCCGGGATAATTCAATTCTTTTTCTATTGTTTTGGCAATTTTTTTAGCTAATTTAATAGTAGCTAAATCATCAATTTTTTCTGGATCAACAAAAACTCTAATTTCCCTCCCAGCTTGAATAGCAAAACATTTTTCCACTTCTCCAAAAGAATTAACTAAGTTTTCCAAGTCCTCTAGCCGTTTTAAATATTTTTCTAAAGTGTCTTTTCTAGCGCCTGGGCGAGAAGCGCTTAAGGCATCCGCCGCCGCTACCACAAAACTCAAAGCGCTCTGGAAAGGATAATCTTCGTGATGGGATTTTACGGCATCAATTATTTCCTTCGGCTGGTTAAATTTATTTAATATATTTACGCCAATCTCTACATGGGTACCTTGAACTTCCTGATCGACTGCCTTGCCTATATCATGAAACAATCCGGCTTTTTTAGCCATAACCACATCCAGTCCCAATTCAGCAGCAATAGCGCCTGATAAATGGGCTACTTCCAAAGAATGGAGTAAGACATTTTGTCCATAACTGGTTCGATAACGGAGCCTTCCCAAGATATGAGCCAGCTTGGGATCTATGCTGGCTATCCCGACATCATTTACGGCCGCTTCTCCAGCTTCCCTTATTTTATCATTTACTTGTTCTTTGGCTTTTTCCACTGATTCTTCAATTTTAGTAGGATGAATTCTTCCGTCTTCGATTAAATACTCCAGGGACTGCTTGGTAACTTCCCTGCGCAAAGGATCAAAACTGGAAATAACAATCGCTTCCGGAGTATCATCTACAATAATTTCTGCTCCGGTAAGCTTTTCCAGAGCTTTAATATTACGCCCTTCCCTGCCAATTATCCGCCCCTTGATCTCATCAGAGGGAATAGTAACAGTGGCAGCCGTAGTTTCAGCTGCATGCGATCCCGCATAACGCTGCATTGCCATAGTCATGACATCTTTCGCTTTATTCTCCAATTCTTCCTTCTTCTCCTTTTCAATTTTAGCTACTGCTTTAGCCAACTCATCACTATTTTCTTTTTCTATCAGCCCCAAAAGAATTTTTTTTGCCTCTTCCTTAGTAAGATTGGAAATTTTTTCCAATTTTTCTTTTTGCTGATCTTTGATCTGAAGTACTTCTTGTCTTATATTTTTAATTTCACTAGCTTTATGCTGGAGTTCTCTTTCTTTTTTTTCAACCTTATTATAGCGGTTGTCCAGCTGTTTTTCTTTCTGCTCTAACCTATTCTCCATTTTTCTTATCTCTTCCCTCCTCTTAAATTCTTCTTTTTTGGTTTCTTCTAAGATTTTTACCGCCTTATCTTTTGCTTCATAGAGTATTTCTTTTGATTTGTTTTTAGCGTCTTCCAAAGTTTTGGAAACTTTAGCTTCTGCGTTATCTACTTTATTTTTCAGAATAAATTTCCGGGCTAAATAGCCTAAAAAAATTCCGATTGCTAAAGAGATGGCTCCAATAATAAATAAGTTCATTTTTTGAAAAACAAACTGCTGCAAAATAAAAATGAGCTGTTAACTTCTATTTTTGCTTTAGGATTATTTTAACTTGCTTATAAAAAAGTAGTTGTTGTTTTTCTCGATAATCTTGCAACCGTTTGCGAATAATTAACAATTATATAAACCTGGGCATTAATTTCTTTTAATTTGCTTCCCTTTAAGCCCTTTAAGTAATTTAAACATCTTTTGAGAAAATGTCAAAGTTTTTAAAAGTTTACCCAAAAGCAAAAGGATGATAAAATGAAAAATAATATAAGCTATAAATTATTTCCGATTATGAAAATACATAAACCAATAGTTCTAGTAATTTTGGATGGATTGGGGCATAGCGAGGAAACCAGGGGAAATGCTATAAGTCAAGCCGATTTGCCCAATATTAAAAAACTCAATCAATATTACCCTAAAGTGCTGTTGCAGGCTTCCGGGATAGCTGTGGGCATACCTTGGGGAGAAGAAGGAAATTCTGAGGTGGGCCACCAATCCTTAGGGAGCGGACAAGTCATCTACCAATATCTTCCCCGCATAACTTTAGCTATTGAAAATGGAAATTTTTTTTCCAATAAAATTCTTCTAAATGCTTTAAATTCAGTAAAAAAAAATAATTCAACACTTCACTTACTAGGCTTAACAAGCGACGGCGCCGTCCATTCACATATAAATCATCTATTCGCTTTGCTAAATCTGGCAAAGCAAGAAAAAATAAAAGATGTTTACATACATGTAATCACTGACGGCCGGGATACTTCTCCTGAAGAAGGAGTAAATTTTATAAAAAATTTACAGGAAAAAATCAATGAGCTTGGCATCGGTAAAATCGCTACTATTTCCGGAAGATATTATGCTATGGATAGAAATAAAAATTATGACCGGATTGAAAAAGCCTATTCGGCTATGGCAAATGGAGAGGGAATAAAAGAAAAAGAGCCTATAGAGGCAATCAAAAGGCAATATAAGAAAGGAGTTTACGATGAATATATTAAGCCCGTAGTTATAACCAATGATAAAGGCGAGCCCGTCGGCAAATTAAATGATAAAGATACAGTTATTTTTTATAATTTTCGCAAAGACCGCGCTCGACAGATGACCAGGGCTTTAAGCGATGAAAATTTTAACCAATTCAGCAAAGCCGTTAAAAAAAGGCCTGATATAAACCTGGTTACTATGGTGGAATATGAAAAAAATATTAATGCTCAGGTGATTTTTCCGGAAAAAAAAATAGAAACTTGCCTAGGAGAGGTTTTGGCAAAAAACGCCAAAAAGCAACTCCGCATTGCAGAGACAGAAAAATATGCCCACGTAACTTATTTTTTTAACGGCGGCAAGGAAAAACCGTTTCCCGGAGAAGATTGGGAGTTAATTCCTTCTAAAAATACTCCCTCTTATGCTGATTGTCCCGAGATGAGCGCTAAAGAAATAACAAAAAAATTATCAGAAAAGATAAATAAAGATACTTATGATTTTATTTTAGTTAATTATGCCAACCCTGATATGGTAGGACATACTGGGGATATTCAAGCCGCTATAAAAGCTCTGGAAACAGTAGATGGCTGTTTAGGAAGATTGGTTAAAATGGTTTTAAGAAAAGGAGGCTGTTTGTTAATAACAGCCGACCATGGCAATGTTGAAGAGATGATTAATGAAAAAACCGGAGAGCCCCTCACTGAACACTCAAAAAATCCAGTACCGCTTTGGTACGTTAATCCCACTAATCATTTTTCCGACCCTCTTAATGTCGAGGAAAACCAAATAGAGGGAATTTTGGCTGATATTGCTCCAACTATTTTGGATTTAATGCAAATTAAAAAAACTTCCTCTATGTCAGGAGAAAGTCTTTTGCCGAAATTACAAAATCAAAATAATTCTAGTTAACTCTTCCGCAATATTCTCTTTTCTCAGTATTAATCTTAATAATATCCCCTTCTTTGATGAAAAGAGGGGTGTTTATTTTTATTCCAGTCTCTATTTTAACCTGTTTACTTCCCCCGTCAGCAGTATTTCCTTTCAGCCCAGGAGGAGCTTCTATGACTTTAAATTTCATCTTAACAGGCAATGTGATTGCGATAACTTTATTTTCATAACAAATTCCTTCCACCTCGCAACCTTCCAATAAAAAATCTTCTTTCTCTCCAATACTTTCTTTCGCTATTTCAAATTGTTCATAATTGGTACTGTCCATAAAAACAAAAAAATTACCGCTCTTGTAAAGGTACTGAGCTTTTTTTGTTTCTAAATCAGCCTGAGGAACACTTTCAGATCCTTGAAAAGTATGGTTAATATTCGCTCCACTAATAAAATTCTTAAGTTTAGTTCTTAATACCGCCCCCGCCCGCCCCATTTTTGAATGCTGGCAAGCAATAACCTCACAGGGATCGCCATTAAAAACAATGTATTCTCCAACTTTTATATCGTTTATTGAAAGCATAATTTTTTATCTAGCAGAAAAAGGCAAAAGTCCGATTATTCTGGCTCTTTTAATATTTTTTGCCACCAGTCTCTGGTGTTTCATGCAATTCCCGCTTTTTTTTCTGGAAAAAATTTTACCTGAAGTATTAACAAACTTACGAAGTAAAATTACATTCTTATAATCTAACTTATCTACATTATTAGAACAAAAATAACATTCTTTCTGGTTTTTTTGATTCATATTAAAACATTTAATAATTTTAAAAGGGTATATCTTTAACCTTTATTTCATCCTGATCTTCGTTTATATCAATAGTGGGAATTTCTTCATTTTGAGAGGAATCTTGTTTTTGACTGTTATTTTCCGGTTTGAGATTATTACCTGAATTGCCTGGATTGTTATTGCCTTCTCCTCCGCTTGGCTCGCCTTTTTTGTCAAGCATAATAATATTCTCTGCTACTATTTCTGTAAAATATTTTTTTTGGCCGCTCTGTTGATCATCCCAACTTCTGGTTTGAATTCTTCCTTCAATAAAAATTTTCTTGCCTTTGCCCATATATTGATTACAGATCTCTCCCAGTCTCCCCCAGGCTACGATATTATGAAACTGAGCATCTTCTTTCAGCTCTCCGGTAGCCTGATCTTTCCAGCGCCGGTTGGTGGCAACACTAAAAGTAGCCACGGACTGCCCATTTTGGGTAGTTCTTGTTTGAATGTCGTTGGTAATATTGCCTATTAACATTACTTTGTTAAGATCCATTTTGTTTAATTAATAATTATATATTTAAGATTTCATCTAATTTATCATCCAGCTCGTCCAGAGAAACTCTATCATCTTTTTTCTTTTTGCTGTCTTTTTCTTTTTTTCCTTCCTTTTTTTTCTTTCCCTCTAATTGCTTTTGGGCGTCCTCTTGGCTAATTTCTTTCCCCTCCTCTTCTTTTTCGTCTAGAATCGTGTTTTTTTCATCTTCAGCTTTCTCGTTTTCTTTTTCCAGATCCTGACTTCTTTCAGGCGCTTCTTCAAATTTCTTCTTATCTTCAGCTACGATTTTCTCTGCTTCTCCTTTTTTAACTCTATCCTCTCCTTCTCTTTCTTTTTCCGTTTGCTCTTTTCTTTCTTGATCTTCCTGCTTATAGTCCAAAGCTTCCAGGGAGGGAAGTTCCTCGGCATTAATAATAATATACCTGGCCACATCAGAGGCTAAGTTCATTTTTCTTTTTATCTTATTAATTGCCTCTTGATATTTTTCTTCAATTTCCAATCTTAAAACAGTATAGAAACCAAACTTTTCCTTGTTGATTTCATAGGCTAGTTTTCTTTTAAGAAATTCTTTCTCATTTTTAATCTTTGCTCCCGCCGATTCAATTATTTTCTTAACTTCCCGGCGAATTTCCCTTAAACGGCTGGTTTTTGATTGCAAGATTAAATAATTAATTTCGTATTCCATAGTTTTAATTCTTTTAATTAATTTTAATTATGGTATGAATAAATCCACTCTTTAAAGTGGGGCTGCGCTTTTACTTGTCCTTTTTTATAAAGGCGGTAAAAGCTTGGTCTTTAAAATTTTTCTACAGCTTTAAAATTGCTGTTCGCTTCCTTATTAATAACAATATTTAACTTTTTTGTCAACTAGGGTATGGATTTATATTTTATTATCTGTTATATTTAAATACCTTTTGGAAATCTGCTTGCCGTCAATAAGCTAATTGCCATGAGTTGAAAATTAGGCCGAATTAAAAAATTTTAAACTAATAATTTTTTACATAAAAAAACGCGCTTGTTTAATTTTATCTAAATTTTATGGACATTTCCGTAATCATCGTAAATTTCAAAAGCCGTAATTTTTTAAGCAGCTGCCTAAAATCTATTGAGGAATTTTTGATCAGGGAAAAGCTGGCAAAAAAATGCGAAGTTATTATTTTTAATAATGACAAAAAAAAATTAAAAAATAATGACAAATTGTTTTCTTTTAAATTGAAAACCATTAATTATGGAAAAAATGTCGGCTATGGCAAAGCTAATAATTTAGCGGCCCGAAAAGCTAACGGAAAAATTCTTTTTTTTCTCAATCCGGATACTCGCCTAGCCAAAGGTTCTGTAAAAAAAATCTTGAAATGTTTCTACGAAAATCCTCTGTTGGGAGCAATGGGCCTGAAAATTATAGAAAAAAAACGCCATCAGCCCCAGCCCTGGACCAGTGGCAAGAAAACTTCTCTGTGGAACATTCTTCTTCGGAATACTTTTAACAAGCCCTGGAATAAAAATAAAGCCACTTCAGTGGATTGGGTTTCCGGAACAGCTCTCTTGGTTAAAAAAACCTTATTTGAAAAATTGAACGGCTTTGATGAAAAATTTTTTATGTACTTTGAAGACCAGGATTTGTGCTTAAGAATAAAAAAGGCAGGTTATAAAAACATTTTTTATCCCTATTTGCAAGTCTTGCACTATGACGGCCAAAGCTGGCAAAATAACGCAAGAAAAAAGAAAAATCACTATTATCAGTCCCAAGAATATTTTTTTGAAAAACATCAGGTGGCTTGGCAGGGATTTTTGTTAAAAAAAATGAAGAATATTTTAAAATTTTTTTAAATCTGCGCAAAAAGTACCCGAGTGCAAAAGGCATTTAATGCCCAATTGGATATCAAATGCCTGAAAGATAGTTAAGCCGCTGTGAAATTATATTTCCCATGTCCTGTGTTTAAAAGAAAAAATAATAACTACCTTTTAAGTGTATAAATATTAAAATAACATGTTTTCTAAAAAAATTTTTTTGATAATCATTTTTTTATTGCCCTTCAGCTTCGCCCTTAATCTGATGGAAAATTTTGACCTGGCAATTTTTCGATTAATTATTCCTCTGTTCTTTTTGGTATGGCTTCTTGGCGCTTTTTTAAATAAAAAATTCCTTATTGATACCCGGCCTCGATTTTTCTTTTTAATATTTTTTGTTTTGATATGCGCATTTTCTTTTTTTTGGGCAGAAAATCAAAGCAAAGCGTTGAGAAAAATAATATTTATCCTTTCTTTTTTGCCCTTGTATTTTGTAAGCTTTCAAATCCTAAAAGAAAAAATACTTTTAAATAAATTCTTAAAAATACTTTTCTGGAGTGTTTTTGTTTTGTCAATTTGCGGCATCCTGCAATTTTTAATGCAATTTGTGGTTGGAATAGACGCTATGCTAGAAATTACTAAAACCATTAACCCTTTCTTTTTAGGAAAAAATTTTTCTCAAGTAGTCCAGCAATATCCCAGCTGGATGATTAATCTTCAAGGAAAAACTCTTCTTAGGGCTTATGGAATTTTCCCTGATCCCCATCTCTTCTCTCTTTACCTTAACATTTCCTTGCCCTTAATTTTTTATATTTACTTTAAAAACAAACAAAAAATCTATCTGTTGGGATTAATCTCCGTATTATCTGCCAGCTTATTAAGTTTTGCCCGAGCTAGCTTGATAAGCTTAATTGCTGTTGCCGCCTTAGCTTTCTTGTTCTATCTTTTTAGGGATAAGAAAAAATTCAAAAAACGATTTGCCTTTTTTATTTTGGGTTCAATTGTCATTTTTGCCGTATTCCTAACTCCTAATCCAATCTCCCACCGGTTCTTGTCAAGTTTTAATTTCCAGGAAGGTTCAATTCAAGGACGCTTAGAAATGTGGGAAACTGGATATGAATTGGCAAAAGAAAAACCGCTTGGCGGAGTAGGCTTGGGGAATTTCTCCCATCATTTGAAATCCGGCTCTGAGTTGAGGAATCCCGCTTATGCCCATAATTTATTTCTGGATTTTGCCGCAGAAACAGGCATACTCGGCGCCTTATTTTTAATTTTAATATTGTTTTGCCCTGTGGCCGCTCTAGCTAAATCACCCCGAAAAGCTGGATTGCTGAGCTATTCTCTGGCCTTTTCCTTTTTGATTGTAATTTTCCAGGGCATGTTTGAAACTCCTTTTTTTTCAGTAAGAGTTTTCCCTTTAATCTTAATTTTACTCTCTATCGATGCAAGAAAAAATAATTAAAACCTTGGCTATTTTGCCATTTATTCTGGCTTTTTCTTACTTAGTTTACCTTCCCTTGGGAAAAGGCAGCTTAAATTTGCAAGATATTTTTTTAATCGCTTTTGTTTTATCCGGCGCTGCCTGGGTTAAACAAAAATTAAATTCAAGCAAAACAAAAAGCTTGTTGAAAAACAACTTGCCTGCGTTGTTGCTTTTGTTTTTATTAAACCTTTCTATTATTTTTTCTTTTTTGGCTAATATAAACAGTGGCCTATTAAGCAGCCTGGGTTATTATAAAAGCCTCTTCCTCTTGCCCATCTTATTTGCCTTATTATTGAAAATATTAAAAAAAGAGAAAATTATCCGTCGCCAAGCTATTTTCAAGGGTTATTTTCTTTATTGCTGCTTTCTTTCCTTTTGGGGGATTTACTATCTGCTTATGGATCGGATAACTTTTGACGGCCGGCTAAAAATATTCTTTCAATCCCCCAACCAATTAGCCATGAGCTTGGCAGTCGGAATAATTATCGGATCATTTTTAATAAAAAATAAACTCAAAAACCAGCAAGCGCAATCGGCTTTCTTGCTGGCCGCTTTAATTTCTATTCAAGCCGTCTGCCTTTTTTACACCCAGTCAATTGGGGCTATGGGAGGTTTGGCAGGCGCTTTAATCTTGGTGATAATTTATGAGTCAAAAATAAGCTGGAGAAAATTTTATTACGCTTTGCTGATAGCTTTAAGCTTAGGCAGTGTATTATTTCTGTTTTTTCATCCACCAATGGAATATGATTCCCAGGAACAGAAAGACAAACCGCCTGATTCGATTGACTCCCGGAAAGCTATTTACCAGGCAGCAGCTGAAATTAATCAAGATTACTTCCCTTTTGGCATTGGTTTGGGAAATTTTCAGGAAAATTACCTAACTTACCAGGAAAAATTCCCGCCTTATCCCCAGTGGGCAGTGCCGCATGCCCATAACTTTTGGCTTTACCTCTCTTTAGAAATAGGAGTCTTGGGATTGCTTTCCTTGGCAATTCTAGTTTTCTTAAGACTATACCAATTTTTAATCAAAAAAACTCCCGAGAATATGCTCCGGGCAGCTCTTTTGGCTTATTTTATTATTCATGGCTTAGCAGATGTGCCTTTTGTAAAAAATGATCTGGCTTTAATTTTCTGGACAGTCTTAATTTTGTAAAAAAATTTTACGCGCTCATCATCACTACGCCTAAAATAATTAAAGCCACTCCCAGTCCCTTGTAAATTAAATTCTTCAAAAAAATTTTTTCCTGCATTTCTTTTTTAAAATAAAAAGCCAAGACAGTGGCTAGGAAAAAAGTAAAGAGATATTGCACAGAGACTAAGGCGTTAACGGTGGTAACGCTGCCGAGAAAAATCGCATAACTAATCAAAATACTGCCCAATCCGGCTATGGTTTTAGCGCCCAAGACTCCCAAGAAATTAAAGGCATTCGCCTTGTCCTTTTTCTTGATTTTTTTCTGAACCGCCTGCCGAAAAGAAGGGGCGAGCATAAGAAACAGAGCAACTAGAACAATCCCCATCCTGGAAAAAATATAACCGCTGATAAATTCCGCCCCTTGGAAGCCTTGTTTTAAAACCACCCAGCTGCAGCCGCTCAAGATGCCGGCTAAAATTATTTTTTTGTAGCTGCTAAAAAATCTTTTTTTGTAAAACTTAAAAGAAATGCAAAATCCTCCCAACATTAAAGCGACAATGCCGGCTAACTGAAAAATTTCAATAACTTGGCCCTGCAAAAAAGATAAAATTAAAGTGGATAAAGTGGTAATAGCGCCAAAAAGCACATAAACTCGGGAAGCAGCCGAGTTAATTAGAGACTGAAAAAGAAAAATTAAAGCCAAGGCCAATAAAACCCCGGAAAAAACCAGCTGGATAAACGCAAAAGCATCGATTCCAATTTTTGCAAAAGGAAATAATAAAAAACTAAAAGCGGAAAAAATTCCTACATAAAAAACATAAGCCTGCCAGCTTTTAATTCTCCCGGTAAGCAAAAACTTGCTAGCAACAGCCTCTAGCGCTAAAAGAAAATATCCGCTGATAGCCACGAGAATGAAATTCATAATTTATAAATAAAATTTACAGATTACAAAATCCAAATTACAAACAATTACAAAAATACAAATAACAAAATTAAGAATTAACCGCTTTTTTCAATAATGGAATTATATATTTTTCTTAATTGAATAGCTTCATCTAATAATTTTGTTTGCTTTTTTATTTCTTCCGCCTTCGGCTTGCACAATCTTATCCACAAGCAAGATTCTTTAGTTTCTTTTCGGGAAATTCTTACTCTATAAATAAAATCCTTTTTACTGACAGCTTCATTGGCTTCAATGTAGTTGGCTGCTTGGGAAGCAGAAGACCTAATTAATTGTTTCCCGTATTCAATATGGGTTATGTCTTTCGGCAGATTATTTACAAAATCACGACAATTTTTAGCAAAATTTTCCGAACGCTCTTCTAAGTCAAACCTTCCTTTGTTTATATATTTTTTCATAATTTTAGCTTTTTGTTTTGTTGAATTTTTCGTAATTCCTCTTACGGCTTGTTCTTTGTCTTTATTTTGTATTTCTCAGCTTGTAACTTGTTGTTTGTTTGGACTTTATTTTTTGGACTTTGGAATTTAAAGTTTGTTTTTTTGTTGTTTGTCCGTGCCTCGTGTTTTGTAATTCATCCTTTGTCATTTGTTTTTTGTTTAGGATTTGTTCTTTGGAATTTGTAATTTAATCCTCTAACCCATTCTCCTTTATAACTCCCTGATAATAATAGTAGCTCGGCCGAGGACGGCGCTGCATCGTTTGATAGTCCGTCTCACACAAACCAAAACGCGGCACAAAACCGTGCGTCCATTCAAAATTGTCAATTAACGACCAGTGGAAATATCCTCGCACATCCGCGCCTTCTTGAATAGCTTTATGCAGCCAAATTAAATGGTCTTTAATAAATTCTGCTCGGTATTTATCTTCCGCATCCGCTAAGCCATTTTCAAAAATGTAAATCGGCTTTTTGTAACGCTGCCAAGCATCTTTGGCCACTTCATAAATCCCTTTAGGAAAAATTTCCCAACCTAAATCAGAAACTTTTTTGTTTTCATTTTGGCTATAAAATGGTTTTCTAAGGCTCAACTTTACCCTATTGTGAAAATAGTAATCAATACCAACAAAATCCTGAAAATTTTTTATTTCATCTAAAACGTAATAGTTATACCAATTTTTTATTTTACTTGTGAGCCATGTATTAAATTTAGAATCATTAAAAGGTTCAAAAAAGTTATAAAGAGTGGTAATGCCAACTGGGAATTTCCGTTTTTCATTTTTTACTGCTTCGTAGCATTTGATATGGGCCTCAATAATATTATTTCTAGCTTTTTTGTACAAAAAAAAGCATTTTCTGCCGGGTGGAAACTTTCCCGTTAAATATCCATTATTCAAGGGAACTATAGGCTCATTCATGGTGATAAAAATATCAATTTCCCCTCCTAGTTCTTTTGCAACTTTTTCACAGTATCTCAAAAATAATTCCACTGATTCTTTCTTGTGCCAGCCGTATTTTTTGGCAAACCAAATCGGTGAAGTCCAGTGCCAAAGAGTCACCGCTCTTTTCATTCCCCGATTTTCCAAATCCTGTAAAACCTTCCGATAATGTTCAATCGCCTCAGCGGAAAACTTGCCTTCCTCCGGCTCAATTCTTGACCATTCCAAGGAAAGCCGAAAAGCGCTGCAGCCCAAATCCTGGGCTAATTGATGGTCAATCAGATAGCGATTCCAACTGTCGCAAGCCCAGCCAGATTTGTCCTTGGTTTTTCCTTTCTGCTCCCATTGCCACCAATCGTTATTTGTATTATTCCCTTCCACTTGATGGGAAGAATACGCCACACCCCATAAAAAGTTTTTTGGGAAAGAATATTTCATGAAAATAAATTATTAAGGGTCGTTTAAAAAATTGGCTAATTCTAGAAATTTTTCTTTATTTTTGAAATTTAAGAAATAAAAATTATTTTAAAA
>CAZRQA010000011.1:0-17516 GCA_964602335.1 uncultured Bdellovibrionales bacterium
CCCAAGCTCCCGCTTTTTTGTGGCTTTCTTCTTCCATATTTCCTAACTCTAACATATCTCCCAAAACTGCAATTTTTCTCTCCGCCTCCCTGATCCAGCCAGCCGTTTCCAGCGCTACCTTAAGGCTGTCAGGCGCACTGTTATAGCTGTCGTCAATAATCATTGTTCTCTTTATTCCCTTAAGCAAGCGCATTCGACCCGGTAAAAAATATTGATTTTTAGCCGCTTCTACCATCTCTATTAAATTTAAATTAAAATATTGCCCAACGCCAAAAGCTGCCAATGTGCTATAGACGGAAGCCTTGCTGATAGTGCCATTTAAACGCACTGGAATAATTTTACCTTGAAAATTTACCTTAAAACTTAATCCTTTTAATACTTTTTTCCTTATTCCTCGGCTATTCAAGACAGTTTCATAGACAAACAACAAATCAGTAGCCCTTAAGCGAGCATGCTCTTCAAAGCCGTAACTGATAGAGTTGGACTTTATACCATCCCCTATTTTTCTTACTTTTTTTTCATCATAATTATAAACTGCCCAGCCATTACTAGGCAGGCATTTTAAAATCTGAGCTTTCTCAGTGATAATCGCTCTCTCGGATTTAAAATATTCCAAATGGCTTATGCCGATATTGGTAAGAACGCCTACGGAAACTGGCACTATTTCACATAAATATTTTATATCTCCAGGCCGATCAGCTCCCATTTCCAACACCAAAGCTTTTGGGTACTTGGAAGGAAAAATTAAAAGCTTAAGCCACTTTAAAAAAACTGCTAGCCAAAAAAATAATCCGGAACTTTCGGAAGAATAACCAAAAATCGTGAGAGGAACGCCCACTTCATTGTTGTAATTTTTTTCCGATTTCCTGCAAAAAATAAACTTGGAAAGAATGCTGTAGATAGATTCCTTGGAACTGCTTTTGCCTACGCTCCCTGTAATGGCTATAACATGAGGTTTATATTTAAGCAAAATAAGCTTAGCCATTATTTTTAAAGATTTTTCTAAAAATATCAATTTTTTACTTTTCATTAAATAAAAATGTATTAATTAAATTAAGTTTTATTCTTCTTTTTTTATTTCGCCATTTTCTTCTTCGTCCGGATCTTCCTCGTAATAGTTAGTATAATTATGAGTCTTATTGAATTTTTCTATATCTTTTTCATTAAATTCTTCCGTAGGCTCAATATCATAATAGTCTAATAAAAACTTGGCCATTTCTCCAAAAACCGGACCAGCGCTGCTTTCCGCCCACTCAACATCTTTAGGATAATCTATTATGCTTACAATAACAAATTTTGGATTAGCCACTGGACCAAATCCTGCAAATGTCCCTATGGTAGCATCTTCAACATATCCGCCCTTTTCCTTATCCGGAATTTGGGCAGTACCGGTTTTTCCTCCGATATTGTAGCCCGGCACACCGGCCAACTTTCCATGTCCATTTTCAACATTGCTTTCCAGCATTAATCCTATCTGGCTAGCAGCTTTTTTGGAAATTATCTTTCTTTTTACTTCTCGAACAGTCTCAGTCTTTTCTCCCTTCTCATTGATATATGCTTCAACTACACGAGGAGTTAAAAGTTCTCCTCCATTGGCAATTGCCCCGTAAGCTGCTGCTAACTGAATGGGTGTAACAGAAATGCCTTGCCCAAATGAAGCAGTAAAAAATTCAATATTTCGATTGTTTTCCAAGTTTGAAATATCACCGGCAGATTCATAGGGAAGGCTAATGCCTGTTTTTTCTCCAAAACCAAATCTTTTAACATAATCACGAAATAACTCATTTCCTATCTGCTTTTCTACGAAAATAGCACCAGTATTTAAAGATTTTTCTATCACTTCAGTCATGGTTTGCCGGCCATAGGATTTAAAATCTGAGTTTTTAATGGTATATCCGGCTTCCGTTACTTTTCCTGTATCAATATATTCAGTGTCAAAATTTATCTTTCCGCTATCCAGTCCGGCAACCATGGTTATGGCTTTAAATACGGATCCGCATTCATAAGGCTCAGAAATATTGGAATTTCTAAAAATTTCAATATCTTCTACTTCTGAATATCTATTCAAGTCAAAACTCGGCTGTTCTGACATCGCCAAAATTTTACCACTCTGCGGATCTAAAACAATTATACTGCCTCCATTAGCATCATGTTTTTTAACGGCATTTTTTAAAATTAAATCAGTTTTGAACTGAATAGCTCGATCTAAAGTTAAAACCAAGTCTTCTCCATTTCTAGCAGGAACTAACTTTCTTTTTCCGATAGAGAGCCACCGCCCGCCAGCATCCCTTTCTTGCTGCAAATATCCTTCTTCGCCTTTTAATTTTTCTTCAAAATATTTTTCTATCCCATAAAGCCCCTCCAGACTATCTTCGTTATAGCCAACAAATCCCACCAGCTGAGCGGCAGTATTTTCATTGGGATAATAGCGCCAACTTTCTTCTTTGAAGTGAACTCCGGAAATTTTTTCTTTCTCTATTTTTTTTTCTTCCTCTTCTGATATTTTTCTTTTAATAACCTCATAATTATCATCTTCCTTAGTAATCTTCCCTTTAATTTTTTCCTCGTCAATCTGTAAAATATTACTTAACTTCTTTGAAATTTCCTCCGCCTTGCTTTTGTTTATTTTATTGGGATTTACTATCACAGTAGGCAAATTCCTGCTAGTAGCCAAGGGGTATAATTGCCCGCTTTCATTTAAATATACGCTTCCCCTCTTAGGCATTATTTTCTTTTCAACGTAATGTTGATCTTCGGCCAGCTCTTTATAAAAATCATAATTAACAACTTGCAGATAATACAGGCGATAGATTATTGCAAAACCAAACAACAAAACAAGTACCACTAAAAAATATATCCGACCTTTCACCATTTTTTATTTCCTTAAATTAAAAATTATAAATATCAGCTGAAACTCCACTTAAAATCTCAACATAAATCTAAATATACATTTAAAAAGCTGCCTTTTATAAAACCAAAGCAACTCTCCGTTATATTAATCAACTAAATCCTCTTTTGATTTAAAAACTATTTCATAGCAAAAGCTTTTTCTATATTTATTTCCAGGTAGCCAGTCTGATCTGGCTCTCTCATTGTTTTCAAAAAGCATTCTTCTTCCGGTTTATTACCCCCTATTTTCTTGCTCTTATTTTTAATTTCATTTAATTGGGCCAACTCAGAAGTCAAGACTGCCTTCCTTTGAGCTGTTTCAATGGTCAATTGCCTATTTTTTTCAGCCAAGGCGCTTAATTTATCTTCTTTTTGCTTTATCTCAAAACCCAAAGTAGCAATTCGATTTATTTGAAAAACATATATGGAGCAAGACAAGAACAATAAAAAAGCTAAAAAAAGCAAGGCAATTTTTCGAGAACTGCTTTTATTCTCTTCTTTTTTAACCAATTTTCCCCCCGTAAAACAACTATAAATTTTCATTTATTTAATTTTTATTTTTGTTTTTTACATTTTTTCTGCCACCCTCAGCCGAGCACTGCGGCTTTTGGGATTTTCTAAAATTTCTTTTTTAGAAGGCTTGATAACCTTTCTATTCACTAATTTTATTCTTTCCTTTCGGCCACAAATACATATGGGAAATTCTTTTGGACAAACACATCCCCTGGCGTTTGCCTGAAAAATATTTTTAACTTTCTTGTCTTCCAAAGAATGATAGGAAATAACCGCTAATCTCCCAGTAGGTTTTAATAATTCGACTGCTTCATCTAAAAAATTTTCTAAATTCTCTATCTCTTTGTTTATAAAAATTCTCAAAGCTTGAAAAATCTTAGTGGCTGGATGAATCTTGCTTTTTCTATTGGTTTTTTTGAAAACTGCTATTGTTTCAGCTAATTCCAGATTAGTTTTAATGGGCTGATTCTTCCTGCTTTTGCAAATAGCCTTGGCAATGAAACGAGCATAAGGCTCTTGGCCAAATTGCTTAAAAATTCCCACCAGCTTCTCTTCTTCAGCGTAATTAATAATTTCATATGCATCCGGCTGTAAATTATAGCCTGTATCATCAATTTTCATTTTTAATTTTCGCGAGCTCTTAAAACTAGTAGCATCCAGCTGTTCTATTCTCCAACCTAGATCCGCTATAATTGAATCCGCTTTTTCGATTTTTAAATTTTTGAGAATATTTTTTAAATGAACAAAGTTATTGTGAACAAAAATTATCTGATTATTATTTTCTTTTGCTAACGGCGCTAACCTTTTTTTACTTTCTTTAATGGCTTGCCGGCTATAATCGATGGCTATTAACTTTCCTTTGTTTAATTTTTTTAAAATTCTCTCGCTATGCCCTCCGCTTCCCAAAGTAGCATCCACTACTACATCCTTTTCTTTTATGTTTAAACTTTCTATAGCCTCCGCCGCTAAAACTGGAATATGCCTTTTAATTAACATTTAACAATTTAACACTTAACAATTAGCCTGAACTCCTGTTTTTAATTTATATTCTTCAATTTTTATTTTGAGCCTTGAAATTTAAATTTTGAATTCTTTTAATATACTCCTAATTTTCCAAGCTGCTCAGCGATATCGTCCTGATTCTTGACAGCTTCGTTCTTGTATTTAGACCACATTTCTTCATTCCAGATTTCTAAACGATTATACAACCCGGCTATTACCACTTTCTTTTTTAAATCAGCATGCTTTTTCAAATAATCCGGAATTAAAACCCTGCCCTGAGAATCAAGCTCTGCGTCCATTGCTCCCGCTAGCATTAAACGAACAAAACTTCGGGTAGTTTTTTCTCCTACCGGCATAGTGCCTAAATTCTCTGCAATTTTCTTCCAAACTTTCAAGGGATATATAAATAAAGAACTGTCTAAGCCGCGAGTAATTACTGCTTTGCCCTGAAAATTTTTCCGAAATTTTGAAGGCAAGGCTAATCTATTTTTATTATCTAAAATATGCTGATATTCACCAATAAACATTTTTATTTAATTTATGGTTTATAGTTTTTAATTTTTGATTTCTAATAATTTAAAATTTTGCAATTCAATAAAAGCCAAAAACCACTAACTACTTACTAGTTCCCCCTAGCTAGTTTATTTTTATATCCCCACTTTTCACCACTCTGATATTATTCTAATCCACTTTAGTTGCATTGTCAAACATTTCTTGCCATTTCTAAAAAAATTTTCCTAACAAAAAAACGGCTTATTTAAGCTGTTTTCAAAACATTGCTGAAAAGTTATCAACAATTAGTCAACATTTACAAAAAGACATCTTATGTTCAATTGGACATAGGATGTCTTTTTTAATATCTTTTTTGTATAACTTTTGGACATTGGATATCCAAAAATTTATCTTAATCCCAGCTGGCTTTTAACCTGCTCCGCCTCTTGTTTGCTCATCTCTCCGCTTTTTACTGCTTGATTTAATTGTTTTAAAATTTTATCTTTTTCTTTTTGAATATTCTGGGGATTCATTGCCTTTTCCATAATCTTCTGTTGCTTGCTTTTAGGCAATTTCTTGAACATCCCCAAGGCAATCCTTTCTTTGCGAGATAAATTTTTGGAATCTATATTTTCCAAAGCTTGATTCATTTGATCAGCCTGGCCATTATTTTCTTTATCATTCTTTTTTTGTTTTTTCTTTTTTCCAAATCCAAATAAACCCATAAATTTTTTTAATTATTATATCATAAATTTCCACTCTTATAACTTCTCACTTTATAAACTTTAGGAACTTTCATTTATTTCTTTAAATATTTCCTAACAGCTATTAAAGAGCTTATAACTCCCAATAAAAAACCTAGCGCCAGTTGGAAAAGAATCATGATTATTATATTGGCATGGAAATAATCTGTCAAAAATTTTTCAATGTATATATCATTGGAAAACGGCAATATGGCCGAGGAAGTTGCTCCGCTGGATAAAAATTTTAAATAAACATAAGAAAGAGGAACGGAAATAATAACAGAAATTAAACCGTATAGAATTCCTTCCCATAAAAAGGGCAAGCGAATATAGTTATTGGAGGCCCCTACTAAACGCATGATTTCTATTTCCTGCCGGTAAGAATACATGGTAATCTTTATGCTGTTAAAAGTTATCAATACTGCAATAAAAGAAAGCGTCAGGCCCAAAATAATTCCCATTTTGCGATCAGCGTTTATTTCCTGGCTTAGCCCGTTAATGATATCTTTGTATTTATGGTAATTAATTTCCGAAATTATCTCTTTAAATTCACTATTCTCAATTGCCTTAGCGATAGCTTCATAATCTTCGGGTTCTTCAGCTTTAATTGTCAGGGCAGGCTCAAAGGGATTAACTCCGATTTCTTCTAGAGAATTCATTAGCACCTCGTTGTTGCTATTTTTATTCTCAAAATCTTTTAAGGCTTCTTCCTTGGAAACATACTCGATGGATTTTATTTCCTGGAAAACAGAAAACTTATCTTTTACCCTCATTACATCTTGTTCGGATGTTTCCGGCTTAAAATATACTGATATGCTCACTCGGTCTTTAACGTCTTGCAGTAATAAATCATTGGCAAAAATAACTGCCATCTGCAAATTGATAATAAATAAAGTAACAACTATGACGCTTATAGTCGCTACAGAAAGCAGGCCGTTTCGATAAAAATTTTGCCAGCCAGTACGAAATGTCCTGTAAATTTTCAATAACATTTATTTTTTATTTTAAATTATTTAGCTCTTCAATTATTTTTTCCTTGGAATGCGCACCGGGTTCCAGCTGTTTATATATTTCTCCATTTTTAAAAATAATCAAGGTAGGAATAGACATGATCCCATACTTTTGAGCAAATTGAGGACTATCATCTACATTGGTTTTTACAACCTTGATTTTCCCCTCAAATTCTTTTGAAACCTCTTCAATAACAGGTCCCATGGCTTGGCAAGGTCCGCACCAAGGCGCCCAAAAATCAACTAAAACGGGCTTGTCACTTTTTAATACTTCCTCCTCGAAATTGGAGTCATTTGCTTCTATTGGCATATTTTTTGTTTAATTTTTATTATAATAATTGTATTACTCTATTGCTTTTATTGCTTTATTGTTGCATTATTTCACTACGCAAAATCTGGCGTCCTAGGTTTTTATTTAAAACAATTTAATAATGCAGCAATGCAACAATTTAATGATTTTCCCTAACTAGCTAAGAAGCTAAATCCTAACCAGCTAAGCAGCTACTATTTCCCCAGCCTCCTCTCTCTCCGGCAATATTCCTTTATTGCCTCTTCAAAATCTTTTATGGAAAAATCCGGCAAATATTTTTCTGAAAAGAAAAGTTGAGAATTTTGAGTTTGCCACATTAAAAATCCCGCACTATTATGAGGATCATTTCTGACTCCCGTCCTTATTATTAAGTCCACCTTGGGCAGCACGGCGCTTAATAAATTTTTATGAATTAATTCATGGTTTATTTCTACCGGCTCTCCTTCTCTAATGCATTGGTCGTTAATCCTTTTTATGGCTTCTATCATGTCATCATCTCCGCTATAAGCTAATAAAAAATTCAAAAAATTATTAGAATGCTTTTTAGTTTTTTCCAGACCGTCTTGAAGAATTTTTTTAAGCTTAGCCGGAAATTGCTCTTCCCAGCGACCAATAATATTTATTTGGGTTCTGTTCTGATAAATTCTTTCATCTTCCATAAGTCTCTTGAAATACTTTTCATATATTTTTAACAATACCCTTTTCTCATTAAACGGCCTTTTTTTAAGATTATCCAGCGAAGATCCCCAAAAAGTTAAACACTTAACTCCTAAATCTAATGCTCTTTGGCTTAAATTTTCAATTACCTTAGCTCCCGCTTCGTGCCCCTGCCAAGGTTTTAAATTTCTTTTTCTCGCCCAGCGCCGATTTCCATCAGGTATGATGGCTACGTGATAAGGTAAATTTTTATCAATTGGTTTATTCATAAAAAAATAATAATTTTACACTTGCCTCTTGATAATGAAATCTGTCAAAGCTTGAAAAAAATCAAAAGCCTGATTATTTTTAAGTTTTACTTTAGCCAGAAATTCTCTGGCTTCCATTCCCATGCTCCGAGCCAAGGACTGGGAGTATCCCAAAGATCCAGTTTCCTTAATTATTTTTCTTATTTCCTCCAGCTCTCGGCTGTTTAAATCCTGCTTGCCTATTTTATTCTCTAAAAATTTCAACTGTTGTTTATTAGCTTTTTCCTTAGCTTTTAGGATAAGCAAAGTTTGCTTGCCTTCTATTATATCAGATCCTACCGGTTTACCAAGTTTTTTTTCTTCTCCAAATACCCCTAAAATGTCATCTCTCAATTGAAAAGCCTTACCGGCCAGAATTGCATAATTAGAAAAAAATCCTAAATTTTCATCATCTTTTTCTCCATCGGAAAATATATAACCTAAATGAATCGGCCCTTCAAAAGTATAACGGGCCGTCTTCCCTTCATGCATTCTAATAATTTCTTCTTCCGTAGCTTCATTTTTAAATTCCATCATTACATCAATCATTTCTCCGGGCACAGTCTGATAAACAATGTTCTGCAGTTTATTAAGGGCGGCAATTATTTTTTCCGCCGGAAAATTAGCATTGAAAATAACTTCATTCGCCATAGAAGCGGCAACATCCCCTACCAAAATAGCCATAGAATTGGAAAAGTGAACAACATCTTTATTTTTTAAATTTTTTCCGACTAAAATCTGTTTGCCTATCTTTTTGTATCTTTCATGAATAGTGGATACGCCATGACGTATTTCATCTTTATCTATTATATCATCATGGATAAGCAAAAAAATATGGGCTAATTCAGCGGAGACAGAGGCTTTAATAATCTCCTCTTCCTTTTTACCGCCATTACCTAAATAGCTATAATACAAAATAGCCGGCCTCAGCCTTTTACCCCCTGCCAAAACAAAATCTTTTATCATTTTTAAAGCCTGTTCTGCTAGTTCATCAATTTTTTTCGCTTGTTTCACTTTTTCTTCTAGATATGCCTTGCAAACCGGATCAAATTTTTTTTTATAATTCGCTAAATAATCTTGCGCTTCCATTAATCTTTATGAATATTTATTGATTTTACTTTGTTTAGCTGAAATATAGACTCCGTTTTTCTATTCAACTAGTCAAACTAATTAACTGCTTAACTAAATCCGTACCGCCAAGGGGAATTGAACCCCTGTTACCAGGATGAGAACCTGGCGTCCTAACCACTAGACGATGGCGGCGCATGCAAGCAGGCGGGGAACCTGGCGCCTGCCCTGTAGGATCATGATTGATTCCTTCAGGGTCCTAACCACTAGACGATGGCGGCATATACAAACAGACGGAAATTCTGGCGTCCCCGCCTCGCATCGACAAGCAATGCAAGCCGAAGCGAACTAATCAAACTAGACAAACTTGGCATGCAAGCGAAAAATCACGAGTCAGTCATAAATTAAAGGATAACAAAAAAATAAGCCTCTGGCAACAAACTAATGCCTTCATTCAACAGTAACACTTTTTGCTAAATTCCTAGGCTTATCCACGTCCTTACCTTTAAGCACTCCCGTGTAATAAGCAAATAATTGAAGTGGAATAACTGAAATCAAGGGACTTAGCATTTCTAGGGTTTTAGGAATAAAAACTACATCATCTGCTAATTTTTTTATTTTGCTATCTCCTGTTGTAGCTATAGCTATTACTTTGCCTTGCCGGGCTTTAATTTCTTCCATCCCGCTTTTTATTTTATCATAAACGCTGTCCTTTAAAACAATAAACAAGGATGGAAAATTTTTATCGATCATGGCAATCGGCCCATGTTTCATTTCTCCAGCCGGATAACCTTCAGCATGAATATAGGAAATCTCCTTTAACTTTAAAGCGCCTTCTTCAGCGATAGGGTAATTGTATTTTCTTCCTAAGAACAAAAAATTTTTATAATCCTTATATTTTTTAACAATTTTTTTGATTTGCTCTCTTTCCCCTGTCACCTTCCTTATTTTTTTTGGCAGAGCTTGCAATTCACTGGCAATTCTCCTTCCCATGACATAAGACATTTGTCTTTGTCTGCCCAACATTAAAGCCATTAAAATCAGAACTGAAAGCTGGGCAATAAAGGCCTTAGTAGAGGCTACTCCGATTTCCGATCCAGCATGTGTATATATGCCTGCATCTGTCTCCCTGGCGATAGTGGATCCTGCTACATTAACGATTCCTAAGGTTAGGCTTCCTTTAGTTTTGGCTTCGCGAATAGCTTCCAACGTGTCTGCAGTTTCTCCCGACTGAGAAATGGCCAATACCGCCGTCTTATCATCCAATAAAGGTTTTCGATAACGAAATTCGCTGGCATATTCTACTTGAGTAGGCAAGCCGGCATATTCTTCCATTATATATTCCCCTATTAATCCGGCATAATAGGATGTTCCGCAACTTACAATAACTAGTTTATTGATTTCCCTTAATTTTCGGCTGACATCTTTTAAGCCTCCTAGCACCGGCTCACTGTCTTCTCTTAAAAATTTTTCCGCCCGCCCCCGTATGGAGTCTTGCAAAACTTTTGGCTGCTGGCAAATTTCTTTAAGCATAAAATGAGCAAACCCATCTTTTCGGGCCCGGCCGGCCTCCCAATCAATTTTAGTAATTTTTTTCCTTTTTTTATTTCTTTTTTCTATCCCATTAATTTCTAACCCCGCTAAATTCACTTGAGCCAGTTCCCCGTCTTCCAGATAAATAACTTTTTTGGTATAAGGAACTATGGCGTTTGCGTCGGAAGCAATAATATATTCATCTTGACCTACGCCTATAACAATCGGACTGCCTTTTTTCCCCACATAAATCGTATTGGGATTATTCTTATCGATAATCGCCAAACCAAAAGCTCCCTCCAGAACAGAAAGCGCTGAATTAACAGCCGAAAATAAATCTTTTTCCTTTCTTTTGTATTCTTCAATTAGGTGGGCTACTACCTCGGTATCCGTATCTGAATAAAATTTATGGCCTTTAGTTTCAAGTTTTTGACGAAGAGTCTGGTAATTTTCAATAATTCCATTATGCGCCACCCACACCTCTTTTTTACAATCATGGTGGGGATGGCAATTTTTAACAGAGGGCTTGCCATGCGTAGCCCAGCGAGTATGGGCAATTCCAATACTTCCATTATTTTTTTTTATTGGCAATTTTTCTTTTAAATCAGACACCTTGCCGACTGACTTATAAACTTTAGCTTGACCTTTATCCAAAATAAAAACTCCCGCGCTATCATATCCCCGGTATTCTAAATCCCTTAAACCTTTTATTAAAATCGAAGCGGCTGGCCTTTTCCCTATATAACCAAAAATGCCACACATAATCGCTATTCATTATTTATTAAACTTTTCTGAAAAATAATCTTCTATGTTTTCCAGCGCAATTCTCTCTTGCTTCATAGTATCTCGATCGCGTACCGTAACTTTTTTATCTTTTTCTACTGTATCAAAATCCACAGTTATGCAATAAGGGGTCCCTATTTCATCTTGCCGGCGATAACGCTTGCCAATATTGCCATTATCGTCAAATTCGCACATATAATCTTTCTTTAAAGAATCAAAAATTTTCCTGGCTTCTTTCACTAGCCGCGGCTTGTTTCTTAAGAGCGGAAAAACCGCAATTTTAATCGGCGCGACTTCTTTGTTAAATTTTAATACTGTCCGCTCCTCCCCTTCTATTTTTTCTTTATGCAGAGCATCTGAAATTAAAGCTAAAAAAATTCGGCCCACTCCTGCGGAAGATTCAATAACATGGGGAATAAATTTTTCATTAGTGTTTGGATCAGTGTAGCCCATCTCTTTTCCGGAAAATTTTTGGTGTTGAGTTAAATCATAGTTTCCCCTGGCATGAACGCCCTCTAATTCTTTAAATCCAAATGGATACTTGTATTCAATATCGTAAGCTTCCTTGGCATAAAAAACTAAATTTTCATGCTGATGCCACTTTAAATTTTCTTTTTTAATTCCCAGTCTAATATAAAAATTCCAACGGCTCTCGCGCAATTTTTCATAAGCTTCCATTTCTTTGTCTGGATGGGTAAAATATTGCATTTCCATTTGCTCAAATTCCCTGGTACGAAAAATAAATTGCCTGGCAGTTATCTCATTTCGAAAAGCTTTTCCTATTTGGGCAACCCCGAAAGGAATTTTTATCCGGCTAGAATCCAAGATATTTTTATAATTCACGTAAATTCCCTGGCAAGTTTCTCCTCTTAAATAAGCCGCTTCCTTAGTCCAATTCTGATCAAAGTTTCCTAAGTTAGATTTTACCAGCAAATTAAATTTTTTGGCTTCGCTGAAATCCTTACTGCCGCAACTCGGACATTTGATTTTGTCCTTGCTTTCCTGAAAAATCTCGTTTATTTCTCTTTCTTCCATTTTTTCATCTGCTGAAATGCCAATTTCTTCTAAAAGATGGTCGACTCTTAATCTTGAATGGCAATTCTTGCATTCAATTAAAGGATCAGAAAATCCTTGCACGTGGCCGCTGGCTTCCCAAATTCTAGGATGCATAAACACGGCACTGTCCAGGCCTACAATGTCTTCTCTCTCCTGAACTGTTTTTTTCCACCAAATTTTTTTGATGATATTTTCCAATTCTACTCCGTAAGGCCCAAAATCATAAATAGCGCTATAGCCCCCGTATATTTCGCTGGAAGGAAAGACAAACCCCCGCCTTTTGCATAAAGATATGATCTCTTCCATTTTTACTCCTGGCATAAAATTATCTTAAAAACTTAAATCTTAAAGTTTAAAACCATAATTCAAATCTAAAAACTAATCTTTTCGTTTAATTCGTAGCATATTCGTCAAATTCGTGTATGTTAATTTTAACATATGAGATACGGCTTTAAGATGACTAATCTAGAACAGCCCTCTTATCTTGCTAACAACTTCAAAATTAATAAAGTCCTTTACTGTAACTAGCACCATTAACCCCATTAGCACAAAAAATCCTATCGTATGGACAATGCCTTCTGCTCTTTGGCTTACTGGCGATCCTTTAATTTTTTCAATTAATAAAAACAAAATTCTTCCTCCATCCAGGGCTGGCAAGGGAAATAAATTTATGACGGCTAAGTTTATAGAAAGTATGGCAGCAAAATTAAACAAATAAGCAATTCCCATCTTGGCCATCTGGCCTGTCAGCACCGCGATTCCTACTGGACCAGCCACATCTGCCACTACCGGCTTCTCGGAAAAAATTCTTACTATTAAATCTCCCAAGAACCAAAGAATGGTGGCGATCATGGAGTAAGCAGCACTAATAGCTATCCAAAAAGACTGGAAAAACCCATATTGCTTTTCCGCAACCCTAGCTAGCATAACTCCCATTGATCCTTGTCCTTCCGGATAATTCTCTCTTAAGTAAACGCTTTTTTCTAAAATTTCCTTCTCTCCCAAGCGCTGAAAAACAAAAGTAAGCTCTGATCCTTTGTGTTTTTTTATTATTTCCTGTAATTGCCCCACCTTGTCTATTTTTATTTTTTCTTCATTCATTTCAACCGCCAATACTATATCCCCCATTTTTACTCCCGCTTCTTCAGCCGGGCTTTTTTTGTTTATTGAGGCAATTTGAACTTTGGCATTTTTAGCCGGATCATCATCGCTAACTTGCTGGGGCAGACCCAATTGAAGAGCCACTGCTAAAAATAAAACGCCAAAAACTAAATTCATTCCGGAGCCGGCAAATAGAATCTTAAATCTCTTCCAAATTGATTTATTAGAAAAACTCTTGGGATCTTTTTTGTTTTCTCCGTCTTCGCCATGAATCTTTACGAAACCGCCTATGGGAATCCAATTTATGGAATAAATGGTATTTTTGCCTCTATCTTTAACTTCATCAGCCGGCTTATTGCCTAAAATAAATTTCCTCTGGCCTTTGCTACTTTTATATATTCCAAAAATCCTAGGCGGATAGCCAAAGCCAAATTCATCTGATCTCACGCCGTTTCTCTTGGCAACAAAAAAATGTCCCGCTTCATGGACTAGGACAAGCACGCCAAGTATTACTATAAATACAATAATAGTTATCAGCATTTAATTTGTAAATATTTTAAATAATTTTAATTTTCTGATTTTCTATCTCAAATCTTAAATGTAAAATGTAAAAACTGCAACCTAAATTTAAAAAGTAATCTCTATTTGTTTATTTTATTAGACATTGGAATTTTTTTTAAATGAATTTTGAATTAGGTGAATTAGAAATTTCGTAACTTTAATATCTCCCTCGTCTCTTATTATAAAATTGAAATTTCAAATCCTGTACTTTAAATTTCATTTAGGTATTCCCCCTATTAGAAATTAGTAATTAGATATTGTGAATTTCTTAGAATAATTAGATTAATTAGAATAATTTTTCCTATTTCCTAAAAAGCTAATTAGCTAACTCCTAAAAACTAGCCTTACACTTCCATAATAGATTTTTCTTTTTTACCATAAATTTCATCTATTCTTTCATTGGCTTTATCTATCTCCCCCTGAACTTCATCTTTGGCTCTGAATTTATCATCTTCCGAGATATCTCCCCTTTTTTCTTTTTCCTCTATTTCATTAATTGCCTTCTCTCGAACTTTTCTTATTTTAATTCGGGCTTCTTCTGAAATCTTGCCTAACAATTTTACCAATTCTTGCCGCCGCTCTTCAGTTAACTGGGGCAGGGTAAGCCTTATTATTTCTCCGTCATTATTAGGCGTCAAATTTAAATTCGAATCATTAATGGCTTTTTCAATATCAACCAAGTTATCTTTATTCCACGGAGTAATAACAATTGTCTTAGGGTCTGACAAGGAAATGGAGGCAATATGCTTCAAAGGAGATTTTGCGCCAAAATAATCAACCGGCAATTTTTCCACTAAGGAAACACTGGCTCGATTAGTACGCAGGGCTTTAAGCTGCTCTTGGTATTTTTCTATTGCTTCATTTAAATTTTTTTCTAAATTTAGTTCTTCTAAATTCATAAATTGAAGATTTAATTTTTTAATTGATAATTTGACTAAAAAATCTTAATTAATTAAATTTCGATAACCCGATAACTATTATTTATTTCAATCTCTACAAGGTGGGCAAAAGCTGGAAAGCACTGCTGCTTATTTTACGCGTGCCTAAATAAATAACCTGGGGATTACCCGGCTTGAAAACGATAGAGCCAATAATACGATTAAAATTAAACTGCACCGGCATCCAACTTTCCCCTCCGTTCAACGATTTATACAGGGCTTCTCCGGAAGAATACAAAATTTCTTGATCATTCTCGGGGTTCACAGCCAATCCTCGGGAATAAAGATTTTCCGGCTTAACTAAGGTATTGATAGTTTGCCAATTTTTACCAAAATCATCGCTTCGATGCAAGCCCTTGTTGTCGCTTAGGAATAGCACGCCTTTTTTATGCGGATGCGGCAATAAGGCATAAACTTTCCTGTTGGGCAATATCTCTTCAAAATCTTTGCCTCCGTTTTTGCTTATCATCACCCCTCTGCTGCCAGTACCGAAATAAATAATATTCGGATCTGCTTGATCAAGAACTATTTTTTTTACTGAATCTTCCGCCCAAAGCAACGTCTTCCAGGATTCTCCTTGGTCTTCGCTTTTGAAAATTCCTCCCGAAGAATTGCTGGCATAAATTATTTTGGGGTTGGAATAATCTAAAGCTAAGTTTAATACAATTGGCCCGTCTGTTCTCTCTGTATAAATTTCTTTCCAGTCCTCCCCGCCATTTTGAGTGCGATAAATTTTTCCTCTTTTTCCTCGGCTAGCAGCCACATAAATTGTCTGAGAGCTCACCGGATCAATTGCAACATTCGTTATGTTGGAAAAATTATTTATATCTTTAACCCAATTTTCTCCACCGTCAATTGTCCTGTAAAGTCCGCTGTTTTTTGTCCCTAAATAAATAGTATCCGGATTATTTTTATCGATAGCCATGCAAAGCACATTGGATTGGCTCAAATTGGCTTCCTTATTTATTTTGTTTTTTTGCTGAAAAGTTTTTCCGCCGTCAATGGATTTATAAACTCCGCCATCCGGCTTGCCGGTAAAACTACAACCCGAGAAAATCAATAAAAAAGTAATTAAAGACCAAGTCCAGTATATCCTTTTCAATGTATAAATTTAATTTTTATTTTTATAGGCTGAACATATGAATTTCTCCTTCAAATTATTCCTCCTCTTCTTCCTCGGCAGTTTCTTCTGTCAATTCCTCCTCTGATAATTGCTCCTCTTCCTCAGGAGCTGGAGGAATAGCTTCCTCGGGAATCTCTTGATTTTCTATGCCTGATTCAATCTCTGGTTGCTGCTCTGGTAAATTATTTTCACTTCCTTCTTCTACTGGCGGCTGAAACTGGTTCTGCTCTTCCCGTAAGCCTTCAAAAATATCCCTGCCATTCTCCAAATTCTCTATCATCTTCTTAAGATTTTCATTCTCTTGATTAGTCTCAGCTACTTTCTTTAATTGTTGCAAAGCTTTATCATTTTCTCCCTGTTTATTATAAGTTAAGGCTAAAAAATAACGGGCATTGGCATAATCCTTATTTAAAGCCAAGGCATCCAGAAAACTTTTTCGAGCGTTATCAAAATCTTCATTATTATAATAAAGCATTCCAAGCCTGAAATCTATTCCTGCATCATTAGGATAAATTTCTTTATTTTCTTTTTCCCTTTCTATAGCTTTAGCTAAATCGCCTTCCTTTTGATAAATGGTGGGTAAAAGTAAATTAGCCGCTACATAATCCCTTTTAATTTCCAAGGCTTTTTGGGCATTTTCCCTGGCTAAAGCTAAATATTCCTTGCTCTTTTGAGGCAATTCAAACGCCTGTTCCTGTCCTTGCTGAGCTTGTTGCTGTTGCTGCTGCCTAGCAGCTTCCACGTCTGCCAAAGTTACATAAATATTAGCAATGGAAACATACAGGGCTGGAT
Organism: uncultured Bdellovibrionales bacterium; assembly: GCA_964602335.1. Taxonomy (GTDB): domain Bacteria; phylum Patescibacteriota; class Minisyncoccia; order Moranbacterales; family DUUL01; genus CAYMRZ01. The sequence continues at coordinate 16,859 of CAZRQA010000011.1, forward strand.
TATTCGGGTCATATTCAATCGCTTTCTGGTAATTTTCAATCGCCCTTTCATCCGCCTTTTCCATAGTGATCATTACCCCCTCGTAAACATTAGCCAAAGATACATAATTTTGGGAATTTCGATCATTTATCTGTACTGCCCTATCAGCACTCTTGAGGGACTCAGTAATCATTTGGCTCACATAATTAGAATCTTCTGGAGAAAGTTCTTGTTGGCCTTTTTCTGCTACTCGCTGGTTGGCTAAGCCAAAAAGAGCTACTGACATATTTCGATAATAGCTATCTCTTTCTGGATTGGCATTAATTGCCTGACTTATTTTGTTGGTCACATCTTCAAGTTTCTCGCCTTGAGCATTCATTTTTAAAGCCTGATAATAATAGGCAGCAGCCATATATTTCTGGCTCTGCATATAAATTGCCACAATCAATCCGATTATTATTAACACGAAAGCGAAAGACAAGGAAAAAGAGGACCGCGGATTTTTAGAAGCAGCAATAAATTCCTGTGATTCCTTCTTCTCATTTTCAAAATGAATAAAAGAAACTAATAGGGCTAGACTGAGCCACCAAAGCATCCAAATCGGCATGCTGGTGAAATAAATAAAAATTATTATAGTAAGGAATAGCCAAACTGCTCCAATGCCGATTATCATAAAATT
>CAZRQA010000011.1:17616-19936 GCA_964602335.1 uncultured Bdellovibrionales bacterium
ACAAAAAAGAAGAAAAAAGAAAGGCAAATTAGGATAATCTTGAAAATTTTATTGATATTTTCCAAAAATAAGGCCAGACAAATAAGAAACAAGGCCGCCACATAAGCCTCAAAAACATAAACGGATCCAATGGTATTAAAGAAAGGATTTTGGAAAACTTGGCCAGAAATTATAAATTTTCCCCAAATTTGCAGTACCCCGTATAAGGCTACCAAAAATCCACTAGCCAATAGAACAAACACTACTTTGAAAATTTCTTTTTTGGTTTTAATATTGTTTAGAATCAGAACAAAAAAAGCAGCAAAAAATATCATCGATATCAAAGATTTATGCTCTTCCCCTTCTGCTCCCCAAAGGCTTACCTCTGAATAAACGGAAAAAATTGTGCTCAAGCACATAATTCCCAGAAAAGTTATGATGGGAATCAGCACAAAGGCTTTTTTAAATCTTATTTCATTCTGCCAAGCCATCTTTCCTACCCAAAACAAAAATCCAATGCCTACTAAGACAACCAAAAGAGATTGCTTGTTTAATTCCAGAACGCTGGAAACAGTAGGCAAGAAGAAAAGCGGCAAGAAAAAAACAACGGCATAAATAGAAAATTTTATTATCCAATCTACAATTTTTTTAGCCAAGTTTTGCTCTTCTCTTTCTTTTATTGTTTCTCTTTTTATCTGTTCTTTGGGCAAACTTTCTTTTCTGACTTTTAAAGGATTAAATTTTTTAGTGTTCCCCCCCCCGGCTTTAGGCTGACCAGCTTTAGGCTGAAAAAAAGCATTCGCTTTGCCTTCTTTAAAATTTTGGCGGCCTTCAGTTTGATTTTTTCCGATTTTGATTTTCATTAAAAAATATTTTTAATTTTTATTATAAAATTCATTGTTCCATTGTTGCATTGTTTTACTGTTATATTATTTCAATAATTTAGCAATGCAGCAATTTAAAAGTTTAATTTCATCTAGCCAGCTAACAAACTAACCGGCTAAATCCTAATAAGCTAACTAAATAGATCCTATCATATTTTCAAATAATATCAAGCATTTTCTCTTTATTTTTATTCGGCATTAGTGCAGTAAATTTATTTTTATGCTATAATACAGTTAACTCTTGATCACCAGATAAAGCAAATTAAATTTTAAATAAAAAAATATGAATGAAATTACTAATCTAACAGTCATATTTATTCCATTATTCATTGGCATTATCGCCCAAATCACCAAGTTTATAATTTTCTCTTTCCAAAATGGCTTTAAATGGGATTATTTTTTGACTCACGGGCATATGCCCTCCACTCATAGTGCCTTTGCTGCATCCCTAATCCTAACCGTGGCCCACTTAGCCGGCATTTACAGTGCCGCTTTTGTAATCGCCTTGGCATTAGCTATAATAATTATAGACGATGCTCTGCGGTTAAGAATGTACCTTGGCGACCAAGGCCGTTATTTAAATATGCTCGTTCAAAGCCTCAATCTTGATCCTAAAAAATACCCCCGCCTCAAAGAGCATGTCGGCCATCGCAATTCGGAAGTGCTGGTTGGTCTAATTTATGGAGTTCTATTGACTCTTATGTTTTTAAAGGTTTTTGGATAAAAGACACAAAAACATTCTAGCATCCTAACATTCTAGCAATTTATTTTTTCTTTAAACCTTCTAGTTGCCTCCAAAGCATTGCCCCGATTTCATCTGCTAACTTTATTGCTTTAATATAATCTTTTTTTTATAATATTCTTCTTTCAATGCAAAGTGTAATAAATATTTTGATTCTTTTAATGATCCATAAGATATTTCCCAAAAATTACATTTTACTTGTTTCTTGAATCTTGCATAACCTTCAATATAATTCAAAATCACCGATAGGGAAGATCTTCTCAATTGTGATGTTATTCCATAAATTTCTTCTTTAGGAAATTTTTTTGTTATCCCGTAAACTAAATGCGCATACTCATCCATTTTCAGCTTTAATTTTTCACTAAAATCATTCTTATCCATTTTGATATGTTAGAATGTTAGCATGTTTAAATGTTAGTGTGCTAGAATTCTCTCCAAATTCTGCTGTTCTTTCTTCCAAGTCATATTTTTTGGTATTGTCTTTTAATATTAATGATTTTATTAGGTATTAGAAATTGGGAATTAGTATTTTTTTACCTGCCCGCATCGCTATGCGAAGCATTGCAGGCGGGGAATAATTAGTGTAATTAAATTAATTAGAATAATTCAGCTAGAATTTCCTCTGTAATACGTCTATCACTCCACGGCAATCTCTTCTTTCCAATCGCCATGGTTTCTTCCGCACCCTTGCCGGTAATCAAAATATAATCTCCCT
>CAZRQA010000012.1:0-2712 GCA_964602335.1 uncultured Bdellovibrionales bacterium
TAAAATTTTATTTAGCTACTCCTATTGATCTCAATATTTTTTAATACTAAATTCCACATTACTATTTCTCAAATCTTTATGGACATCTTGGATATCGGCTCGCAAGAATATCTTAATATTTTTTCCACCTGGGGTTATGCCGTGATTTTAGGATTAATGATTATAGAAGGACCGCTTACCACTCTTTCCGCCGCTTTTATGGCTTCTCTTGGCTATTTTAATATTATTACCATCTTTTTTTTGAGTATCCTAGGCGGATTTATCGGAGACATCTTCCTTTACTTACTCGGTTTTTATGGCGGGCGGCCGTTTTTAAAAAAGATAGAGAAATTTATAAATTTTGACCGACGCAAACGCTTGCCCACTAAAAAAATGGAAAAATTTTTTGAGAATCATGGAGCCAAAGCCATTTTTTATGTAAAAATGACGGTCGGATTGTGCTGGATAACTTTTTTATTTGCCGGTATTTCTAAGATGAAGCTTAATAAGTTAATTTTTTTTTCCTTGCTAGGAGGCATTTTCTGGAGTTTTATTCTTTCCATAATCGGTTATTTTTTTGGTTACGCTGCTGCGGAAATCAGTCGCCAATTGACTAAAGCCAGCGGCGTTATTTTTGGAATTTTCTTATTATGTGTTATCTTATTCATAGTAGCCAGAAAATATGGAGCCAAAAAATTATTTAATAAAAGATAAGTTAAAAATAAAAATTATTATTCAATAAAATGAATCCAGTTAAAAGAAAAGCCAAACAAACTAGCATTATAGCCGTTTATTTATTGATTATTTTTTTGATCGGCATCAGTTTGTTTTTGCATTTTAAGCCGGAGCCGTCTTGCAGCGATGGCAAGCAAAACCAAGGTGAAAAAGGTGTAGATTGTGGCGGGCCTTGTTCTCCCTGTACAGAAATCGGAGAGCTTAAGGATTTGAAAATTTTAAGCACGGAGTTGGTGTATGATATCGATAATAAATATGACGTGGCAATAAAAATGAAAAATCCTAATCAGGGAATAGGAGCAGAAAAAATTAGTTTTGATGTAAAAATTTTAGGAGAAAATAATATCCAGCTGGCTGAAACCAAAATTAGTGGAAAGTTTATTCTTCCTGGAGAGGCAAAATATATTTTTTTAACCGGCCTAGAATTGCCTTCCCAGCCGGTAAAAGCGCAAACGCAAGTAGCCGATATTCAATGGAATGAAAATATTAAATTGGATGACCCCCGTTTGGTAGTTTTGAATAAGCACTATCAGAAAGAATCAGGCGGTTCGCCTTATTTTGCCAAAGCGACAGGCACATTAATCAATCGATCTAATGCTGATTTTAATGTAGTCAAGGTTAAAGTTTTATTGCGCGATGCGGAAGAAGAATTACTGGCAATAAACCATCAGCTAATAAACACTTTGCGCAGCGGAGAGAAAAGGGATTTCATTATTTTGTTCCCCCATAGTTTTTCCGGATCAGTATCTAATTTAGAAGTCTTTCCTGAGACCAATATTTACAGTAAAGACAACTATCTCAATCCGCAGCATTATATCGACTATCAGGAAAAAAAGATAGAATATGAATAGATCAGCAATGGAGCATCGTTAAAAAATTATTTTCCTGATATATTTATTAATAAAAAACAGAATCTCTCCTTAAGACATGAGATCCTGTTTTATTTTGGAAGGATTTAGATATAGCGCCAATTAGCTGGGCAAAAAACTTCTTGGCTTTTTTTTCTAACGATAGAGCCCCGAAGCTTTACTTCCCAGACGGGCAGTTTCTTTTCTGCCGCTTCAGCTTCCAGCGCCTGCTGTTTCATCTGTCGATTTTTCTTCTTTCGCCTGCTTGCTTTTCGCTGGGCCAGGCAAGTCCTGTTTTCTCTCTTGGCCATATTTCTATCTCCTTTCTAATTTTAGGCTAAATGCCCTTCTTCCAAAGAACAATTTTGAAATTTAGTGCGTAATTGAATCTTGCAAACAAAAGCGACGAGGGATTAAATTATGAAAAGCGTTTCTAAAAAAAATAAAAAAATTGTACTTGCCCTGCTATACGCAAGCAAGTGCAAAAATATTTTTAAAACAGGCTGTTTCGCTTAGAAAATAGTACATCCAGGAGCCTGCCTGTCGGCAGGCAGGGACTCGCCATATCGAATGATATGGCGCCCTGTTGCATAACAGGGCGAACTAGTACGCCCAGGAGGACTCGCCCGGCATGCGCCGGACGCCCTGCGAATGCAAGGGCGAACTTAGCTTGAATAAGAAAATTATAGTACGCCCAGGAGGACTCGAACCTCCGACCATCAGCTTAAAAGGCTGTTGCTCTACCAGCTGAGCTATGGGCGCGTGTTTTTAATTTTATCTCTTATAAATTTTCTTCCCTGATAACTTTTTAATTCTTTCTCTCGTTTCATTGCTTCCTCCCTTGTTTCAAATTCTTCTTTATGAACCAGATCCCAATTTCCGCTTTGTTTGCTTGTAAAAGAACTTTTCTTATTTTTCAAAATTTTATTATGCCTTAACATTTTCTCTTCTAAGTTATTTGTGTGTCCTATATAAATTTTATCTTTTTCTTTATTATGTATGGCGTATGAATAGTACATATTAAAACTTTAAATTTTAGACCATCAGCTTACCCGCCTGCCTGAATTGCTTCAGCAAGTCGGGCAGGAAAGTCCGCCGGCTGGCGGATCTACCAGCTGAGCTATGGGCGCATAAATAGATGAAATCCAAA
>CAZRQA010000012.1:2812-5912 GCA_964602335.1 uncultured Bdellovibrionales bacterium
GCAGCTGCTCAAACAGAAAAAAAGTCTCTTTGGCAGTATATCCAAGAAAAATTTAATTTTAAAAAATCAAGTAATTGGGATTTTCCCGTTCCTATGGCAAACGTCATTAACGGTGGCAAGCACGCTGATAGCGGCCTAGATATCCAGGAATTTATGCTGGTACCTTCTGGGATAAAAGGCTTTTTCAATCGGATTAAGGCCAGTGCAGAAATTTACCAGAAAATAAAAGAAATTTTAGAGCAAAGCACTTATCATACTTCCGTGGGAGACGAAGGCGGGTTTGCTCCTAAATTGAATGCTAACGAGGAGGCGCTGGAAATAATAATTCAAGCGATAGAAAATTCTCCCTATCAGGCGGGGAAGGAGATTAAAACCGGCATTGATGCCGCTGCCAGCGAATTTTATAGTAAATCAGGCAAGGTTTACAATTTAACTCTAGAGAATGGAAGATACGACAGGGAAGAGCTTTCCCAAATTTATCAGAGCTGGGCGGATAAATATAAAATGGAGTTGATTGAAGATCCTTTTGGCGAGGAAGATTGGCAAGGCTGGGAGGAATTCAATAAAATTATGTCAGAAAAAATTGCTGTGATAGGGGATGATCTCCTAGTGACTGACGAAGAGTTGATCAAAGAAGCTATCAATAAAAAGGCTTGCAATGCAGTTTTAATAAAGCTGAATCAAATCGGATCATTAACAGAAACAGTCCAGGCGATAAAAACCGCTCAGCAAGCCAATTTGAAAATAGCCGTTTCCCATCGCAGCGGAGAAACAGTTGATGATTTTGTCTCTGATTTGGCTGTGGCCGTTAATGCTGATTACGTTAAATTTGGAGCCGTTGCCCGAGGAGAAAGAGTTTCAAAATACAATAGAATTATTGAAATAGAGAGAGACTGGAAAAACAGCCAATAGCCAATAACTAAATTCAATAAACTCCCCTTTAATATAAAAAAAGGGAGCTAAAAGGGTGTTGTCTTTCTTAATTCTCTCACAACAGCAAAGCAATGAAGCAATTAAGCAATTCTCTAATAAGCTAACAAGCTAATAAATCAATCCCTAATAAACTGACCTATGGAAAAAATTAAAAAAGAAAGTAAAAGACTCTTGGTCTTTGCCATTCTTGACGGCTGGGGAGCGGGCTCGAAAGATAAAAAAATAAATGCTCTTGAAGCGGCTAAAACGCCTTTTTTTGATTATTTAATTAAAAATTACCCCCACACCCAATTGGATGCTACCGGCCGGGCAGTGGGGCTGGAAGAAAATCAAATGAGCGGTTCGGAGGCTGGCCACTTGAATATTGGAGCGGGGAGAATAGTCAAACAGGATGTGAGAATTATTCTGGAAGAAATCAATCAGGGAAATTTTTTCAAAAACCCGGTTTTTTTAAGCGCTATCCAGAAAATTAAAGAAAAAAATTCTGATATGCACCTGATGGGCTTAATGGGAAACAACGACAGTCCCCACAGCCATCCGGATATTTTTTTGGCCTTGTTGGTTTTACTGGAAAAGCATAACTTGAAAGGAAAAGTTTACATTCATTTATTCACCGACGGCCGGGACTCTTTCCCCAAAAGCGCGTTGGAACATTGGAAGAAATGGAAAGGCATGCTGGACACTGTCGGCGCGGGAAAGCTGGCTTCCGTAACTGGCAGGTTCTACGCTATGGACCGGGCTAAAAATTGGGACCGGCTGATAAGCGCCTATGATGCCTTGGTCAATGGAGAGGGAAAGCAAATGGAAAATTTTAAGCAAGTAATAGAATATAATTATAAGCAGGGCAACACTGACGAATACGTCGAGCCTTCGGTGATAGTAGATAAAAACAAAAAACCCACGGCGGTTATTAAAGAAAATGATGGTTTGATTTTTTTTAATTTGCGTTCCGATCGGGCCAGGCAATTCAGTAAGCTGTTTGTAGGCGCTAATACTCGAGTAGAGAAAAATTTTCCCAAAGTGGATTTTTTTAAAAAATTGTCTTTTGTAGCAATGACGGATTTCGGTCCGGACTTGAATTTGCAGACTGCTTATTCGGTACCGCCCATCAAAGGCACTCTGCCTTCCTTGCTGTCGAATTTAAAGCAGCTTTATATTTCAGAAACAGAAAAGTTTGCCCATATAACCTATTTCATCAATGGAGGTTACCCCGATCCGGTAGGCGGAGAAGATCGGATAATGGTAAAGTCTCCCAAAGTTCGATCTTATGCAGAAAAACCGGAAATGGCCTCAAAAGAAATAACCAAAGTAATAAAAGACAACCTGAAATACGGAGTTTATAATTTTATCGCCGTAAATTATCCCAATACGGATATGGTGGGGCATACCGGAGATTTTCAAGCAACCATGAAAGCGGCAGAAATCATTGATCAGCGCTTAAAAAGCCTTTACAAAGAAATAAAAAAGAAAAACGGTGCCCTAGTGGTAACTGCCGATCACGGCAATGCCGATGTTATGCTGGACCAGGCCAGCGGCCGGATCTTTACCTTCCATACCAAAAACCCGGTGCCTTTTATTGTGGCAGATGATAAATTAAAAAAGAAAATAAATCTTAAATCAGGCGGCAAATTAGCCAACGTTGCCCCAACCTTGCTGGATATTTTAAATATTTACCCGCCGGAAGAAATTACCGAGCAATCATTGATTGAAAAATAGGTTTTTATTTCTATCGGATAGTTATCGGTTTTTATCCGGCCAAAAAAGCGGCCAAACTCAACGCCTTGGATGCTTTGAGGTATAAATAATTTAGCTTATTAGGGATTGGCTAGTTAGCTTTTTAGAAAAACTAAGACATATCAGGACATTTCAATATTTATTGGAATGTTTTTTATCTTTCCCTTATTCTCTTTTGAAGCTCCTAACTAGCCTGCCTTGTCAGTAGAGAGGCTAAAAAGCCTGCCTTGTTAGCAGATAGGCTAATAAGCTAATAGGCAAATGGACTACAAACTACCAACTAAAAACTAAAAACTAGCAAAGGTGCCGAATCTCTCTCCGGACTGCATTATCAAGGGTAATATCTCTGAACGGGGCTATGGCAAGACCTATCTTTTGCCTGGCTGTGATAATTACGAGAAAACCAAAGTGGATTTGCGCAAAGGCGAACAGT
>CAZRQA010000012.1:6012-17840 GCA_964602335.1 uncultured Bdellovibrionales bacterium
GTTTTTCTGTAATATATTTGGAATAAAAAAAGCCCTTACTGCACATTTTTGTGTTAGCAAGGGCTTTCCTGTTTTCTCGGTTCAGCTATAGAAGCTGGGCAACCTCATTTTGCCTTGTTTCTATTTTTTTAACCAAATCTTCCAGGTTTTCCCTTTCTGTTCCAAAGGGCAAATCTTTTTTCGGTTTTCGTTTAAGGTTTAAAACCTTTTCGTGGAGGTATCGTAGTTGTTCCAAAAAGAATTCTGCCTCAGCTGGCTTTGGCTTGTAATTCAATATTTTGATTACGAATTTATTGAAGGAACTCCAGTTTTCACCCAGTGTTACATAGAAACCAGCCCAAATAAGTGCCCTGGCTTTTATTTTATTTCTCAAGACGAGCAGGATAATAATAAGTGTTGCCAGAATTACCAAAATAACAAATGTTTTTTCCATAGCAGTCACCTCCTTTTTTATTTCCTTTGGTTAAATTTATTTTGTTTTTAAAATAGCTTATTTCTTGTCTCTTGCCAAGCTTTTTAAATTATTCTGCTGTTATTTCTTGGTTTTCCTCTTTCTCCGCCAATTCTTTCAATCGGCTTAAACTGTCAGAAAGGCAAAAAACTCCCCAAATGTTCATATCATTTAACTTAACGGCGGCCTGGAAGCTGCGGACCGGATTTTCATCCACTACCACAATTTTGCCTATGGGAATTTTTTTCTTATTTTTTTCAATTTCCTCTAAAGGAATATTTAAAGAACCTTCCAGGCGATTTTTTTCAAAATCATTTTTTCTTCTTACATCTAAAAACTGGAATATCTCGTCTTGGTCAACTCTTTCAACCAGTTCTTCAACAGAAATAAAAGTTGCCTTGGCTTTATCTATGGCAGAATTCGGGTCGCCGGCAGAAATTAAGGGAAGCTGCTGGTTATAATAAGCTTCTATCCCTCCCTGCAATAAATAGGCGCTGTAGCCTTTTTTATCCAGTTTTTGCACTATCTCAGCTCCTTTTTCGTTGGAAAATCGGCTGACGATAATTATTTTTTTGTCTTTGGGGAAAACATTTTCCGAAAAATTTTCCAAATTCTCTTCTTCTTGGACAGGATAGCTGATAGACGATTCAATATGCTCAAAGTCAAAAAACTTTTTAGGCCTTATATCAATAATTTGATAATTTTCATCATTTATAGCTTTCGCCGCTTGCTCGGGAATAACATAATTAACATCGGCAGGCATCAATCCATTTTCTTCTTTTGAGCTGGCCGGTTGTGGTTCTTTCTGGTTATTCATTTTCCAAAAATAAATTGCGCCGGCAATAACTGCCAGTATCAAGATGATTATGATGGGAGGTTTTTGTTTTTTCATGATAAAAATTTATTTTAGAATAGCGCCAATAAAGCCCGGATAGCCGTTAATAAAATCTTCTGCCTTGGTTGCCGGCTTCCCTTCCAGCTGAAGCTGCTTAATTGTAATATCGCCTTTTCGAGATTGTATCTTAATTTCTCCGTTTTCCTTAAAGACCTCTCCCGGCTTGAATTTTTTTGGGCGAGAATTATTTTTTAGAGCGAGGGCTATTTTGTTAAAAGTTATTTTTTTAGCGGTTTCACCTCCCTTATTCCAGAAAGAGTAAATTTGAGGCCAATTAACAAAAGCGCGATATTTATTGTATATAATTCGGGCGCCCTCCTTTTTCCAATCAATCAGCCCGTCAGATTTGCGGATTATCCTAGTGTAAGTTGCTTTATTATGCTCCTGCTTTTTGGGAATTATTTCACCCTTTATCCATTTTTTTAATACGTCGGGGAGTGCTTTATTTATTTCTGTTACAATATTTTTTTCTAAGGAATTGTAATCATCTTCCGCCTTTATTTTTATCGATGCCTGCGAAATAATATCACCGTGGTCCATTTTTTCATCCATCAGCATAAAAGTTATGCCTGTTTGCTTATAGCCTTTCAATAAAGCAGTTTGGAGGGGAGCAGGACCCCTTAGATCGGGCAACAAAGATGGATGAATATTAAGGCTTCCCAAAGGCGGAGCCTCAATTAATTTTTTAGGCAATATATTGCCGTAAGCGCAAGTTAAAATTAAGTCCGGCTTGCCTGATAAGATTTCTTTAATTGCCTTTTTATCCAAGCAAGAAAATTGTTTAAAGGGGATATTTTTCTTTAAAGCCAGCTCCTTCATTGGCGGGGCTTTTAAATTTCTATGGCGGCCGGCCGGCTTGTCTGGCTGAGTTACTATTAAAACTATATTAAATTTTTTTTTCAGCAAATTTTTCGCCACTTCCTTAGCTATCAAAGAAGATCCGAAAAAAACGATTTTTACTTTAGATTTTTTTTTAAAATACATATTTTTAACAATTTAACAATGAAACAATGAAGTAATATAATGGTTCTTAATACTTCACTTCACTCACTGCCCGGTCAACAAAAAGCACCCCGTGCAAGTGATCAATCTCGTGTTGCAATGCGCGAGACAAAAGCCCTCTGGCTCGAATGACTTGTTTTTTTCCATTAGCATCGGTAGCAGTTATCTTTATTTTTTCCGAGCGTTTTACTGGCAGAAATTTTCCCGGAAAGGAAAGGCATCCTTCTTCTCTGACAATTTTCGAACCCCATAATTTCTCAATTTTAGGGTTTATGATAGTAAAGACTTCATTTTCAATTTCTATAATGCAAAGCTGGAGGTTTTTGCCTACTTGAGGAGCGGACAAGCCAAGCCCGTCATTGGTGGAACGCAGCAATTTAAGCATGTCCGAAATCAGCTGCTTGGTTTTGAAATCAGTTGGATTTTCTATCTTTTGGGATGTTTTCCTTAAAATAGGATCCGGATATTCGACTATTTTTAACATGAGCATGCTATTTCAATAATTAGACTTTATAGATATTGGATTAATAGAGCAATAAAAATTTGTCATAAATAATTACTGCTAATCTACAAATCTCTTACAAATTTATAAATGATATTTATTTACTATAAGCGATTTGTACATTTGTTGTTCCTAAAATACATTCAGCGGATCTATATCAATCATCCAGCCGGGCTTTAAATTCTGAAAAAGGCTTGAGCTGGCATGGTTGAAATTTGGAGCGGCCTTTATCAAGATGTGTTTTTTCCAAATTATTCCTTCTCTCTTGATAAAGCCGAAATAAGGGGGAAATATTTCAATAATTTGCCTTGTTTTACTTCTCAATAGATTATTATATACAGTTTGAACATTTTTTTCAACTAAATCAGGCTTTTGGTTTTTGTAAGTCAATTTGATTAATTTGGAGTAAGGCGGATATTTAAGCGTTTTTCTTTGTTTTAATTCTTGCTGGGCGAATTTTTGCCAATCCCAATTTTTCAAATATTCCAATATTTTGTTTTCCGGTTCAAAAGTTTGGATAAACATTTTTCCTTGGTTTCCGCTGCCGGGGCGGTTTAACCTTCCGGCCAACTGGAACAATCCGCCCAGCTGCCTCTCATTGGCGCGGAAGTCGATAGTAGCGGCAAAATGGTCGGCATTCAGGACGGCGGCCAGCTGGAGCTGGGGAAAATCAAAACCCTTGGCAATAACAGAAGTGCCGACAAGAATATCGATTTTTTTATCTTTAATCAGCTGATAGATTTTTTCGCGGGCTGTTCTTTTTTTAAAAACCGATTGGTCCAGTTTTTTTATCTTAGCCTGAGGAAATTTTTTTCTTAGTTCCTGTTCGATTTTTTCCGTGCCAAAGCCCACATTTTCCAAGTTCAAGCTTTTGCAATTCGGGCAGGAAGACAAATTGTTAATTTTATAGTTGCAGTGGATGCAGCGGAATTCATCGCCGATTTCCACCAGCCTTACTTGGCAGCGGGGGCACTTTATAACTTGGTTGCAGTTTCTGCAGATAGTATAGCAGTTTTTCCCCCGCTGGGCGGCTGCCACAAAAGCCAGTTTTTTTTCTTTAATATTTTGAGACAAATTTTGCAGAAAATCTTTAGAGAGAACCATGTTATTTTTAAACTTCTGGTAGTATTTTTTTAAATCTTCTATTTCTATTCTGGGGAGCTTTACCGTTAATTTTTCAGTTTTTAACATGGGCAGGCTTGCTTTGTTTTTTTCAAAAGTTTTTCCTTGGAATTGTTTTATTGTTTCCATCCCGGGCGTGGCCGAAAGATAGATCACCTTTGCTTGATGAATTTTTTTCATCCATTGGGCCACCTGTTTGGAATGATAACGGGGATTTTGGCCCCATTGCTTATGGGAAATGTCTTGTTCTTCATCTAGCGCTATGATTTTTAATTTTTTGAAATTGCAAAAAAGCCCTGCTTTGGTGGCAATTATTACTTGGGCGGTTCCTTTCTCAATTTTTTTCCAAGTATTAGAAAATTCGCTATCCTTCAGCTGGGAATGAAGCAGCACGGTTTTTCCAGCGCCGAATCTTTGTTGATAGCGGTAAATTTCCTGATAACTTAGAAAAATTTCCGGAATTATCACCAGGGCTTGCCCGCCTGTTTGGATATTTTTTTCAATTACCCCCATTAGCACTTCAGTTTTTCCAGAGGAAGCCGGCCCCTGAAGCAGGAACTCCCCGTCCTTTTTTTTGGAGATTTTTTCTAGGGCTTCTCGCTGGGCAAAAGTCAAGACAGGTTTTTTATCGTCTTTTCCTGGGAGAATGTTTTTTCCGGTTGGCAGCTTTTTCTTGGTTATTTTAGGAACGAACAATTTTAAGCTAATCCCGAGGGGGCAAAGATAGTAACGGGAAATTTCCTTAGCCAACGCCAGCTGTTTTGGGTTTAACAGTTTTTTAAATTTTACTTCCGCCATATTTTTTACCGGATAAGCCGGCTTGCCGGTTTTTTTAAATATTACCCCTTGAATTTTCCTCTTTCCAAATTCAATTGCCGCCAGCGAACCAGCCGGAATCTTTTTTCTCGACTTATAAGTAAAAAAAACCTTCCCCCGGGAAGCAATATTGATTAAAGGTATGACTTGATAGTAATGCATTTAATTAGGTAGATCTATAAAATAAAAACAGAATAAAACAGGTTAGAATAAGATAAACAATTATTTCCACCGGTCCGTTGCCCATTAAAATGAACAAAAAAGTAAATCCGGCGGCCGCTCCTAAGGAAAACAGGATTGCCGAGAGAAGTTTTCCGGACTCAGCTGGTTTTGTTTGCTTATTTTTGTTTAAAAAAGAGTAGAACAAACAAAGCAGAATGATAATAATTAAAAAATAATTCAAGTTAAAAATTTCCATAACGGCGCTGGGCACCACCGTTTCCAAGCTGAATAAAAAAAGGTAATCCAAGATAAAAATAACAATCAAATTTCGCAAAATTTCTTTATTTTTTTTAAAAAATTTAATAAATTGCATTTTCCCTGTTTAAGCGAGTTATAAGCCGATGTTTTATTTTCCCTAAAAACATCCGCAAAGAATGTTCTTGGTCTTTGGAGATATCTGTTTTTAAGGAAACTTCCACTTTTTCAATTTTTTTATCTTCTGCTTCTTTCAAGTTGAATATGTAAGTGCCGCCTCGTATGCCGGGCTCATCCTGATAAGTGCAAACGAGCTGTTTTTCCCCAATGCTTGGCCGGCAGCTGCCAGGCAGGCCAATTAATTCTGTTTCCACGGCTACCCAATTATAGCCGGGCCAAGTTTTTGCCAGCCATTCTTTTTTTGGAATGGGCCGCCGCTCTCTGTCCCAAACAAGAAAAAAATTTCCTTCTGGATCTTTAAGCACAGTTCCATCGGGATGGGAGCTAAAATTATATAATTTTTCGCCTTTTTCAAATTGGGCCAGCTCATCGCTGTCCATCGGCTTTACGTTTTCCCACCGAAAGCCCAGCTTAATAAAATCAACCTCCGAAGAGATAGGAAAATATTTACCCCGGGTAATAAAATAGACCGTTTCATTATTGGAAACTAAGCTTCCGTTGGGAAAATCAGAAGGATTTTCAGACCATAAAAGTTTTTTTAATTCCTCTTGGCTGGCTAGGGGTTCGCCCGAAGGGAAAAGCATTGATTCGTAGCCTTTTTGGCAGGGAATGTTATAATTTTGAACTATTTTATTTTTAAAATTTATCTCCAGCTTTACTTCATTGAAACGGTATTCCTCTTTGCAGGGGAAGACCAGATAGCCTTGATCGCCGATCTCTTTTTTCAGGATAATATTTCTTTCATAATAGCGGTAGTCCCGAAGATTGGTTTCTGTCTTGACGGTGGGAAAAATATTTTTCCAAATTATCCAAGCGGGAATGAAAATCCCCAGTAAGATAAAAAATATATTTATCAATTTTTTAGTTTGCATTTCGGCGATTTTTAATAAAAATTTTTATTAGCATGATTAGACCAAGGAAAATAATGACAATGCTCAACAGACTGAAAGGCGTTCCCAGCAACAGGTTGAATATGAAATGGATGCCAACGGGAACAAGCAGGCAGGCCAGGGCGCTGTTCGGTTTTTTTTCTTTTAAAAATAACCCCCAGAAATACCCGAAAAAACCGGAATAAACAATATGGGCGGTAGTAGAAATCAAATATCGCAAAAAAGCTACTTGTGTTAAGGAGTTGATATCTTTTTGGTCCACAAAGGAAGCGAAGTAAACGCCGTTTTCAGTTATGGCGAAAGCTAACCCCACCAAAGCCCCAATTATTAATCCGGTATTCTTATCCAGGATTTTTCGCTGTTTTGAAATCAAGTATATAATTCCCAATCCTTTTGAAAATTCTTCGATTATTACCGCTGCCATTATTCCGCCGATTTTTCCTGAATTTGAAATATTTCCCGATGCGTCAGTGAAAGGAGAGACATATTCCACGAATGCATTATAGGCGATCTCTAAAAGACTGGCGGGCAAAGCAGTTAAAACTCCGATAAAAAAGAGCGTAATTATAAAATTAACCGGCCACCTGTTGGTTTGGCTGTTTTTATAAACCATAAAAAACCATATAAAAAAGGGAAATACTCCAATTGCGCTGGCAATTAAAATTATTTTGTAAGAAATCATAAGATAGTAGCTAGGGGCTAGTAAGCTAGTAACTAGTTATCTTTTAAAAGTTATTTTCCGGTTTCCAGTTACTGATTACTAGTCCCTGATTTAAATTATTTATTCAGGTCTTCCGCTTTAACTTTCTTTTTCACGTCGCTATAAATTTTTTTGTAGATTTTGGGATTTTCTTTTAAATACTTCTTGGCCGCTTCCCGCCCTTGGCCGATTTTCTTATTTTCGTGCTCATACCAAGAGCCGGATTTTTTCAATATTCCATATTTAGCGCCAAGATCAACCAAGTCGCCTTCCTTGGATATGCCCTGGTTGTACATAATATCAAACTCGGTGGCTTGGAACGGAGGAGCTACTTTATTTTTTACCACCTTAGCCTTCACTCGGTTGCCGACAATTTGATCGCCTTGTTTTATTTGGGCGGCGCGCCTCACCTCCAAACGCACCGAGGAATAAAATTTAAGGGCCTTGCCGCCGGTAGTTTCTTCCGGATTGCCGAACATTACTCCGATTTTCATCCGAATTTGGTTAATAAATATAACCACCACATTGGTTTTTGAAACAATTCCGGTTAATTTTCTCAGAGCTTGGGACATTAATCGAGCTTGCAGCCCGACATGCCTGTCGCCCATTTCTCCTTCAATTTCTGCGCGGGGAGTGAGAGCGGCAACCGAATCTACCACTATCACGTCCACTGCGTTGGAGCGCACTAATGTTTCCACAATTTCCAAGGCTTGTTCCCCGGCGTCTGGCTGGGAAATTAAGAGATCATTTACTTTTACGCCGATTTTCCGGGCGTAAACCGGATCCAAAGCGTGCTCCGCGTCCACAAAAGCGGCCGTGCCGTTTTTCTGGGCGTTAGCCACTACATGCAAGGCCAGCGTGGTTTTTCCCGAGGACTCGGGACCGTAAACTTCTACGATTCTTCCCCTGGGAAATCCTCCAATGCCCAGGGCAATATCAAGCGACGGAGCGCCGGTAGGAATGGCGGCTACATCGACTTTTTTCACTTCGCCTAATTTCATAATAGATCCATCGCCGTATTTTTCCTTTATTTCGTTTACCACCTCCGTTATTTCTTTTTCAGATTTTTTATTTTCTGCCATTTTGATTATTAATTATTAGAAACTAGTAAATTAGAAACTAGCGAACTATAGTAGTTAGGATCTTAACAATAAAACAAATTAGCTGATTAATTAGAGTCTATTCAATTTTTTAACTAATTAACTAATATCTAACCAACTAAATCTAATCATCCTTTTCCTTCTCTTCTCCTTCTTCATCCTCCTCCTCTCGCGGTTCCTGGAAAATCATTTCTTCCTTGGTTATTAGTACGTCTCTTATTACCCCGGGACTTTCATCTAAAATCCCTTTATCCTCGCCATTAACTTTAATAATAGTCTTATTGGCCTTTCCCGAAGTTAAAAGTATTTTCTCTTCTGCTTCAAAAGTTTGGCTGGAATTAGGCAGCATAGTCGAGCTTTGCAAGCCTTTGTCATCCACTTTTACCGCTACCCAAACGGGAATTTCCTGGGCTTTTATTTCCAATTTGATTTTCTCCGGAACTTCCTTGCTGTTTTCCTCGTTTTCTTCCTTTTCCTGATGTTGGCCGGCAATTTCAACTTCATAATCAGCAGAAATATTAATTTTTTCCTTGTTGGCGTTGCCGAATTTATTTTCCGCTTTTATTTCTATGGAGTTTACTCCTTTCTGCAAGCTTAGATTTTCCTTAAATTCTCCCTTTTCATTTACGTGAACCGGCTGGCCGTTTATTTCCACCCGATTGTCTTTGTCAGTTATCCCGATAATTTCAAAATTATTTTTTTCAATGGAAATGTCGCTGGCAGGCTGAAGAAGCACTAGTCGGGGCTCCTGGGAAAAGTTATTCAACTCCCGGTAAAAATATATGAAACCCGCAGCAGCCAGTACGATAAAAATAAAGGCAGAAATAAAGCGGGGAGTAAGGGTAAGGTGGGGGATATTAACGGTGAATTTCTTTTTTTTGCTTAACAAGGCTCGATTCTGGATATTTTGATTTATGCCTTTTTCTTTTTCAAACTGCTTAATAACTTGGCGGTAATCCAGCCTTAGGTATTCAGCGTAGCCTTTAAGGAATCCCTTAATATAGACTTCAGCCGGCAGCTCTTCATATTTTCCGGCTTCGATTTTTTCCAAATACTCCTTTTTTATCTTCTTAGCCTTGGCGATTTCACCCAAAGTAATCCTTGATTCTTCTCGAATTTTTTTTAATTTTTCTCCCAAGGTTTGAGATTTTATTTTTTTCCTGATAAAAGTAACCATAAATGAAATTTAGTTTTTGTTAAAATTAACTCAGAAAACCGATGGCTTTCCTTAAGCATAAACGAAAAAAAATTTTTTGTAAAATATTAAGGCAGCAATTAGCAGCTAGCTTCGGCAGTGTAAGTCTGCGGCCCAACTAAGGAATAAATAATTGGCAATCAGCAATATGAAATAATGCAGTATTAGCAATTTTAAGATGGTCGGAACGTTTCGTTCTTTCAGCGTAACAATTCAACAATGAACCAATGCAGCAATTAGTCCCTCAGTTTTTCTATCAATTTTTGGTAAAAATAAAGGTTGTGCAACGCCGCCAATTTCATTCCCAGTGGCTCTTTAATATTAAAAAGATGGCGCAGAAAAGCGCGGGAATAATTTTGGCAGACCGGGCAATCGCAATGAGGATCAAGCGGTGTAAATTTTTTGGCGTGTTTCTGATTGCAAATATTGATGGTTTTATAGAATTTTTTATTATTTAAATCCGCCAAAGCAGGATTTTTTTTATTCCAGAGAAAAATCCGGCCGTGCCGGCCTTCTCGGGTGGGAATTACGCAGTCAAACATATCAACCCCGCTTTGAATCGCCCGGCTGATTTCCTCCGGCCGGCCCAGTCCCATCAGATAGCGCGGCTTATTCTCCGGAAGCAGGGGAGTAATCCAGTTTAAAATTTCATATAATTTGCGCCTGGGCTCGCCCACCGCCACTCCGCCGATAGCATAGCCGTCAAAATTCAAGCTTAAAAGCTGGTTAGCCGATTTTTCCCGCAAGTCCCTGTAAACTGAGCCTTGGACAATGCCGAAAAGCAATGGCTTCTGTTTTAAATTCTTAGTCTTCTTGTCGAAATGTTTTTTACATCTTTCTGCCCAGCGGGCAGTCAGCTCTAAAGAAACATTGGCTTGTTGCCGGCTGCAAGGAAAAGGCGGGCATTCATCCAGGCACATAACAATATCGCTGCCTAAATTAAGCTGAATATCAATGGCATCCTCCGGCGCCATAAAAATTTTTCGGCCGTTTTCCGGATCGATAAATTTCACGCCTTCTTCCGATATTTTAACTCCGGATTTTCCAAATCTTTCTTTGGCTTTCTCTCCCAAGGAAAAAATCTGAAAGCCGCCGCTGTCAGTCAAGATAGCTTTATTCCAACTGATAAATTTGTGCAAGCCGCCGCCTTTTTTTACCAGTTCATCGCCGGGCTTCAGCATAAGATGGTAGGTGTTTCCCAGCAAAACCTCAAAGCCGATTTTTTCAATTTCCCCCGGCTCAATAATTTTTACCGCTCCTTTGGTAGCAATCGGCATGAAAAATGGAGTTTTCACTTTTCCGCTTTTGGTTTTCAATTCGCCGATCCGGCGGTTTTTAATTTTTTTGGTAAGTTTGAACATGGATTATTCAATATTAAATGTCAAAGCTTAAATCTTAAAACTATATCTAAAAGCTCAGAACTAAAATATAAAATAAAAAAATAGTTTTGACATTTAAGTTATCGTTTTTTGCATCTAACATTTGAGATTTGAAATGAATTAAATCAGGAATTAATAAGAATGTGGTTGACAACTTAGAACTTTACCCAAGATATTAAAACTTTTTAAATTTAATTCTTTTCCCCATTATTTTCTCGCCTAATAATTTATGATTTTCTGAAATGTCAGACAAAAAATATTGGTCTTTTGGATTAGAATTTTTTCTATTTTTCTCTAAATCAATGTAATTGGCAATTTCTTGGGCTGAGCTGATAGTTTTAGCTCCGGTAGTTTTTTCAATAAGCTTTTTTAAAAGGGGATAATGAGTGCAGCCTAAAATCACAAAATCAATTTTTTTGTCTCTAAATTTAGCCAAATATTTTTCTGCCGCATTCTTGGCAATTTTATTATTAAGCCCGTTCTCTTCCACTATGGGCACAAATAAAGGGCAAGCCCGAGAGTAAACTTTAATCCTTGAATTAATTCTAGAATTTATTCTAGAAATTTTATTTTGATAAGCCTTGCTGGCAATAGTTCCGCTGGTGCCAATGACTAAAATTTTCAAATCAGATTTTTTTTGGGCCTCTTTTTCAATTCTTTTAATTACCGGATTAATTACATCAAAAAAAGTTACTTGAGGAAATTTTTTTCTTAAATATTTACTGGCCTGGGCAGAAGCGGTGTTGCAAGCAATAACTATTTCCTTGGCTTTTTTCTTTATCAAAAAACGGCAGATTTCTTCTGAATATTTTTCAACGGTTTTTTTATTCTTGGTTCCCCAGGGACAGCGGGCAGTATCTCCGTAGTAAATAAGGGGAGTATAGGGATATTTTTTCTTAATTTCTTTGGCAACGGTGAGTCCGCCGATGCCGCTGTCGAAAATTCCAAGCATGTAGGTTAGTTAATTAGTCCCAGTAGTATAAACCTGCGGCTTAACTACGGGATAAATAATTAGTAATCAGTAACTAGTAAACAAGTAAACAGTCATCAGTCATCAGTAAATGGTAAGCATCTTATAATAACCACTTTGAGTGATTTTTTTTGAATAGTCAATATATTTTCTTTTATGACTGTTGGTGTGGTTATAAAAAATAGAGGCCTCTATAGAGGCCTCTAAAA
>CAZRQA010000012.1:17940-19828 GCA_964602335.1 uncultured Bdellovibrionales bacterium
TTATATAAAGCGGCAGCCGGATGGTAGCAAGGATAAAATATTATTTTTCTCTCGCCGAATTTTTTCCTGAAAGGCTGGCCATGGTCTTGGGAAATGAAAACATTGGGCAAAAAACGAGCGCAGCTGTGCTTTCCCAGAAGAACGATGATCAGGGGCTGGATTAATTCTATCTGTTTTTCCAACCAAGGCCAGCAGGCATTAACTTCCTCTGGGAGAGGATCCCTGTTTCCAGGCGGGCGGCATTTTATAACATTAGCGATATAGATGTCTTCTCTTTTTAAATTGATGCTCTCCAGCATTTCATCTAAAAATTTTCCAGCTGCTCCGACAAAGGGACGGCCTTGCAGATCTTCATTTTTTCCAGGCCCTTCTCCGATAAACAGAACCTCGGCATTTTTATTGCCTTCTCCTGGAACAACTGTATTTCTCGTTGCCGAAAGCTTGCATTTCTGGCATTGCATGACCTCCTTTTTAAATTTCTCGAATTCTTCTTTATTTTTAGCTTCTTCCATTTTTTTATTTTTAAATAAAAATATCTAATCTATTTCTTCTCTCCCCTTGGAAAGGGGAGAGTTAGAGAGGGGTTGATAATAATTTTAAATAATATGGGTAATCAATCCCTATCTAACTAATTTTTAATATTACTAATTATTGGTTGCTGATTACTAATTAACTCCATTTTCCCAAATTTCCCTTCTTTTGGCAAATTTATCAAACAAAAAATGCCTATTCTAATGGTTATTTTTTGAAAAAAGGAGTATTAGGGTTTGAATCTAGTATTATCTCTTCTTAAGGGATTGACAAAAAATAAAAAATATGCTATATTTTACATTAAAGTCAAAGATGTTTTTTGACAATTGAATAACCACAGAAGTAGCTATAAGTTAGCTATTTTTAGCTTATTTTTAGCTACTTCCGTGGCAGTTGCTTTTCTGCCTGTTGGCAGAAATTACCGGACCGTATGGCTGGGACAGCAACTAAATTCTTTTTTAAAGGAGGTTCCGTATGGACCATTTAGAAAAGTCTGATGATCTACTTCCGGGATTATCAGCCGACGAATTAATTCGGGAGGTCATTAGTGCTGGGCAAGCTAATGTCAATGTTGCCCCAGTCTTAAAGGAACTGCAAAGAGCAGCTGCAAGGCTGGATGCCCATAATCGGCAAGATGGAAACCCAACTCAACACGAAAAAGGAGTCCGTCGAGCCAAAAAAATCTTTTTTGAAGGAGAGGAAAAAATGGAAGAAAAACCAAAGTGTGCGTATGTATACCTAGAAGGTGAAACGCAGTATTGCGAAGCACCTTCCGTCTTTGTATTCGAGTCTGTTTTTAAGGTAGTGATAGGAACTCAATACATACCCCGCAAAAAAAGGTTTGGATTTAAGCCTGTCAAAGAGGAAAGGGGGGTTAAAATCGCAATAGACTTCGAAGACCAATCGATGTATCTCTTGTACAAAGGAGCTCTTTTTGAACTTTTTGAGATGCATCCCCAAATTGAATGGTTTTATTTTGATGATCCTGATTTATTTGTTGAGGTGCTGGGATTAGACTTAAATAAAAAAGAAGATATGGATTATGTAGAATCCTTAAGCAAAAAAAAGAGAGAAGAGATGATGAGAGAAGAAATGGAAAAAAGTCTGGATTCCATCTTCACAGGAGCAGAAATTTTCCAAACTGATGATTCTTCTGTGATTATTACAGACGGCTTTCAAACAGAAATAGCTGCCGTCATTCCTTTTGATTAAAGTCTGGGTTTGCCATTATGTGCAGACCTGTACAACCGCCTAGTAGCAAAATTTTGCGAACGGCGGTTTTTTTATATTGTTTATAAATTCAAGGTTGAAAAATAAACAAAAGAGTGCTAAGTTTAAACGCTGATGTTCTTTCGCA
>CAZRQA010000013.1:0-19180 GCA_964602335.1 uncultured Bdellovibrionales bacterium
CAGATTTAAGCCGTTTTCCCATTGACAGTTTTCAAAACAAAGGTTATAATGGCCTTTGTATATTATTTTTAAAAAATTTTTGTGCCGACAATTAATCAGTTAGTAAAAAAATCCAGAAAAAAGACCAAGAAGAAGTCTAAAGCGCCAGCGTTGTCTTTTGGTTTTAATTCTCAGAAAAATAAAGCAGCAGATTATAAATCTCCTTTCAAGCGAGGGGTTTGCGTGAAAGTGGGAACCACTACTCCCAAAAAGCCTAATTCCGCTTTAAGGAAAATAGCTAGAGTAAAATTGACCAACGGGATGGAAGTTACTGCTTATATTCCCGGCGTGGGCCATAATTTGCAGGAACATTCCATTGTGATGATTCGCGGAGGAAGAGTGCCTGATTTGCCCGGTGTCCGTTATCATGTAGTAAGAGGAGTTTTAGATACTGCTGGAACAGCTGATCGAAAAAGAGGCCGCTCCAAGTATGGCGCTAAAAAACCCAAAGAAGCTAAATAATTCATTTAATTAAACTATCCAATGCCAAGAAAAAAGGAAAATTTTAAAAAAAATTGGGCACCAGATTCTAAATACAATTCCCTTTTAGTCGGGCGTTTTATTAGTCTAATAATGTTAAAAGGAAAAAAAAGCATTGCCCAGGATATTATTTACAATTCTTTTGAGATTGTCCACAAAAAAACAAAACGGGGCGGCTTAAATGTTTTTGAGCAAGCCATAAAAAATGTTTCTCCGCTGATGGAATTAAAAAGCCGGAGAATTGGGGGAGCGAATTACCAAGTTCCTGTTCCTGTTTTAGGGGATCGAAGGAGCACTTTGGCGATGAGATGGATTAGGGAGGCTGCGCGGACCAAAAAAGGAAATGATATGGCTACTAAATTAGCTGAGGAGTTTATTGATGCTGCCGACAAGAAAGGTGAGGCAATGAAAAAAAGGGAAAATGTTCATAAAATGGCAGAGGCCAACAAGGCATTTGCTCATTTTGCTTAAAAAGTTTTAAATTCCAAAAAAGATAAGTAAAGAAGCAATTTTAAACAATTTAAATATCTATAGTTTTAATTTAAACAATAAAAATGCTAGAAGACAGAGATTATCCTATTGAAAAATATCGCAATATCGGAATTATTGCCCATATAGACGCCGGTAAAACTACCACTACTGAGCGAGTTTTATTTTATACTGGAATTTCCCATAAGATTGGCGAAGTGCATGAAGGAGAAGCCGTTATGGATTGGATGGATCAGGAACGGGAGCGGGGAATTACTATTACTTCCGCAGCTACGACTTGCTATTGGAAAGATTGCCAAATAAATATAATTGATACTCCTGGACATGTTGATTTTACGGTGGAAGTGGAACGTTCTCTGAGGGTGCTAGACGGAGGAGTAGTAGTTTTTGACGGCAAGGAAGGAGTGGAACCGCAATCAGAAACAGTTTGGCGCCAAGCAGATAAATACAAGGTTCCCAGGGTTTGTTTTATAAACAAAATCGATAAAGAAGGAGCCGATTTCGAAAATTCTTTGAATTCCATATGGGATCGCTTATCCCCCAATGCTTTGGCTATTCAATATCCAATGGGAGAAAGCGGAGAGCATGACGGGGTAATAGACTTAATTCGAATGAAGGAAATAAGATTTTCAGGCGATTTCGGGGAAAAAATGGAAGAAAGTGAAGTCAGCAACAAGTGGCAGGAAAAAGCTAAAGAGTGGAGAGATAAATTGATTGAAAAAGTAGCAGAAACAGACGATGCCCTTACGGAGAAATATCTAGAGGGAAAGGAATTAACTGAAGAAGAAATTAAGAAAGCCTTAAGAAAAGGCACCATAGAAAGAAAATTAATCCCAGTACTTACCGGATCAGCCCTGAAAAACAAAGGCATCCAGCCAATTTTGGATGCGGTGGCTGATTATCTGCCTTCCCCGGTAGATGTTTTAGCGGTGCAAGGCGTGGATGTCAAAGATAAAGAAAAAATCTTAGAGAGAAAGGCGAACAGTGACGAGCCTTTTGCCGCTTTGGCTTTCAAGGTGGCTACTGATCCTTTTGTGGGGCAGCTTACTTTTTTTAGAATATATTCCGGTGTTCTTGAATCCGGATCTTATGTTTTAAACCCGATAAAAAACAAAAAGGAAAGAGTTAGCAGAATTCTTAGAATGCATTCTAATAACCGGGAAGAGCTGCAAAAAATGTATGCCGGTGAGATTGGGGCGTTAGTAGGCTTAAAATATACCACTACCGGAGATACGCTTTGCGATGAAAAAAGTCCTATTATTTTGGAGAATATAGAATTTCCAGAGCCGGTTATTTCTATTGCCATAGAACCAAAAACTAAAGCTGATCAAGAAAAAATGGGAATGGCTTTAAAAAAGTTAGCAGGAGAAGATCCAACCTTTCAAATACGTAACGATGAAGAAACTGGCCAGACCATAATTTCTGGCATGGGCGAACTGCATTTGGATATTATTATAGACAGAATGAAGAGAGAATTTAAAGTAGAAGCTAATATTGGCCAGCCTCAAGTGGCTTACAGAGAAACAATTAAAAAAGAAGCTGAGGCGGAAGGAAAGTATATTCGGCAGTCAGGCGGACGGGGGCAATATGGCCACTGTTGGATTAAGCTGGAACCGCTTAAAGAGGGGAAGGGCTTTGAGTTTGTTAATGAAGTGAAAGGCGGAGCAATTCCTATGGAATTTATTCCAGCCATAGAAAAAGGAGTGAAGGAGGCTATGGATAAAGGCGTAGAGGCTGGATACCCAATGACTGATGTAAAAGCTACTGTCTATGACGGTTCTTATCATGATGTGGACTCTTCGGAAGCGGCTTTTAAAATTGCCGGTTCTACTGCTTTTCAGACGGCCGCTAAGGCAGCTAATCCTATTATCCTTGAGCCGATTATGAAAGTGGAAGTGATAACCCCGGAAAAATTTATGGGTGATGTGGTAGGCGATATTAATTCCAAAAGAGGCCAAATTGATGAAATGATTGACAGGGGCGAGGGATCGGCTTTAGTAAAAGTTATTAAATCCCAGGTACCTTTGGCTTCCTTATTTGGTTATGCCACGCAACTTCGCAGCATGACTCAAGGAAGAGCTAACTATTCAATGGAGTTTGACCATTATGCCGAGGTTCCCTCTCAAGTAGCGGAAAAAATCAAAGAAAATCAAAAAGTTTAATTTTTATAATTTTTTAAAAATGCTTTCTAAAGAAATTAAGGAATTAATTAAAATTTCAGGAGGGAAGATAGTGATCAGCGAAGGTGATATAGGGAAAAGCTATGTAGTAATGGGGCTAAAGGAATATTTAGCTGAGAAAAAGCAAGAGGAACAGCCGGTGAATCAAGAGACTAAGAAAATTTCAAAACAAGAAGAGGATAAAATCGGCAGGAATAGAATTAAAAATCAGTTAAAAAGTGTATTAAAAAGCAAGAGGGACTGGCATAAAAAAGATGATTTGACAAAAAAAAATGAATTAGATAAAATAGATGCTGAAATTGATGAATTTTATCGGACAGAAAAAGAGAGGGAGTTAAATGAAATAATCAGGGCAGAACAAGAAGAATACAAGTATGATTTTTTTTGAAATAAAAATAAATTTGTTTAATTTAAATAGTATTATAAATAATAAGTAATAATAACTGTTTTAATGGTGGCTAATCCATTAAAACATAATTAAGAAAAATGGCAGAAACATTTGAAAGAAGCAAACCTCATGTTAATGTCGGAACTATTGGTCATGTTGACCATGGAAAAACGACTTTAACGGCCGCGATTTTGCACGCTCAACATTTAGCAGGTAAATCCGCAACAGAAAGGTCTGTTGAGGAAATTGATAAAGCGCCTGAAGAAAAAGAGCGAGGAATTACCATTGCAACTGCTCACGTGGAGTATGAAACTGACAAGCGTCATTATGCCCACGTAGACTGTCCGGGCCATGCCGATTACATAAAAAATATGATTACCGGTGCGGCTCAAATGGATGGCTCAATTTTAGTGGTCTCCGCCACTGATGGACCTATGCCTCAAACCAGGGAGCATATCCTTTTGGCTCGCCAGGTAGGCGTGCCTGAAATTGTGGTTTTTATCAACAAAACCGATTCTCCGGATGTAGACGATGAAATGCTGGAGTTAGTAGAAGAAGAAATTAGAGAACTTTTAACAAAGTATGAATTTGACGGAGAAAACGCCAGTATTATTCGAGGTTCAGCCTTAAAAGCATTAGAGGCCAAAGACGATAAAGATGAGAATGTTAAGCCCATCTTTGAAATTTTAGACGCTTTAGATGAAAAGATTCCTGATCCGGTTCGAGACATTGAGAAGCCTTTTCTTATGCCGATTGAGGATATTTTTTCAATCGAAGGCCGGGGAACTGTTGTAACTGGAAGGATTGAAAGAGGCGAAGTTAATGTCAACGACGAGGTCGAAATTGTGGGATTGAAAGACACAACCAAGACCACTGTTACCGGAATTGAAATGTTCAATAAAACTCTAGACAAAGGCCAGGCCGGAGACAATGCCGGAGTTTTGCTTCGAGGAACTAAAAAAGAAGAAGTAGAAAGAGGCCAAGTCTTAGCCAAGCCAGGTTCTATCACCCCTCATACTGAATATGAAGCGGAAGTTTACATATTGACTAAAGAAGAGGGCGGACGGCATACTCCTTTCTTGAAAGGCTATAAGCCGCAGTTTTATATTAGAACTACTGACGTGACTGGTGAGGTTATTTTGCCGGAAGGCACAGAGATGGTAATGCCTGGAGATACTGTTAATTTAAGCGTTAAATTAGTAGCTCCAGTAGCCATGGAAGACGGAATGAAATTTGCTATCCGAGAAGGCGGCAAAACTGTCGGTGCCGGAATTGTAACGAAGATTGTCAAATAATTCGGCTTTCAGATAGAAAAACATCCCGAATTCTCGGGATGTTTTTTATTAAGCAGAAAAACCACTAGCATCAGCTAGTGTGTACGTTTAAAGCGTAGTTAAGTGTTAAAATAATAAAAAAAATAAACAAACAAACAAATAAATAAATAACAAAAATCATCCCTTAAGTCCCCTCCTCAGATGAGGAGGGGAAACAGGGGAGGTTGATTCTTCAAAAAAAGATATAACCTATAATAAAAAAATAAAAACTTCCAATAATCATAAATCAAAATATCTGTGCTCCAAGCTGGCTTGGAGCCGGCAAGATATCTTGCCTGTCGGCAGACAGGGAAACCACTAGCGGTTAAGCTTGTGGTTCATCATTTATTTTAGAATATAATATTTTTTTAAATGATGTTACGTAGCATGCTACGTAACAAATCTTTGGTTTAATTTCAAAATTTCAAAATTGACCATTTCATTAAAATAAATTATTATAAAGATAGAATTAAATAAAAAATTTATACACCCCGATGCTTCGATTTGCTTAGAATGATAAACCAGTTTTTAGTTTATATTATGATTTTTGACCCGGCGAATCTACAAATTCGCTACAAATCTACAAATGTGAGTGGTTAGCCGGTTGTCCTAGTCCTTGTGGGTTAATTAATAAAACAATATATTGCTAATAAGTTGTGTGCAAATGTTTTATTTAACAAAAACTGCAGGCGCGAAGAAAGTCTGTAAATGGTTGTAATATTAAAACGGAGTATGGCCTAGCGGTTTAAGGCGCCTGCTTTGGGAGCAGGAGATCCTGGGTTCAAATCCCAGTACTCCGACGGAACGAAATAAAATTAAACGGACGGAGGAAGATTTAGCTCCAGTTTGAAGCTGGGCACCCTGACAAACAGGGCTCTCAGCCTGCCGAGACGGGACTGATCGATCGGAGGTTGAAAATCCCAGCACTCCGACGGAAATTAAAAACAAAAATTAGATGACTAAAAAACAAAGATACAAAAAAATAGTAAGAAAAATAAACCAATTAGAAAAAAAGTATCAGTCGTTTAAGAACGAGGATTTTATTGCTCAAAAGGATTTATTTAAAATGAGGCTAAAATCGGGCGTTTCTCTTGAAGAAATAATGCCGGAAGCTTTTGCTTTGGTACGGGAAGCAGCTAAAAGAATTTTGGGGCTGAGGGCGTTTGATGTACAGATATTAGGAGCCATTGCCGCTCATTACGGCGATATTGTAGAAATGAAAACTGGTGAAGGAAAAACTCTTGCCATTATTTTTCCCGCTTTTTTAAATGCCTTGTCAGGCAAAGGAGTTCACATAGTAACAGCTAATGATTACTTAGCTAAAAGAGATGCCCAGTGGATGGGGAAAGTCTATAGATTGCTAGGCTTAAGCGTAGATTTTATCAATAGTCAAACTAATAATTTTGAACGCCAGGTAGCTTATGGCTCAGATTTAACTTATGTCACCAGTCGAGAAGTTTGCTTTGATTTCTTAAAAGACAATATGATTTATGAACTAAAAGAAAAAAGGCATCGGGGGTTTAATTATGTTATTATTGATGAAGCCGATAGTGTTTTAATTGATGAAGCGCAGGTTCCCCTGGTTATTTCCAGCGCTAATAATGATAAAAAACAGTTTGAAAAGGATAAAATTTTATTTATTGAGTTAAATAAAATAATTAGCCACCTAGAAAACAAAAAAGATTTTACAGTAAATAAAAAAAATCATTCCGTTTTTTTAACTAATCAAGGAATAAAAAAACTTGAAAAACTGATCAATGTCAAAAATTTATACGAAGAAAATACTGATTACATTTATTATATTGAATGTTTGCTTAAAGCGCATTGTTTATTTAAGAGAGATCAGGATTATATTATAGATGATAAAGGCAAAGTAGTAATTGTGGACGAATTTACTGGAAGAATAATGGAAAAACATCGATATCACCAAGGAATCCATCAAGCAATTGAGGTGAAAGAAGAGGCTAAACTTAATGAGGAAAGCGAGGTTTTGGCACTTACAACCTTTCAACATTTCTTTAAATATTATAAAAAAATGACCGGCTTTACCGGGACGGCCAAAACAGCAGAAAAAGAATTGCGGACTTTGTATAATAAGAAAGTATTTGTAGTTCCTACCAACAAGCCTATCAGAAGAAAAGACTTGCCAGATAAATTTTTTCTTAAATGGAAAGACAAAATTAATTATTTAACTTGGTCCACTCAGGAATATTTTTTTAAGGAAGGAGCCGTTTTAGTAGGCACTAGATCAGTTAAGAAATCAATTGAAATTCAAAAAAATTTAGCTGAAGAAAACATACCGAGCAATGTTTTAAACGCTAAACATACCTTTAGGGAAGCGGAAGTTATTTCCCAAGCCGGCCAGCCGCAGACAGTTACCGTGGCCACCAATATGGCCGGTCGAGGCACAGATATAAAATTAAATAAAGCAGTTAAAGAAAAAGAGGGACTAATGGTTTTTGGGATGGAACGCCATAATTCAAGAAGAATAGACAATCAATTGATAGGCCGTTCCGGAAGGCAGGGGGATCCGGGAAAAAGCCAATTTTTGATTTCTGCGGATGATTCCTTGATAGATATTTATTTTCGGAAAGAGTATATTAAAAAAATAAAAAAGCTTAAAAATTACAAAAAGGGCACGATAAGCAAGAAAATGGAAAAAATTTTAAAGAAAGCCCAGAAAAGAATGGAAAGCATTTATTTTGATCAAAGGTTTTTGAATTATGAATTCGATAAAGTTCTAGAAAAACAGCGAAAAGGCTTCTATGCCCAAAGGCAGCAAGTTCTTTATAACAAAAATCTAAAAAAATTCTTAATCAGCTTAATCAACAAGGAATTTATCCTGGATTTAAACAGGAAATATAAGCTTAAGAACCAAACTTCTGTTGATAAGAGGACATTAGAAGAAATAAAAAACACTATCCACCAGAAAGTAAATAATGGCTGGTTTGCTTTAAATTTAGAAAAAAAATACAATTATGATATAATAGAAATAAAGGAAAAAATTAGGAGTGCCGTGGAGAGATACTATCAAGATTTTGAAAATTTTTATTCCAGTTCTAAAATGAGGCAAATAGAAAAAACAGTCATTTTAAAAGTTATGGATTTATTGTGGGTGGAACATATTAAGCGTGTAGATGAGCTTCAGGATATTGCCTTAATTAAAGCGATTAAAAACGATGATTTTTTTGAAAATTATGAATTAGAAATGGAAAAGTTATATTATAAAACTTTAAGCGCTATTTCTCCCGCCATTGTGTCAACTTTTTTTAGAGTAATTAATAAGTTATGGAATAAATAATATGTTTTTAGCGGATTATTTTAAAAAGCAAGCCAGGGAGTATGAAGTTCCCATCTGGAAACTGCCGGATTTTTTATTCTTGGTGAGCGGAATTATGAATGCCGGCTTGATGGTTGTAACTTATTGGTTGGCTTCGAATTTTATGGAAGATCCGAGAGAATCTGTTTTTGTGATTGCCTTAGAATCAGTCCTTATTTTATTTTTAACTAATATAATTGTAGAATCTTCCAAGAAAATAATGAAAGGTAGCCGCCTAAAAAAAGAGTTTATAAATATAATATCCCACCAGGTGCGTTCGCCCTTGACCAGTATAAAATGGAGCATAGAATCAATTAAAAAAGAAGGGGAGCTATTATCCGAAAAACAAACAGGGCTAATTAATGAGATTGCCGCCTCAACAGAAAAAATAGAAGACCTTATGAGTGATTTTATATATCTTTCTAAAATGGAAGAAAATAAAAAGCTGAAAAAAGAAAAAATTAACATTAATAATTTACTAGAGAGTATCAAGGAGGCTAATTCCTATTTAGCCAAAGTTAAAAAAATAAAATTAGTTTCCAATCGATTAAAAAATCCTTATTTAAAAACAGATCATCGGGAATTAAAATTAATCCTAGATAACTTAATTGATAATGCTATAAAATACAGTTTTCCAGAAACTGCCGTGGTTATGCATCTCGAGAAAAATAAAAATAATTTTTTATTTAAAATTACTAATAGGGGGTGTGGCATAGCGGAAAAAGACAAAGAAAATATTTTTGCAAAATTTTTTAGAGGAGAAGAAGGAAGCAAGATACATGCTTCAGGCACAGGACTGGGATTATTTATTAGTAATAACCTTGCTAAAAAAATGAAAGGTAAAATTTGGTTTGATTCAGAAAAAGATAAAGAGACTATTTTTTATTTTAAAATGCCCTTAAGTGATAATGATTAATTAAAAATTAAGTAAAAAAATGAAAAAAATATTAATAATAGAAGATGAGGGGGTAATGAATAAATTATTAAGAGAGGAATTTAAAGAAAGAGGTTTTGAGGTAGAATATGCTACTGACGGAAAGCAGGGCTTGGAATTGATAAAAAATAAAAAAGCCGATGTTATTCTTCTTGATATTATTTTACCGAAAATGGACGGGTTTGAGATTTTAGAAAAATTAAAAGAAGAAAAAATTAAAACTTCCCCGATAATCTTATTAACTAATTTAAGTGAAATAGGTGATATTCAAAGAGCCCTAGATTTAGGAGCAAAAACTTATCTGCTAAAGGCGGACTATCAATTAAAAGAAATAGCTGATAAAGTAGAGACGATACTTAAGAAAGCCAACGAAGCAAAATAAATTTTTAAAAATTAAAATAAATAAAAAACAAAATGCATGTAGGCAATAAACAACTAAAAGACTTTTTAGTGGATGCCAGTGTAGCAGAGGAGGAGGAAATCGATAAATTTATCAAAAAAGCCGAAGAAACTGATGAAAAATTGGGGGACATTTTAGTTAAAAATGAAATAATTTCTGAGGAGGAGCTGCGAAAAATGTATGCTTATATTTTGGGAGTGCCTTATGTAAACTTAGAAAAGCAGATAATTCCTAAAGATGTTTTGCAGATTATT
Source organism: uncultured Bdellovibrionales bacterium (assembly GCA_964602335.1). GTDB lineage: Bacteria > Patescibacteriota > Minisyncoccia > Moranbacterales > DUUL01 > CAYMRZ01. The sequence goes on from CAZRQA010000013.1 coordinate 9,797, forward strand.
CCGGAAAATATTGCTAAAAAAAACAATATAATCGCCTTTAAAAAGTCCAACAATGATTTAAGGGTGGCAATGTTGGATCCGGAAAATATTCAGATAATTGATTTTGTCAAAAAGAAAAGCGGATTAAAAGTCAGTCCCTGCATTACTTCCAAAAAAGGAATGAAAGCGGCCTTGAAGCAATACAGCAAGAGCTTGAGAGCGGAATTTGGCTCAATAATAGATGAAAATTCAAAAAAATTATCCGGAGATGAAAAGGATTTAGAAAAAATTGCCCAAGACTTGCCAATCATTAAAATAGTCGATACGCTTTTAAAGCATGCCATTCTTCAGTCTGCCTCAGATATTCATATTGAGCCTGATGAAAAAGAGGTAATTGTCCGCTACCGCATCGACGGCGTCTTGCATGACGCCATGACGCTGCCTAAGCAAACCATGTCGGGCATTGTAGCGAGAATTAAGGTGTTGGCCAATTTAAAGTTAGATGAACATCGGGTCCCTCAAGACGGCAGATTTAAAATAGAAGAAGATGATAAAAAAATTTCTTTCCGTGTTTCAGTTTTGCCGGTTTTTAGAGGAGAAAAGGTTGTAATGAGAATTTTAGATGAATCTTCCAAGGGTTTAACGTTGGAAAAAATTGGTTTCTGGGGCGAATCTTTGGAAAAAATCCATGGTGCCATAAAAAAGCCCAATGGCATGCTGCTGGTTACCGGTCCGACAGGAAGCGGAAAAACTACTACGCTATACACAATTTTAGATATTTTAAATAGGCCGGAAGTTAACATTTCTACCGTAGAAGATCCGGTTGAGTACCAGATGCCTAGGATAAACCAAACTCAAATAAATTCAAAAATCGGGATGACTTTTGCAATAGGATTGAGAGCTCTTTTAAGGCAGGACCCCGATATTATTATGGTAGGGGAAATTAGAGATTCAGAGACCATTCAAATTGCCTTGAATGCCGCTATGACGGGCCATTTGGTCCTGTCTACGCTTCATACCAACTCAGCCGCGGCTGCCATACCGAGGATGATAGACATGGAAGCAGAAAGTTTTTTAATTGCCTCCACCTTAAATGTAATAGTGGCGCAAAGATTAGTGCGCCGCCTTTGCCCGGAGTGCAAAGAAAAATATAAATTAACCAAAGCGCAGATTGAGGAATTAAACCAAAAAATCAATGTAGAAGAATTTATTAAATTTATTAAAAATTCCAAGGATAAAGAAATGAAAGAATTTAAAAATATAAAAAGTTTAGCCGAAGTGAATTTTTATAAAAGCAAAGGATGCAGACACTGTAATGAAGAAGGGTACAAAGGGCGAATAGGCATTTTTGAAGTGTTAGAAGTTTCTGAAAAAATCCAGAAATTAATTAGCAATAATTCTACTGCGGCGGAAATTGAAAGATTGGGCAAGGAGGAGGGAATGCATACTATGTTTATGGATGGAATCATTAAAAGTCTTTGGGGCCTAACTACCATAGAAGAGGTTTTGAGGGTTATTGAAGATTAAATTATATAAAAAATAATTATGCTTAAATTTAAATACACAGCCAAAAATAAAAATGGTGAAGAAAAAAAAGATGTTATGGAAGCTAGCAATGAGTCAGAAGTGGCGATTAAACTGAAAGAAGATGGATACTGGGCAACTTCAATCAAAGAAATAGAAGAAAAAAATAAAAAAGGATTTTCCAGCATTTCCATTTTTACTGTGCCGCTAAAAGACAAGATGATTTTTTGCCGCCATCTAGCGGTAATGATTGCTTCAGGGCTTTCTATTAATCGGGCATTATCTGTTTTAGTAGGCCAGGAAAAAAATAAAATATTTAAAAAAAGTTTGCAAAAAATTCATGAAGAAGTAAAAAAAGGAGTGGCTTTAGCTGACGCAATGAATAAGTTTCCTCGAATTTTCAATCAAATTTTTGTTTCTATGGTGAGAGTAGGGGAAACCAGCGGAAATTTAGAAAAAATATTAAAGATTCTTTCTAGGCAGCTGGAGAAAGACCATAAATTAATAGCAAAAATTAGGGGGGCGCTAATCTATCCTGCCATTATCCTTATTGTAATGGTTATTATCGGGATATTAATGATGATGTTTGTAGTGCCAAAAATAACCGCTATTTTTGATGATTTTGATGCCCAATTGCCGCTTTTAACGCAGATATTGATTAAAATAAGCAATTTTATGGCTTCAAATACCATATTAACTCTAGCGATTATATTTACTTTTGTTGGCGGTGTTTTTGTTTTTTATAAATCATCCTTGGGAAAAAAATTCTTCCATTTGTTATTTTTAAAATTGCCGGTTATCGGCAACATAGTAGTGAAAGTTAATAGTGCTAGGTTTTCAAGGATTTTAAGCTCCTTATTAACTAGTGGAGTTTCTTTGGTTAGAGCGTTGAAAATAACATCTGATACTTTAGGAAATTATTATTTCAGCAAAAGCGTTGAAAAGGCCTCCAAAGAAGTCCAAAAAGGCATAACTCTTTCCAAGGCACTCGAAAGTAACAAAAAAGTTTTCCCTTACTTAGTTATCCAGATGGTAGAAGTAGGCGAGGAAACGGGGAAAAGCCCGGAAATTCTCAATAAATTAGCCCAATTTTATGAATCCGAAGTCGATCAAATAAGTAAAAATTTGTCTTCCATTATTGAGCCAATTTTAATGGTAATTATTGGAGCCGCAGTGGGACTTTTTGCTGTTGCCATTATTCAGCCAATTTATTCTATCATGGAAAAAGTTTAAAAAAACTATGAAAAATAAAGACTATGAAATATTTTTTTAACAAAAAAAATTCAGGAGTGACTGCTATGGAGGCGATTGTGGGCATAGCTTTGGTTAGCATGATAGTGGTAAGCTTGTATTCAGCTTTAAGCGGAACAATGAATAATGTAAATCAGGCCAAGCTTAGGATAGGGGCGGTAGCAATTGCCAACGAAAAAATGGAAATTTTGAGGAATCTGGATTATGGACAAATTGGTACAATAGGAGGAGTGGTGGATGGGCCAATTCCCCAAGAAGAAACAGTAAATAAAAACGGAAGAACTTATGAAGTAGCTACAGACATAAGATATGTCGACGACGCTTTTGACGGTTTTTCCCCGGATGATGCATTTAGCACCGATTACAAAAAGGCTCAAATAACCGTCACCATGCCTGACAATGAAGAAGCTATCCGGCTTTTTTCCATTTTTGCTCCCAGAGGAAGAACCTTAAGCATCAACGTGGTTAATTCCCATGGTGATTTCGTGTCTAATGCTACAGTAGAATTAACTGATTTAGATAATGATCCGGATGTTAATATAACCACTCAAACAGATGCTTCCGGTAACCTTACTTTATCCGGGGTTCCAAGCCAATATTACAGAATTAATGTTTCCAAAGAAGGCTACGAAAGTTCCAGAACTTATCCAAATCCTCCCGACAGTCCTTTTACCCCCATTATTAGTGATTTAAATTTAGTAGCGGATCATTTGAATACAAAAATATTTATTATAGACGAAGCTGCTGATTTAACATTAAAAGCAGTTAATTTGGCGGATGAGAGCGGCATACCGGGCATTGAATTTGAAGTGATAGGAGGAAAAAAAATTGGCATTGACCCGGATACTTACAAGGTGGATACCACAGTAACTAGTGATGAAAATGGAGAAGCGATTTTTAATTCAACCAGCTCTGCCCAGTATGAGATTATGAATATTGCCAGCCTATCTAATTCAGATTATAAGTTTTTAAGCATGACAGAGGAAAACCCCTTCAATCTGGATCCGGCTGAGATCAAAGAGGTATTATTTATTTTTGCGGATAAAAATAAAGATTCTCTGGTTATTAGCGTAAAAGACAGCGCCACTAGCGATCCCTTGGAAGGAGCAGGGGTGCATTTGACGGGAGAAGATTTTGATGAAACTGCTACTTCAAGCGCCAATGGCTTAGTGTATTTTCCCAGTGTAGCAGAGACTATGAACCCGGGGGATTATCATTTTGAAGTTACCAAGGCCGGTTATAACAGCGAGAGTGGCGAAGCCAGCATTAGTAATTTAATAGAAAAAGAAGTTGTTTTAACTGCTCAATAATTTTTTATTATGCCAATAAAATTTAAAAAAAATAAAAGCGGAATCACTTTAGTGGAAACGATGGTGGCGGTTAGCATTATGATTTTGATAAACGGAATTTTATCAGTTTTTATTATTAAAACTTTTGACATTAACCGTTACACCATTGAGCAGGGCTTAAATACGGCGGTTATTCAAAATACTCTTCATAGCATAACCAAGTATTTAAGGGAAGCTAGACAATCAGACGCCGGCAGCTATTTAATAGAGAGCGCCGGTGAATTTGATTTAGTTTTTTTCTCTGATATTGATGATGATTCGCCGATAGAAAGGGTGCACATTTATCTGGAAAATAGCCAAATAAAAATGGGAATTTCCGAGGCGAGCGGCTTTCCTCCTCAATATTCCGGAGCAGACGAAGAAATTAGAATTTTAGCCAGCGGAGTAGCTAATGAAAATTCTGAACCGATTTTTACGTATTATAACAGCGATTACCCTTCCGACTTAACGAATAATCCCTTAGCTGTCCCTGTTTCACCGGAGGATATCAGTTTAATCAGGGTTTTTGTTTATGCTAATATCGATCCGGACCATATTCCAAATAGAACGCAGATTGAAACCTTTGTTCGCCCGAGAAATATCGATTGACAAAAAATTATTTTTTGATATTATTATTAGCAGTTAAAACAAGCGATTGCTAATTTTTTTAAGCGATAGTTATGTCTTGGGTTGTTGCGGGTAATTATTAGCGGTTTAAATTTTTAAGCTTATCAAGAGACTTTTCCTGCGAATTACAAATTATCTCACAAATATACAAATTGTTATCAAAATCCCGACTGAGTATTTGTAGATTCGTGAAAGGATTGGCTGATTTACGGGGGAGCATGTTGATGATTTTAAATGATTTGTTATTGGCAATTTAACCTTACCATTAAATGTATTTTTAATATTTTTTAATAATTAATATATAAATAAAGCTATGAAAAAAGTAACACCTCTCGGAGAAAATGTTTTAATTAAAGTAATTTCCACTGAGAAAACCACGGAAAGCGGCATTGTGCTTCCGGAAACCGCTTCCGAAGACAAGCCTCAGGAAGGAGAAGTTGTGGCCGTGGGAGACAGTGAAAAAATTAATAAAGAAATAAAAAAAGGTTCAAAAGTTATTTTTGCTAAGTATAGCGGAACAGAAATCGAAATAGAAAAAGAGGAATATTTGATTCTTAAGGCAGAGGATATTTTAGCAGTAGTGGAATAAATTTTCTTAGATAATTTTATGGCAAAAAATACCCATTTAAATTGCAATTCTATGGGTATTTTTTATACATTAATTAACAGGACTTCTTGTTTTTAGAGCTCAACTCTTAGAGATTCCAAGAGTTGAACTCTAGGAGAGGCTTAGTGCTAAATTACAATCATAAAATAAATAGAGGCCTCTATAGAGGCCTCTATTTATCTCTCTGTAATAAACAGCTAAAATTCTTTGAGATTCTTGTTATTCAAAATTATTCAGTATACTAGTATACTGAATAATTTAGCGATAGCGATTATAATGTTTAAATTGTGTTGGTTAAGTAAAATAACAATAAATAAAAATCCGAGCTAGGCTTGCAATGTTTTTAACAAAGCAATTAAGCTCGGATGGTAAAAGTTTCAATTCATTAATATTTTTTCACCTTATTTTGAGTCCATAAGTATTTCCTGGCGTTTTTGAGGCAATTTTCTAGGATATTGATTAGCTCGGGCCAGCTGTTGATGTGCTCGGGGTCGAGCCGATCAATTATGCTTTGCGCTTCAATGCGGACTTGTTTCTTTCTTTCTTTTTTGTGCGCTTCATCTGACTGATATTTTTCTTCTAGCATACTTTGTCCCATATTCGTGCCTCCTTCTTGAAATTAGAATTTAATTTCCTTGGTCTTTTCTCAACCCTTCTCTTTGTTTTTCAAGGATCTTATCCTGCATTTCCTGGGGAAATTGTTTGAAAATTTGGTGGGCTTTTTTCATAGAAGAAAAATTTTCTCTGCCCTCTCGCCTTCCAAATATAGCGGCTTTTCTAAGGCTTACTTTTATAGCCATAGCGCTTTCTCCTTTCTGTGTTGTGGAATTTCAGTTTTTTATCAGTAGAATTTTAATAATTAGAATATTTTTACTTGCATTCATTCATCTGCTTGATTTCTTTTTTAAAATCAGATTTGTAGATTCTTAACAGGGAAAGAAAAAGTACAATAATAATAGGGCCGATGAGAAAGCCCATTATGCCAAAAACGCCAATGCCGCCCAGAGTGGAAAGCAGGACCAGCATAGGGTGCAAGCTGGTTTCATTTTCCACCAGCTTAGGGCGCAGAAAATTATCAATCGTGCTGACAATTCCGGCGCCAATGATTAGGATTATTAAAGCTGAGACCCAATGCCCCATAAAAAACATAATAATGCAAGCTGGCAGCCAAACTAAAACGGCGCCTATAAGGGGGATCAAAGAAACAATTGCGGTTACTACGCCCCAGATAGCAGGAGCGGAAACGCCGGTAAACCAAAAAGTCAATCCCAGAATAAGGCCTTGCACAATAGCAATTACCAGGGAGCCCTTCAATGTGGCTCGGGAAATATTAACAAAATCTTCTATTAAATTTTTTTCTTGGCGGTTGGGCAAGGGGCTTAAATTCATCAGCCTCCGCAATATTTTCTCACCGTCTTTAAAAAGATAATAAAGGACAAAAAATGTTATAAAGGTGGTAAAAATGAAACTGCTGGCGCCCTGGTAGGTTTTCTTTACAGCGTTAAGCAAGAAATTGCCTATGCCCTTGGCGCCTTCGAAGTAACTGGAAGAAGTCAGAGATTCAAGGCTGAATTTTCCGGATTCAAATCCTAATTCTTTTAACAAAAACATTTCTGAATCTACTCCGATTTCAATATTCCAGTTATTTTCTTGGATGGATTTATACAAATTATTGGCCTCTGAAGTTATCAGGCCTAAAACAATCAAAAAGGGGATTACTAGAATAAAAAATATTATTGTGCAACTCAGCAAAGAAGCCAGCGACTTGTGGCCGCCCAAAAGCTTGAGAATTTTTTTATGCCAGCCCTTGAATAGCTGCCAGAGGATAAAGGCCACTAAAATGGCAATTAAAAAAGGCTTGAAAATCAAATAAACGCCAATGCCTACGGCGATAATAACGGCGAATAAGAATAATAAATGGATTACATTATTTTTCATTGTTTTTGATTATTTTTATTAAAAGATTTTATTATAAATTCTGCATCTTTCTTTTTAAATTCTTTTGTTATGAATAATACCATTAAATACAAGGCTAGTAAAATCAAGGACCATAAAATGAAAATAAATTTTCCTTGATAGAGAAATTGGCGGGCGATAAAATAGATTAAAAAACTGGCCAGGGAATATTTTATCAAAGAAGTAATTTTTAAAAAATTGGTAATTTTTCGGCTGGTATAAATTAAAGAGAAGAGCATTATCAAGAAGGCGGTAATAGTAGTGGCCCAGGCGGCGCCCATTAAGCCCCAATGTTTGATAAAAAAATAATTCAAAATAGCGTTCAATAAGGCGCCAACGATAGAGCTATACATGGGAATTTTATTCCTGCCCGCCCCGTTAAGCACAAAAGTGATGGTGTAATAAACCGTTAAAAACCCTAACCCGAAAACCAAGACGCTCATTGGCGCAGCTGCCGGAACAAATTTTTCTCCGTAAAAAAATTCCAACGCGGAAGCGGAAAAGTAAGACAAGATTGCCAGACTGGGAAGCATCAGCATAAAAAGGAAGCGATAGGAAACAGAGAGGATTTTTTTAGTTTTTTTAACGTCTTTTTTGGCGATAGATTGGGAAATTTTGGGCAAAAGCAAGATAGTGAGAAAATAAAAAGCGTAATAAGGGATTCGTCCCACTGTTAGGGCTGAATTAAAAAGCCCGGTTTGATGATCGCTTCGCATAATAGCCTTAACTAAATACAAATCAATAGAAATCATTAATTCATAAAAAAGCATAAAAGTTATGATTGGCCAAGCGAAACAAGCGATTTTTTTAAATAAATTTTTATCAAATTTTTTTGCCGGGCTTAGTTTTTTTAATTTTCTGAAAGGATCCAGGAAATAAGCCACTAAAAAGACAGAAAGCGGCGCCAAGGCCTGTCCGATAATGGCGCCGGCGGTTTTATAAAAATATCCGAATCCTAAAATAAAAATAATTTTAGCGCCGGCCCGGACGAATTTAAGCAAGGACTGCCTGTTAAACTGGTGAATGCCGTTAAAATAATAAATGTAAAAACTGGCCAAAGCGAAAGTGGGAATTATAAAAGTGGAAATTCGGAAAAGGGGAGCAAGGGTGGGATCTTTCAATAATCTAGCAAAAAGAGGAGCTGACCAAAAATATAAAATTGACACAACGGCAATGATCAGAAATTGCAGCCAAGCAGCATGCCGCTTGATATTTTTTACTTCTGGCTTGTTTGTTTTATAAATTTCACTTAGATACTTGCTCATAGAAATTGGTATGCCGCGGCCTATCAGAATGATTACCATAGTGGAAAAAACAATTACCAAACTGAACCGGCCATAATCGGCCGGCCCTAAAAATCGTCCCAGGAAGGCGTGGATGATGTAGCCGGAGAAATTAAAAGCTAATTCCGCCAGCGAAAGCCAAAATGATATTTTTAGGATGGAGCGCATGGTTAGTTAATTAGTTTTCCTAGAGTTCAACTCTTGGAGAACCCAAGAGTTGAACTCTAGGCTAAGATTCTATGATATTTTTAATTTCTTCAAAAACTTCTTCCTTGCTCTGGCTGGCGCCTATTTGATCAATGTGCCAGCGTTCGCAGAAATAATTATATAAATTTTCCTTTTCTTCCAGGTATTTTTTATCCTGGTCAATTTGCCTGTCCCTTTCCATTATTTCTCCCGGGCTGATTTCCAGATAAATTCTTATTTCCGGCTGGATAATATATTTTTGGGCGGTTTTCAGCCACCAAGGATGGCTTTTAAAAGGAGGAAATTTTTTACTCAGGTAGAGGATATTGATAATTTGGTCAAAAAAATAGCGGTCAAAGATAATATAGTCAATCTCCTGATTTAAGTTTTTAGTCAAATAGAAGCTGCGGAAGCGGATGATGTCAATAATAAGAAAAATTTTTCTTAAAAATATTTTAAATTTTCCCGACTTGGCAACTGATTTTTTTTCACCCGGTTTTTTATTTTTACCAAATAATTTATTAGCTAAAGAATATTCCACGCCGTGAAAATAGCGGTAATTTTTACCCTGAGATTTGAAATAATCTTTCAGTTTTTTAATTTGGGTGGTTTTCCCGGAACCGTCCAGGCCGGAAATAGTAAT